>NZ_WPCF01000003.1 GCF_009741975.1 Halobacterium sp. CBA1126 | reverse complement strand
CGTGTTTGATCACTGACTCAGACTGGCAGCGCGGGCAACAGAGGCCCTCGCGCCAGCGAACCTGCTCCAGCAGGTTCGCGGCGCTCGTCTCCGAAACTCAGCAAATTCAAATGGAAACATTGCGTTCGGGTGACGCGGACGCGTCGCCCTTGCCCGCTACGCTTTCACAGCGTCAGCTCTACCCGACCAAACAATCTGCTTCCGAAGAGCGTCTACGTGAGTACGAAGGTCCTCGGCGGGAACTTGTCCAGAGTTTAGCAGAAAACATCGACACCGGTGAGCCAATTCCTGAAACTGCAAGACTGTCCTCTAGCACGGATTACAACCGGAACTGGCGAGCATGCGTTGATTTTTCTTCCGGCGACCCCGACGAATCGCTCCACCGAATTGCAGAACAAGTATCGAAACGTCCGTTTGGTCTCCCAGAAATAGTAGCAACCTCCCTTCGGGAGTGGTCAGACACCTCCATAGAGGAGTTCGTAGACCTCCCTAACTTGGAGGAGTCAATACAACTCTTCAGGGAGTACCCGGGACGGATTCACGATATTGTTCCTCACGAAGATCACCCTATCTACTTCCTAACACTGCCAGAAGCGGACAATCAAGACCCATGGCCTAGATTTTTAGTAAACCATATCTTGGACCCTCAGACTCAGGAGTACGATTCTGAGTTTGTATTTAGAGTTCAGATAGTGTCTCACCTTCCTGCACCACTACAGGATATCTACTCGTCCGAGTCGATTGTTCACACTACAATCGTACTCGATCAAGAGATCCACGGTTGGAAGGTATCTGTCCCCGATGATATCGATGAATTGAGTGATGGTGAGAGGGTTGAAATTGAAGATCAGATACGAGCACTCGAGAGTGAAACCGTACGCCTGATGGAATACCTATTAGATACCCGCGTAGACTCGAAGGTCGAAACTTCATCTGTCAAGTACGAATACGTAGCGTTCGAAGGTTCTGACTCCGGATCTTAGCTGTCCTCTACCTGTTTGAAGGAAGGCGGCCGTCTGGTCGGGGAACGCACCCCCGTTTGATCTCGTGATCGACGCGACGCAGGTGCTTGCAACCGCCTTCGGGTGAGCGCTGCTGCCAGTCGGGACAGGTACACGATTCGTCGATGACGTCGACTTCGTACCGGTTCCCGGACGCAGACTGTAACTCGTAGCGGCCACCCTTCGAGAGGAGTGAGACGTCCATCGCTTCGGCGACGGCACGCTTCGTGCGGGGCTCGAGATCGTCCTCCGACTGTGCGTTCTCGTCGACGACCAGTCGGTCGCGAACGTCGCCCGTTCGGCCACCGTCGGGAGCGACGGCTTCCGCAGGCCCCCTGAGCCGCTCGTGGAGCACTTCCTCCACCGGATGGCCTTCCGGCCACAGGTAGTGGACTTCGCGACGCTCGCGATGGTCGTAGGAGCCGCACGCGGCTGCGCACCCAGTCCAGACGCGCCAGGCAGCGAGCGCGCCCATCACGTCGACGATGGCGCGGGGAACCGTCTGGTGGTGGTCCGGGAAGAACACCCGGAATCGGGTACACCCTTCTTGCGGCGGCACGGTCTCCCACCAGTCTTCGCTGGAGCCCCAGCTGTCGTACATCGCCTCGTCGCTCCCGTAGCCGACTGTCACGCCATCGATCGGCGTCCAGTCTGCTGGGAGGTGGTCCGACTCGCCTTCGAGCACCCGGAGGACGGCGTATCGGAGGTACTCGTGGGCTTGGTTGTCTGTCGTTCGAGCGATCTGGTCGTGTTGCTTGGCGACGTGCTCGGCTTCCTCGAGGAGCGTCGTGAGATAGGGTTCAGTCATTATTCGACGGAGGTCAGAACGCGCCTCCGCCCCTCCGCGGGCGCTGAAAAACTTAACCAACGATACGACTGAGGGTCCGCTATTTGTTGGTTAACACGACATTCCCCCAATACATACTTCTGGGACCCTCTGACATCAGTGGCAATCAAACATCCTCAACTCAGAAGGTGGCGAGTCTTGGCCAATACCACACCAAAACCACTATTCGCTACGTCTAAGATTTATTTGGTAATGAGTGAGGGGTATCCCAGCGATTGGGGATCACGCCGTAAAGAGGTTTACCGCAGAGATGATTTCACCTGTCAGAACTGCGGTGCAGTCGGTGGTCCTCGTGGCGATGCAGAGCTTCATGCCCACCATATTGTCCCAAAGAGTAAGGGTGGAACCCATAACACGAGCAATCTGAAAACCCTCTGTAAAGATTGTCACGATGCTATTCACGGGAATTCTGTGGCTCCGACAGCCGATAGCGCTCGCCCCTCCGAGACCTCGTCTCAAGCACAGCTACAATTCCCCCTGAACGAGAGCAGATTCCCCTATTCAGTCGCCGATGAGATATCGTGTGGGAATCAGATAGCGAATACCTATGAATTAGTGAACGGGGTTATTGAGGCCATCGAGGAATTGAACGAGCTCTTTGAGACTGCTCAGTCACTGCCCGCGGACAAAGAATCCGATCGACTCTCGCGGAAGATAGACGAAACGGTTACTGAACTTGATGACCATCTTCAGAGCCTGTATTCTGAACTTAGTACATTTGATGAGGAGATTTCGTGGACCGACTCGAAGAGTACGATCTCCAGATATAATGATTTCCAGAAGGCTGGCGTAGAACTACAAGTAGTGGTCGAAGAGTATCGCGCTACCCTTGAGAACCTCTCCGCTGGCCCAAAGGATGAGGATCTTCGTGCCACGCTAGTAGATTTAAAACTACTCGCAGATGATCTCGATGCCGCACTTGAGGATTATTCGGAGAAGTCGGAGGCGCTGATTAATCGACTCTACGGGGAGATAGCAAGTGAATTGGATCGAATCGACTCAAACACGACCTCTATAACACCGATTACCCCCGACAGCTGTCCAGTCTGCACCGGAGAGACGACCGTTATCCGGCGTTCTATTGAGGTAACCAACCATTCTTACACGTTGCTTCGATGTACGGAATGTGATACTGAATGGACTATAGATCTGCAAAATCTCACCGTCTCTAGTGGTCCAGAAGGTTTGGTGGGCGTATCAATGGCCCCGACTGTCTGGAAACGGGGGGCTAACAAGGGCTTCTCCTTACCAGAGGATTTGGATGAGTTCAACAAGCTCTCAGAAATATACGAACGAGAGAAAAAACGACTCCTTGGAGCCGTAGCGATTGGCCAAGTCGGTATCTTGATTGGAAGCTATGTTCTCGGAAGCGTATTGCTCTGGGTTATTGGAACTGTCCTCCTTGTTTCAGCTGCACGTGGACTGTTTACCTGGCGGCTGGATCGGGTCCTTGGCGGCTCTTCTTCCTTCCTGTCTGGGCTGCTGAAATAATCTCAACTAACAAATAGGTCTAGTCCTCCAGAACGTCGATGAGTTCCTCTGCCGCCCGACTGATCCGTCCGAGCCGCTCGCGAACGACCTCGGGATCGTCCGACTCCCACGCAGCGAGGTAGAATGCCGAGCCGCTCGTGTCGAGCCCGCAGTAGCGCCCGACGACGTACGCGACGGCTTCGGCCTCGACTTCGCGTTTCGCCCGCTCGGTGTCGTCGTCGACATCGAAGTGGAGCAGGGCGTGTGCGTACTCGTGGATCAGCGTCCGCGCAAGGTCGGCCTCGTTCTCCCGATCACGCACCTCGACGAGCGGCTGAACGTCGACGAGGCTCAGCTGTTCGCAGATGCCCTTTGCCTCGCCGTGGGTCCACTCCTCAGCTGGTACGATCCGCACCGTCACGCCGAGGTCATCAGCGGCGGCAGTCAACTGTTCGACGAGGTCGCCGCCATCCCCGGTCGCTTCCGTGTCGAGGTCGGGGAGCGGTTCGCCCTCGGTCTGGGAGACATCGAACACCGGCGCGGGCTTGAACCCGACCAGCCCCTCGGACCACTCCTCGGGCGACGTCTCGTCGTACTCACAATCGCTGTCCTCGTGGTAGCTCGGCGAGTTCTCGCACTCCGGGCACTGTTTCGCGATGATTGGCGCCCAGATCCAGATGGCCGACTCGCCCTCCGTGACGTGGCGGTCGAACTCCTCCTGCCACGTCCGGTAGCCAGCCACGCGGGTTGCCTCGGGACACTGCCGCTTGATGAGGAGCGTGTTCCGATACGAGTAATCGTGGAACCGACTCTGGACATCGAGCCATTCCTGGAACTCCGCGCTAGCCTGCGCGTCGTCGACGCCGGCGACGAGGTCGTCGATCCACTGTTCGATGGTACTGTTCATCTCGTCCGATCGCGTGTCGGTCTGCTCGAAGGAGACCGACGAGTCACTGGTCGTAGCCATTGGGTTCACCGAATCGAGTTCACGGCGACTGCGTCTGTTCAGACCGCGCCGCACCCCTCAGGGGCGCAGAAAAAACACGCCTCCACGACTTCGTTCAAGTCGGGGTGGCTGACAGGGGATGGTGTTAACAACCGCAAGTACATCAGATAACCCAGAATGGGTCTCTTGAGTACACTCCGCAGGGCCGTCGAAGGGGAGTCATCGACCCTGTGGGAGTGCCGAAACTGTGGAGAGACACTCTCGGAGAACGCCGAAGAGTGTCCAAGCTGTGGGGCTGAGGATGTCGTCTGCTACGAGCTCTGATCAGCGAAGCGCGTCCTTCTCATCAGCGAAGCCGACCGTGACGAGGTACTCGAGAAATTCGTCGAACCGCTCGACGTCGCTGGGCGTGTCGGTTGCAAGGTGGCGCGCCCACTCGATGGCCCACTGGAAGGCGGGATCCGTGCCGCCCTTGCCGTGAATGTACCACCAGCGAGCCGCTTTCAGTACGACCAGTGGATTCGTCGGCGGGTGTTCACCGGCAAGCCCCCGGCTGATCGACTCGATTTCATCGGGGACGTCGGTGGGATTGACCTCACCTGATTGTGTGCTGTCGATATCGACTGGGATGTCGTCGATTGAGACGTTGTCGGCACTCTGTTGTTGACTCACAGGAGTTCACCTCAGTGTGAAGGCCCTTTTTCGAGCCCTCGCCCTCTCCGGGCGCGCGAAAAAACAGCTCGTGGCGTCACGCGGGCGGGAAGGAGACGCTCTGCTCGCCGGCGAGCTCCGCGAGATTGTTCCGATGCCGGTGTGAGAAGTAGCACTCGTAGCTGCAGTAGCCACAGATCTCGCCCGTGCCGTACTCGGCGACGTAGGGACCACGCTCGGTGGTCCAGACGTTTCCCTCACACTCGGTACACGCAGCGCTCTCGAGTTCGCTCAGTGACGGGCCACGATATGTGAGTTCTGCTCCGCCCTCCTGGGGCGTCGACTCGGGCCAGACGTCGTGTGCCTGCCAGAACTCGCGAATCTGGGCAAGGCCGTGGCGTACGGTCTTCCGAACTGTCATGTGATCGGCGTCGCGACCGCGATCGTCCCAGCCGTCCGGCGTCCAGAACTCCCCGAACTGCGCCCCACGATGGACACCGTTCCAATCGACGCCGACGATATCGGCAGGTGGGTCACCCGTCAGTGTCGGCTGGGTCAGCTGCTTAATCACCTCGAGTTGCTTTGGTGGACTTCCACCGAGAATATGGACACGTCGCCCGCGCCAATCGCGTGGCTCAGAAAACTCGTGAGCGAGTCGATCAGCGTATCCTCGTGAGTACCCGAGAACGAGGTCATCGGGGACAGCCTGGATTGCTGCACGGCACTTCGGGACGATTACGAGGTCCGCCTCCGGGTAACTCCCCTGAATTTCGCGAACGGCGGCAACGTACTCGTCGACCTCGTCGACATTGTAGGCGTCACCGATCACGCCAACCTGCGGTTCGTACTCGAAAAACCGATTGACGTACCGATCAAGGTCGGGATTGCGAAAGTCGTTATCGAGCATCCCGACTGGAAGGTTCAGATCCGTGTACTGTTGCTGTTGGTAGGTACAGTCCTCGCGAAAGCCGGTGAGAAAACCAAGTCGAAATGCGTCAAGCGCGAAGGGAACGCGATGAAGGAACGCTACGTGGTCGGCCTGCCGGGCAGCTGTAATTTCGTCGGCGATGCTACTGGTCGGACGTGCTGAGAGCGCCATCTCGAATCACCCAGAAGACGCGGGACTGATCGCCCCGCGCCCGCTCTCGGGGCGAGAAAAAACCAGCGGCAGACGCCAATATTAACCAACAACAGTAGCTTTGCCGCTCCTGATGTTGGTTAATTCACTGCTGATATCGTGCCTCGAGTGGTTCGATCTCTCCGGCGTGGACGAGACTCGTCTGTGAGTCTGCCTCTTCGTCGAGCAGATTGACAAGTACGAACTGCGCGCAGGCAGTGAACGAACAGTCCTCGTTGAGACACCGCACATCGGCGTCGGCGGTGTCGGTCTGCTCACCAGCGTAGACGGGTTTCCCGATGCCAAGGTGTGATTTGCAGTCGTCACGAGGGCAGATCGGCGTGATATCACCGGTTAGGACGCTGCTCTCGACAGCATTTCGAGAAGTGCATGGCGCACATCCTCGTCGACGGGTAGCTCGACGCCGTCGACGGTAATCGTCAGTCGGTATGCTGTCGTCTGGTCTGTATCGTTTATTCTGGTCTCCTCTGGGGGACGTTCGGTCGAGCCCGCGCCGCTCTCGGGCGCTCAAAAACCCCCCCATCGTGCCCACGACCGATTGGTCGGGCTGTCTTCTGTGGTAGATCCGCTGATTACTGGGTGGTGAGGCGTTCGTAGAAGGTTCTCGGGTCGACAATATCGATTCCTTGGAAGGAGTCGAGATCGAGTAGATGCCGATCGCCAGAGACGAGATAGTCCACGTGGCCAGCCACTGCAGCTTCGAGGAATTTGTCGTCATCGGGATCATCGTCGACTGCCGTGATATCTTCATCCGGGTCGACGAACTCCGCATAATACCGAATCGTTTCGACCTCCTGCTGGACGTCTTCTTCGTCCATGTGGAACTTCTCCGGGTATTTCAACAGCGTTTCTCGAAACTCAGTCAGCGTCTCGACGGAGACGATAATCTCGTACTCGTTACTGAATCCTTTGACGACCACATCGTGGGGGACACCCGTTGCGATGACGCTTGAAATGAGGACGTTCGTATCGAGAACGGCTCTCATTCATCGGCGCTCCGCGCGTCGTGGACCAACTGGGTGACCTCGTCCATGGAGAGATCGGCCTCTTCCGATCGCTCTTCGACTCGGTGCTGGAACTCTTCGACTGAGGGGAGTTCGAGTTTCTTCAAAACCAGACCGTAGTCTGTTGGGACGACCATCAGTTTCGTCCCTTTTTCGAGGCCGAACTGGTCGCGAAGCCGACTCGGGATTGTGATCTGTCCCTTCGAGGTAACCGTCGTGACTTCAGGGTCGTCAGTACTCATGGGCAGTTCTACGTAAGAATTCCTTACGAAGCGACTTGAACCCTCCGGTCAATTTGATTCTATTGAGTGCTCCGTCGTTTGCTCTAACAGCTAAGATTGACCTCCTCCCGCGCCTCGTACACCTCAAAGTCGTCGTACCCCCAGATGGTGAGCTCTCCGTCTTCGGTAACCTCCCAGTCGAGCGTCCCGAAGCAGTAGTTCTCACAGAGCTCGCGGACTGTCCGCGGATCCGATACGAACGCGCCAGTCGACGTCGTCGCAGCTTGCAGTGTCGCCATGTCTGGACTTCACGGGGTCGCCCCCGCACCCCTGTCGGGGGCGATAAACCGACGCGAGAGTTGCCTCCCTGGTCGTGGCCGGGGACTCCAGTTAGGAATCTGCGTGGGCGTCCGCCCCGGCTCCGTCGCCCGGCCGCGTGAGAAGGCTCACCTCCTCCAGGAGGTCTCTCGCGGTCTCGACTCGCTCTCGATCCGCGTCGTCCAATCGGTCGACGTCGAGTCGGTTGAGATTGCTGAGTATCTGATGCAGCCGATATCCTTGTTCGATATCTGGATCTATTGGAAACGCCTCACCAATTCACGGCATGAAAAACATTACCGGTTTGGCGAAATCTGATTAGTTATGAACCAACAGTGGTGAAATAGCCGTTAGGTAGCTCTGCGTCTATCCCGTTAGACGGCCAACGAACCCTTTGGAATTGTCAGACACTTCGTGAACGGCGAAGAGTTGCAAGTTCGAACCCTCCCTTTGCCGCGAGGAGCGTCCCCACGACAACGCCCACAATAGCACCGAGGAGCGGGAACATCGGGTCGCTCTCTGCCACAAACTGTCCTTGGTAGATGAACCACGCTGAACTGAGGATGACTACCAAGCCGACCAACGCAACACCACCGTTGTACAGAACTCTTTGGTTCATAGGTATCACTTCGCTCGACAAAGCCATCAACCTTTTGTTGAGTTCGACTCCGACAGGAACCGAGATACGCATCCGCTACACTTAACGATTGGATGCACCAACTCTGTTAGTGGCTGAGGGGTTCACCAGAACACCACTGCCCTGAGTACTGAACATCAAATGCGGACACAGTGCATCCGATAGCCCTGTACCAACTACCCCAACCCATTCGCTCGGGACTGATGTCCGCTCGCTTCATTACGGGTGGGATTTGTCCGCGGACTCCGCCTCAAACCCGTCAGGGTACGGGGTGTATCCCCGCTTCGGCGTCACTGTCCCGGACTTCAGGGCGTATTGGCTGACGCCCCTCCGCCGTGAGGACTGTTGCTCACGACGGAGATACAGCTCGGCGACGTTCTTTGCGGCGTTGTAGTCCGCCTGATTCCGGTTACCACACTCTTGACACTCGAACGCGCCCCTGGATTGACGATTGTTTCCGTGAACGAATCCACACTCGGCACACCGTTTGGAGGTATTCTTCGGATCCGTCGTATCCACGAACAACCCTTCGGCTTCGGCTTTGTATTCAACATAGTTATAGAGGCGATTGAATGCCCATTTAGAGTGCCATGCGGCCTTGGGGAGACGTTCGCGGATTCCGTCTAATTCCTCGAAGATAATGCCGTCGCAGTCATACCTCAACGCCTCCTCGACGATCCCGTTGGCCACGCCGTGCAGAACATGTTTCACGTACTCGTCTTCCCGGTTACTCAGGGATTCGAGTGTCCGATGCGCGTTACGTGTCCCATGTGTTTGCAGGTCGGCACGCACGCGCTCGAACTCTCGACGCTCATGGTTCAAATTCCCTGCAGAGAAGAACCGGGCGGTGCTGGTGACGGCGATCTCGTTCACACCAAGATCGACGCCGAGAACCGTTCCGTTCTCGGTCGTCTCACTAGTGGCGTTCGTGTCGGGTTTGCGGAAGCCGAGATGCAAGTACCACTCGCCGTTCCGGTAGTGAAGTGTTGACTCAGTGGGTTCCCACTCGTCGCTGGCGAGATATTGGTGCTGGTAGCCATCTTCGTCGTCGGGTACTACGAGGTCACCCCGTACTCGGGCGTGGTCGCCGTGGGTCGTAAGCGACACCTGCTCTTGCTCGGGGAAAATCGTCATTGTCCGACTGTCATAGGTAATCGTCGGACTCGTGTACGTGGGTTTGCTCGCCTTTTTGCCGGCGCGTCGGCGAGTGATGCAGGACCTGATGTTCTCGGCAGCTTGGTGGCAGGCGAGAATTGCGTGTTGACTACCGAGGGAGGTCTGATTGCGGACGGCGTCGAAAGCAAGCTCTTGAACGTCGGAGTTTGAGTGACCTTGCTCCCACGCCCTATCTACGGCGACCTGGCATCCCTGTTGCCACTCCTCGATCGTCCCTCGTAGGAGCGTGCTATCGGCTGGGGATACAGACAGCCGTGTGATGGCTGTTCGCCGATGATACTCGTTGTCCGCCACGGTAGTCAAAGTGGTTCTAAGACTTGTTAATGGAAGTGTCTGTTCTCCGCTACTCGACTTGCTGTCTGGTATGTTGAGTTCGAGTTAGGGCAACTCTTGCTCCATCGGAAGCGCCTCACCGCTCGCCGGCGCGGAAAGACCCACCATCGAGATTGGCGTCGGGCTTGCAGGAGATCACGCTCTTAGCAGTAGGTCAAAGCACTCTTTCTTCATTCTAAAACCGGTCTGGAACGTCTGGTAAATAGGTGTGCGTAGTTTACATGGAGCACTCTATCATACCGGCCGATGGGTGATCAGCTCTCACAGGCCTTGCATTCGAGGATGTCTCGGCTGAACTTCTGTGCAGCGTTCACGCTATGTTGGTAGTAGAGACTCTTCACCCCTTTCTTCCAAGCCTCGATGTAGAGCTGGTTGATCTCCTTGACGCTCACTTCGCTCGGATCGATCGAGACGTTCAGACTCTGTGCCTGATCTATGTGTTTCTGCCGCTGTGCCGCCTGGTTGATGATCGCCATCTGTGGGATCTCGGCGAAGGTTTTGAACACTTCCTTCTCCTCGTCGGTCAGGCAGTCGAGGTGTTGCACGCTCCCGTCGTTCTGTGCGATGCTGTCCCAGACCTCGCGCTCGTCTCTGCCTCGCTCTTTCAGTATCGCCTCAAGGAACTGGTTCTTCTGCGTCGATTTCAGCTTCGCACCGTCGCGGACGAAGTAGTTCGATTTCAGCGGTTCGATGCTCGGACTGACCTGCCCCAGGATGACACTGCTGGATTTCGTCGGGGCCACGCTCATCGTCGTCGCGTTCCGGCGACCGTAGCCCTCGAGCACCTCCGGTTCGCCGAACTCGTCGGCGAGCGACGACTCTCCTCGTAACTTCGCTCCTTGATGGTGCGGAAGATTGCCTCGTTTTTCTCCATCGCCTCCATGCTGTCGAACGGAATCATCTCGCTCTGGAGGTAGCTGTGCCAGCCGAGAACGCCGATGCCGATCGCCCTGTGCCGTTTCGCAAACCGCACTGGGCGTTCCATGAACTGCGTCCCCTCCGCCTCTTGGATGAACTCCTCCATGACGGCGTCGAGGAACCGCGTCAGCGTCTCTACTGCGTCGGTATCCTTCCACTCATCGTAGTGAAGCGCGTTCATCGACGAGAGACAACAGACGAAACTCTCGTCTGGCGTGGCCGGCAGCGCGATCTCGGTACACAGGTTGGAGCCGTTGATCTCGTAGCCCCTGTCCTTGTAGACCTGTGGCTTCCCGTCGTTCATGTTGTCCCGGAAGATGATGTACGGGACACCGATGTTGATCCGAGTCTCGATGATCTCCGCCCACGTCTCTCGCTTCTCCTCGTCGCCGTCGACCATCGCCCGGAACCAGTCGTCACCGATGATAACGCCGTAGTAGATGTCTTGGACGGGGTCACCCTCGGTCTTGATGTTGAGCCACTCGTCCAGGTCGTCGTGTTCGACGTCGATGTACCCCGCGAACTGGCCGCGTCGCGTCTCGCCTTGGCTGACGACGTTGATGATCGTGTCGAACAGCTCGGTGAAGCTGTAGCTCCCGTTGCTCTTGCCGTTGTTCGTGATCGGGCTGCCTCGGGGCCGGATCTCGCCGAAGTACCCGCTGGTCCCGCCGCCCAGCTTGGTCATCTCGCCCACTTCGGCCTGCGTGTAGAGGATGCTCTCCATGTTGTCCTCCATGTAGCTCCCGAAGCAGCTGATGGGCAGGCCTCGGTCCAGACCGAAGTTCGCCCACACCGGACTCGCGAGGCTGTAGAAGCCCCGACTCATGTAGTCGTAGAACTTGTCCGCGAAGCCGTCGTCGTCCAGGATCTCCTCGGCCCGCTCTGCGATCTCCCTGACCCGCTCCTCGGCCGTGACGCCCTCGATCAGGTACCCCTCGTCGAGGAACGCCCGGCTGTCCTCGTTCAGCCAGTAGAATGGTTCCTCGTGCTGCTGTTGTACCTCGTCGAGTGCTGGTTCTGTTTGTGCCATCGTTAGAATATGTCCTCGGCGGTAACGCTCTGTGCGTGCTTGTTGTACGTGGTCGACCGCTTGCTGAAGAAGTCGTTATCTTTCGTCATCATGATGTCTTCATCGAACCACCGTGTCTCCTCGAGCAGGTCATCGTCCGGCTCGAAGATCGGCTCGACACCGATGTTCTTGAGGCTCTGGTTGAACCGGTCCCGCAGGAACGCGTCGACGTGCGCCCGGGGAAGGAACTCCAGTTCGCCCTCACTGAAGATCCAGTCCAGTATCTTCATCTCTGCCTCGAACGCCTGCTGACAGGCTGCTTGGACCTCTTCATCGAAGTCCTCGTCGAAGAGGTCCGGATTCTCCTCGCGAATCGTCTCCACGAGTTCGACACCGAACAGTCCGTGAATCTGCTCCTCCTTGCTGGTCGCTTCGACGGCGTTCGCGATCCCCTTGAATTTCTTTTCGTGTTTGTCGAAGCTCGTCATGATGAGGAACTGCGAGAACAGCGAGACGTGCTCGACGAACGTGGAGAACAGCAGGAGACTCATCACGTACTCCTGTTTGTCGTCGCTCTCGCTCTTCTCGAGGTACTCGTCGAGGTAGTCGATCCGCTCCTCGATTGCGGGGACCTCAGTCACCTCCTCGAAGTCCTCCGTGATCCCCAAGATGTCGAGGAGATGGCTGTACGCGTCCATGTGTCTGACCTCGCTCTCCGCAAAGGTCATGCCGACGTTCCCGATCTCCGCTTTGGGCATCTCGTCGTAGATTTCTGCCCAGAAGGTCTTGACCTGGACCTCGATCTGCGCGATGGCCAGCATCGTCCGCTTGATGACGGTTTTCTCGGCCGGAGTCGTGTTGACCTTGAAGTCTTGAACGTCTCCTGAAAAGTTGAACTCTGTGTGAACCCAGTAGCTGTTCCGTATCGCGTCTTTGTACTCGAGGACGTCGGGGTACTCGTACGGCTTTAGGTGTGTTCGTTCGGAGAAGATGTCGGTCTCCGGATCTCCGCCTTTGGTTTTGTTTTCAGTCATTGGCACGTACCCCGGAGGAATCGTTCTCTGTCGGTTGGTTTCTGTTTCCGTCGTTCTCTGTACGTCTGGACGTGGGTCATGCTCGCCCGGTCAAGGATTGACCGAACATTCGTTTGAGCTGCGTATGTTTGTGTCATAGTGCGCTGTTCGAGGCTTCGAAGTCATCGAGTTCTGCATCCAAGACTGCGTCAAGTTCTCTCAGGAACTCCTGTGGCTCAGAGAATGCTTTGTAAACGGAGACAAATCGAATGTAGGCTACCTTATCGAGCGTACGGAGGTTCTCAGAGACGAGTTCGCCGATAAGACTCGAAGAGACGATACGTGCCTCTCGATCTTGCAGTTCGCTCTCGATATCGTCGACGAGAGCGGTCACTGTTGTCTCGGCCACGTCTCGCTTCTCAACGGCTCGCTCGATCCCTGCGCGGAGTTTCTGTCGGTCGAACGATTCGATGGTACCGTCGCGTTTTTTCACTTGGAGGGACTCCCACTCCGGACGTTCGTAGGTCGTAAAGCGGAACGAACAGCGTTGACATTCGCGGCGCCGTCGGACGGAAGTTCCGTCGGCACTGGTCCCTGTATCGATGACGCGTGTTCGCTCGTTCCCGCAGTCCGGGCAGTTCATAGTTGTCACTACTTAATCCTCCAGGGTCTTAACCCCCAGATGTGGGGTCTCTCGACTTCGACCGCAATATCTGCTGGTGAGGACTGCCACATAAAGCTTACCCAATTAAATTGATGTAGTACAAATAAACTTGATTAGTGGGCGCGGAAAATTGGGATCATATGCATTGAGTGACCCAGCCTCAACTACTGCTCTCCATCCCCTCACGTAGCGATTAGTATTCTATCTGTAATTATCGATTTTACACCAGTTAGCGGCTGCGAGTCTGAACAAGGAAATCGTACTTCCTATTACTGTTAACCAACGAAACCCGGGGCCACCTGCAGAGATGTTGGTTAATCGAGGCCCAACACTGGCCCTACTCGAGACTAGGTCCGTAGCGAGCCGAGCCACACACCCGGCACTCCCAGATCGGTTGGCCCGTCCACGCCGCATCCGGGACCGATTCATGGGTCTTGAACCGATGGTCGGTCGCCCGTCCACAGGTTTCACAGTCGAGTTCCTGAGTCGTCGGTACCGACGACACCTGCCGATCAGCCGCAGCCGCGCCAGTGGATTCGGTCAGCGCCATCGCTGGGACCAGCCACACCGCGTTGTCGGCGTTGTCGAGGGCCGCGTCGAGACGCGACGCGTCGCGGATGCCGTCTCCCCGCTGGTCGTAGAGCCGCGTCGGGGCCTGCTCCTGACGCTCCGACGCTCCCTGCCCGTGCCACCCAGCCCGGTCACGGGCGGCACTGAGAAGCCGCTCTCCCTCCACTGACGACACCTGTACCGCGTCGGGGAGTAAGGGCCATTGCTCGACCAGCTGGCGCGCCGGCGCCTCGTCGAGATCGTAGATGAGCGTTTGACATCCTCCCGGGCGTGAATGCCGGGGTTTCCTCCGTGGGAGTCTCAGCCGGTCTACGACTCGCCGGAGGCAACATTCCCGTCACGGTGGACGGTACTCGGGTCTGTGCGCTGTTCTTTGGGACTTTCGTGAGGGTGTGGTGTCCCCGACCAGTTGTGGTCGTCCCACTCGAACCGCACGGGCCGTGCCATCGGCCTGACTGCCTTTTCTGTGTGCCGCTTCAAGAACGTCTCTGACGCTGTGAGGTCGGCGTGCCCCTCGAATCCACATGGACACGTTAGTGTGTCCTGATGTCGTTTCGTTCGGTCTGTTGAACCGCACTGCGGACACTCTTGGCTGGTCCACGCTTCCGACCGGACTTCCACCGAGATACCGTATTCCTCAGCAGTACATGTTAGCCGCTCAGTAAACTGCTTGAACGCCCAGAAGTTGTGGATCTTGGCGTTGGTTTCGACCGACCAGTGTGTGCCCAGCACGTCGGTCAGTCCACCGATATACACCGTGTCTACGCCGTCCTCGTACAGCCGTTCGATTAGGTCACGACACAACGCTTCCTGTGCGTGGTCGCGGCGGCGGGTTCGCTTCCGATACAGCCGCCGGATACGCTCGCTACTGTGTTGGCCGTCCTGTAGCTTGGACTGTAACCGGGCGATTTCTCGCGTTGTCTCACGGAAGCGGTTGAACAGGTCCCGACCTTCGTACAGGTATTGGTCGCCGGTCGTGGTGGTACAGGCGACGAGATTGTTTGCACCAATATCCAAAGCGGCCTTCTCTGCGGCCAGTGGAGTCGCCCGTGCATCAGTAATAGTCACAGGTTGCGAAGCTCGGAAGGTGCAATCAGTCTCATCGTACCACAGGTCCAACCGGCCCTGCTTCTGGTAGTTGGGCCAATTCGGGTCGCCAGCGATTTCCAGCCGCAGCCGCCCGGTGTGGTCGTATCGGTCTTTCAACTTGCTCCCAACCAGTATCTCAAGCCGTGAGCGGTTGCCCCATTCGACGGTGTACGACGTGTTGCGAATAACGGTCTTGAGTTGGCGTCCCTCGTCCTCGTTCCCACGGAAGCCCGGCGGTTCCGGGTGTTCGGTAACTGATGTGTTCGACTCGTCGTGGTACTGGTTTTTCAGGCGGAAGAACCCGCGCCATGCTTCGCTGTTCTTCCGAATGACCTGTTGGGCAGTGGACGCACCGAGCACGCCTTTGTATTTGCCTTCGAGTCGGCCTGTATCGGCGTCCCAGACGTCACCCTTGAAGCCGTCCTCGCCGTTGTACCGCATTAGGCGTTCGTAGTTGACCTCGTTCCAAAGAGCAGCGGAAGCGTCCAACAAGTCACGTAGCAGTTGCTCTCCATCGTCGGAAAGCGGACGCACGACGAACCTGTTGGTACGCTTCACGACAACAGATTATTATACTTTTAGTCTTAAAGACTTTACGTCCATGCGACCCAATATCGATATTTCACATACTCTCGGTGGCCGAGTCAAAGACTACGCAGAAGCGAACGATCTGGACCTCTCGGAAGCCTATACCGTAGTGCTTGAGGCGGGATTAGATGAATTGGAGAGCTGAGTATCCAGGTATAGCGTAACCCATAGTTGTTGCTCCAATTGTCGAATTCATACTCTGGCTAAAGCCGGGAGCTCTCTCCTCGCTTATCGGTATTCCTCGTCGACGCTGTCTCGTTCGTGCTAGTGGCGTCACATCGAGATGGTTCGTGAGACAGAACCGGCATTTCGTCTGGCCGTCTGGGACTGACGCCCCACAGGACCGACACTCGCCATCGGCGGCCGTCGGCGCATCAGGGTAGCCACCAGAACTCGTCGCGACGCGTTGCCGTCGGGGGTCTCCTTCACACCCGTCGTCCAGTCTCGTGTCCGGAATGTGGGACGCCTCGCCGGTCGGCCGCAGTTCCTCGAGGTCTAGATAGCGATCATGCATCGATTGGACCGTGGGTTGTTTCGGGTTTGTATTTCAATTTCAGGGCCAGTAGTCCGCCTTGTCTTCCACTTGAGCATGAGGCATGAAATAAGTCATGCGAACATCTTATACTTCATGAGCAAGTAGATGGAAGTAGTAGCGGGGATCCGCATGAGCAGTAACGACACGAAGCACGTGCAAACGGAGCTGAATGAGGACGAATACGAACGCTTCCGGGAGTTCGCTCGAGAGCACGGCCTCTCGCTCAAGGAAGCCGGCCACGAGGCGCTTCTCGAGTGGATCGAACGCCAGCAGCAAGCTGACCCAAACGACCCGGCGTTCACCGTCCTCGACGACCTTGATGACGAGTCCCTTCCAGCGTCGGCGGCGACGGATGCTCGCGAGGAAGACGATCTCGTCGACGAGTGGCACGGCAGTGACGAATCGTTCACGCTCGCCGACGATCCATCCGCGGAGCCCTGACCGCTGATGGCAGAGCCAGTCGAGACCCCAATCGGCACGGTCACAGCCGAGCATTTTCGCCCAGGGCACGTCCGCCATCAGGTCGTCGTCGGCCCGAAGTTCCTGTACGCATTATTCAACCCCCAAGATCAGATGCACGCAGTCTCGCGGGCGTTCATGGCCTTTGTCCGCGACGGTGACCTCCCCTATCGTCGTCTCATCGTCAACGATCACATCGTCGACGAGGCTGCAACCCGGCTGAAAAAGCAAGCGTCGATGCGAAACGCAGCCACGTTCCTGACGACCATCGACGAGAGCACGCTGTATCAGTCCGAATCCGTCCCCGAGGACGCTTTCGAGGACGCGAAATCGACGTTTATCGAGTGGACCGACCTGGATGCGTCACTTACTGATTTTACTGTTGCAGCGCATATGCAGGCCTTAGAGGTCGATCATATCCTCACCTACGACCGGCACTACGATGCGTTCGACGTGACAACACTTCCGTATCGTAATCAGGACTAGAGGTGCCAAGCATGCCCGAATCCTCGCGGAATGGGGTCCAGTCGTGGACTGAGTCGATGAGCGCCCGCGACCGCATTCGAGCCGTCGCCGAGTCACTTCGCGAACCCCGTTCAGTTAACTGGATCAGCGAGCAGGCTGACGCCGCCTGGAGTACAACCAACGAGGAGCTCCAGAATCTCGTCGACCAGGGACAGCTGCGCCGCGTCGAGGCCGGCGAGACGACACGCTACCAGCCGGACTACACCCGACTGCTCTTCGAGGAAATCCGCACGCTTATCGAGGAGAATACGCGTGAGGAGCTACGCAACGAATTGGCCGCGATCACCGAGGAGATCGAGGAGTGGCAGGCGACCTACGACGTCGAGACGTGTGAGGCCCTCGAACAGTCGCTCGCCGACGGTGATCTCGCAAGTGCCGAGCTCCGCGAACGCCGCGACGTAATCACGCGCTGGGAGGAGAACGAGGGGGATCGCCGCCTCATCAAGCACGCGCTGGAACCTACTCGGATGTCGAAGCCGCCCGCGACCACATGAGGGACGACAGCAGTTCTCGTCGGCGGTAGCGGCGATTCGCTGGAAAGCGAGTCTCCCCAATCTCCATGTGGCCGGATTAATCGAGGAGGCCGAGTTCGGAAAGCCGGTCCTGCACGTGCATGAGTGCTTGCTGGGCTTCGTCCGTTTCTGTTCCACCAGTAATGACGAGCTTCCCGCTGCCAAAGAGGAGCACGACGACGTCGGGGTCATCGAGCCGATAGACGAGCCCGGGGAACTGTTCAGGTTCGTACTCGATTTGCTCTAAGCCAAGCCCGATCGCAATCGCGTTCAAGTTCAGCGACTGCTCGAGACTGGCACTAGAAACGATGTTCTGCACCTCGATCGGCGGATTACTGTCGACGTCGATCCCTAACTCGCGGAGGTCATCGAAGACGATGTCGAGGGCTTCGTGGACGTCATCGACGCTTTTCGCACCAGTGCAGACGACTTTCCCTGACCGGAAGATCAGCGTGGCTGATTTCGGCTCCTGGAGGCGGTAGACGATTCCAGGGAAGTCCTCGGGGTTGTAGTCGGCGCCGTCGAGATCCACTGCGAGTTGGTCGAGGGCGAGTTCTTGGCCGAGATCACTGGATGCAACAACGTTCTCGATTTGGATTGTGTCCGCCAGCGTGCTCATACGGGGTACTCGTCGGACAAATTACTTAAAGTACGGCGGGTGGAAATTCGTTCCTTTGTTGAAACCCTCAACGGCTACTAGGTTCGGGCCTAGGTCGGTCAGTACAGACCCAGTCTCGGGAACATCACAGATCAATACTTGTCGCATAGATCGCCTGGCCATGGAGTGACCAATTTGCCGCTGTTGAAATCCCATTGATCAGATATTATGTAGGGTGAAACAACCCGTAAGTGAGTATGCGGATTGAGCGAACTCGCCTACTCAGTATCCATGAATACACCAATAGTTCCGAGGAATCCGGACGCGAAAACCGTGAGCCCGATAACTGGATTGAAGTAGTGAGCAATAGCGAGACCAAGTAAACTGACCTGTGTCCCCAGAACCATCATCTGCGTCCCGAGACGGTTGATATCGGCATCAGACTTCGGCACAGAAAAATGATGGAAAGGAGCCATGTTAAATATTGATAGAGCGTCAGTCTGTACTTAGCGAGAATTACACGCTAGCTCCTCAAGGCCAATAGCTGGGACAACCGTCCGTAGACTGGGCTGAGATGGGGATACGGGACCGGGAAACAGTTATACCGGTGAGCGCGTAGGTTTAGTTGAACTATCTATCGCTCATCGTGGGCGACAAAAGCCGTCGCCAGATCTCTTCTGGCGAGTAATCAAATCCAACAGTCCCAACCCACGAGTAATGCCAGCATTCCCAACCAACGCTCCGCCGTCCAACGCTACGAGTATCCACCCGGTCAGTCTACGTGAAGTCAGTACGCCACCACGTCGCCACAAGCGGCGTATGGCCTCTACTGGGGACGCAATTGCTCGCCAAGAATTCGGTTTCACTGACGTTGAATCCCTTGACGACGTGACAATCACCCACTACGGCCCCGGGACAAATAAGGCGATCAACTCGATTCTTGTCCCTATCGCGGGCGGCCCGAATAGCGATGCTGCTGTGACGCTCGCCAGCAGTATCGCCTCGGAGTGGGCCGCGTCAATTACGCTGCTGACAGTCATTCCAGAAGCCGCAACCGATAATCAACGACAGGCAGCCAACCGGCGACTAGAGACGTACGCTGAGCGTGTAGCTGACAGTTCAGTTGTGACAACGCTCCGTCGTAGCGACGATGTCGCATCGGCAATCGCAACGGAAAGCGTCGCGCATGAACTCCTTGTCATCGGAGCGTCCGAACGGTCACTGTTCAAACGAGTTTTTCGTGGGACAATCCCTGAGCATCTCAGGCACGAAACACACGCACCAATATTCGTTATCAGTCGGTAACCCACCACCGCTGACCACTGCCGAACGAATGGGGCCCCCAAATATTCCCCTCGTCAGCGACAACCCCTTGGTATGGTTGAGTACTGTGATAAGTGTGGGACGGAACTTGACTCATCTCAGGAACGCCACCAACGGTACCGAATCGAGCATCCGTCGGATTCCGTCGAGACACTGAAAGGACGTCTGTGCTCGGATTGTTTCTGGGAGCTCAAAGAGTGGCTCGAAACGGAGAAGGTTGCGTAACGGCGTTCCCCGATTGAGCGATACAGCGTCTGGAACGGTCGCGGACGCTGTTTGCTATCTCTAATCGTTCGTGTCGTCGCCGTCAGAAAGCCTATGGTCGATGGTCTGGCTGCTACTGGTATGGCGGAATGCCAGAACTGCGGCAGCCATGTCACGGAGGTCTACGTTCGTGTATTCACGCCGGATTCGGTCGACGAACCGCAGGTGTGCCCGAACTGCGAGGATATGACTCGTGGCCGTGATGGCGTCCGTGAGAAACGAACGTAGCAGGCCAACCCGCTCCACGGAAAACGGGGGCTGTTGAACGCATCTTGGTTCGTTATCCAAGTTGCGGCCATCGCCGGTCGGTAGGACTGCGCACTGTGCGCGTTTCGAGTTATAGGATTGTGTCCGACCGCTCATGTTCGCAGTCCGTGCATTCCCAGAAGTGACATCCTCCCCGTCTACTGTTCCTTTCCCGGTCGTGTGCGCTGTCGAGCCACACTCAGGGCACGAACTGACGGGCATTATCCCAACTACTCTGTTGGGTCCTGATGATGTTGGTGGCCGGCTGTACTGAGCAAATGACGGTGGAACCCCATCAACTGAGTAGTGTTTCTACAGAGCCGGCAAACTCGAGTGCTGTACGTGGACGACGATTCTACAGCCTTATTCAGTGGCGAGGTCGTCGTAGATCTCCTCGTGCTCGTCGAGATCCTGGCGGCCAAGGAACCGGATAAGATACCGCGGTGCCTCGTTGGCGGATAACTCATCCAAGTTCTCCGGGCGGTCACGTCCAGTGGGCATTCCTATGGTGGATTTGCTGCGCTATTCAGTCGATCCAGATCCCGCTTCTCGTACGCTGCGCGCCACATCGCGTGAACGGCACGCGTCACGAGTGACACCTCGGTTACGTCGATACAGGACGGCTCGGCGGCCGTCGTCGTGGCCTCGGGCGGCGAATGGAAATGAATCTCGGGAGAGTGGGTGTTCGGGTGGCGATCGAAGCGCCAGTTGACGTCGTCGCTATCGACGTAGTGAAACGAGTACATCCCGAGTTCGCTCCACTGGATATCGAGCCGAGCGCTCTCGGCATCGGCGAGCCCGTCGTTGAGACTAATCTGTAGTTCCGTGGGTGCGACGACGTCGTCGTACCCTGTTTCGTCGACGAGCGGCTCAAGCTCGAGCCAGAGATCTCGGATCCGCTGCAGCGCCGGGAGATAGATCGGCCCGAACTCGCCGGCGCGGTCGTCCTCGCTCATACGGCAAGCTGGTGGCTGGCCTCGTCGTAGGCGAGTGCGGCTTGGGCAACGGCGAGATTCTGTCGTGTCGTTCGCCACGCCGTGAGGTCGTCCCAGCCCGCTGTCTCGTCGGCGTCGAGTTGCTGGGCGAGTTCCTCCGGTGACACCACGTCGTAGCGGTCCTCGTAGCGCCGGATCTCGGCCTTCATCTCCTTGATGCTGTCGAGCAACTCCGTCCGATCGACTTCCGCACGCAGCTCACGGATTCGGGACATCAACACCCGGTCGCTATTGCGCTTATAGAGCGTTGTTTGGCCGTCCTGTTCCGTCTCGGCGAACCCGGTGTTCACGAGCGTCTTGCAGTGGCGACGCGCCGTCGGCTCGCTCACGAGCGCTCGATCGGCGATTTCGGCGGCCGATTGCCCATCGTGGGTCTGTTCGACGATTTCGTACACTCGCTCGAACGGCGTGGTGTCGTCCTTCCAGTCCGCTTTGACCTGCTCGTTGACGTCGTCCCACGTCTCGGTCATACTGGGTGCTACACGGTAGAGAAACAAATAGTTTCCTGAGAAAATTATCTAACGGTGGTTGTGCAGGTGTGTTGTCAGGCTACTTGCTCCGCTAACGTCTCGTAATGCGTCCGGACAGTCGTTGGCGTGACGTTCCCTGTCTCTGCGACGTCGCTTTGTGTCACCCACTGCCCCTGTTCCTGCCCCGCTTTGTAGAGGCAGGCCGCTGCGAACCCTGCCGGATGGACGCCCGTCGTGACGCCGCGCTCCTCGGCCTCCTCCGCGAGGGCCCGGGCCCGCTGTCGGATTTCGTCTGGACACTCGAGGTCCGACGCAAGGCGGGGCACGAACATGCTGGGGGAGACGGGTTCAGCGGGGAGGCCCAGCTCTTCGTTCAGCGTTTTGTACGCGTTCGTGACTCGTGACTCCGCAACGCGGGCCATCTCGCTAACGTCGTCCACTAACCGCGAGAGGCCGTTGCACCGGCAGGCCCCGTAGACGCTGGCCGCGGCGATGGCCTCGATGGATCTGCCACGAAGCAGATCCTCGTTCTGGGCGCTCCGGAAGAGCTGACACGCCTGGTCGCGAACCGAATCGGAGAGCTCGAGGGCACTCGTCAACCGACGCACTTCGCCCAATCCGTGGGCGAGATTCCGTTCCGCTTTCGACCGCCAGCGCCCTCGGGTCTGCTCACGGCGCATCCGCGCGAGTCGCCGTCGCTTCTTTCCAGGGATCTCGTTCCCCTTGGCATCGGTGCCGCGACCGATTTCCGTCGACAGGCCGCGATCGTGCCGGGCGGCAGTGAGTGGGGCGCCCGTTCGTTCGCACTCCTCGTCGTCGTACGCCCGCCACTCTGGCCCGTGATCGATGCGCTGTTCGTCGATGACCAGACCACAGTCCTCGCAGACCGTTTCGACCGCGTTCGTGGTGACCCGGCCGTCGCACTCGGGACACTGGTTCGCACTCGATTCCGTTCGGACGTCTTCGTCGAATCCGCTCTCGTAGATGTCTCTAGTTGCCATCGTTCTCACCGTGTTTCGGGAACTCGCCAGTACAGCGAGCCCCTCACCCATTGAGGGGGAAATAAACTCTACGCGGGATTGCCGAACCTACTGAGGGATTTGGCGGGATTGAATTACGACGTCCTAGTCCTCGAAAACGTAATGAAGGGTATGAGTGCCGAGGCCTTCGACTATAGGACCGCAATTTAGCTTATAACTGCCAAAGCGTGAATTAGATGGGTTTTAATTGGTGTTTTTTGCATGTTTGCACAATCACGCTGGAGTGAGTGGAACCACTCTACCTGAAAGTTTCTGATCCGTTCAACTGTTCTACCAGTACTCTACCAAACCGGCATCATATCCGTGCAATTTTACAGTGGCCTGATCACGGAGATACTCCAGACGATCGTCTCCGTCAGGCAGATAGACCTCGTTCGCGCTTTCTCTGCTGACTATTTTGAGACCCCATATGAACTCTACTCACAAGGAGGTACTCACTGCTACGGATGAGCGTCCAACGATAAAGTCGAAGTTCGATAGGGTACCAGACCTTCGATTTCGCCGGTGAAGTCATCAAAGACGGGATCACAGAACACGCATTCACGATGGATCAGTTGGTCAACTAGGAAATGTCTATGAATGTTTACGAAAGCGACGTCTAGTGGTAATCAGAAGATCGGTTGGAACGCTCCCCAGTCCTTCCTCCATCAACCGTTTCGTGAGTCTTACAAACGAGGAACCCCATAATCCGCATATGCCGAAGATCGACCTTAATGAGGAGACGGTCAACCGACTCGACAATCTACGAATCGACGACGAATCCTATGACGAAATCATCAATGAACTCATCAATATCTACGAGGGCGAAGAGCTGACTCTTTCATTTGCCGGTGACCGGATCGAATAATCAGAAAATTTGCCGCCCGACAGGTGCGATAGGCATTCCGTCGACATTGCTTCTGCCAGGGAGTTCTGACACGCAGTTCGCACAGTACCTGTATCCTCGTTCGTTAGTAATCCCACACTCTGGGCAATCGACTTCTCTTAATTGTATTGACTGTTCAGTGCTGTCCGCAGGTTCCACGCCATCGTCGGAAACCTGCTTGGACCAATACGCATAGAGGACAGCGAGCACGTGGAACCCTCCGACGACTACGAAGAGCGTATACAGCCACGGCTGGAGGGTCATACCAACAGAAAATATTGTCTGGATCCACTTAGGAATTACTCGCCCTCACGAAATCAATATTCTTTTGCAGAATTATGCCCTATATCCGATCGTATGGCGCTATCGGTGGTGTTCCTCATCGGCATAGCAACGGCCATCTTCGTCGGCGTGAACATCGGAGGATCATCTACCGGCGTGGCTTTCGGGCCGGCGACCGGAAGCGGCGTGCTATCGATGCGACAGGCCTCTGGGTTGATGGCCGTGTTCGTACTGATCGGCGGGTTCACTATCGGCACGAACGTCGTCGATACCTTGGGGACGGACTTCGTCCCTGCAGAGTACTTCACGCTCGGAGCGTCGATCGGCGTCCTCCTGTTCATCGGACTTGGCATCCTACTCGGAAATGTTCTCAAGGTATCGACCAGTACCAGCCAGACAGCGGTCGCCGCTGTCGTCGGGATGGGGGCAGCACTCGGCGTTCTTGACTGGCGGACCGTCGGCGTCGTCGGTATGTGGTGGGTTCTCTCGACGATCCTCGCCTTCTGGATCTGTGCGTTCGTCGGGCGGTACTTCTACGACGCGGTCGTGGACGTTCTTGATTTCGAATCCGACGACGCGGGCCGATTCGCGGAACTCGTCGTGATCGGGATCGGCTGTTATATGGCGTTCTCGGCCGGGGCCTCTAACGTCGCCAACGCTGTAGCACCACTCGTCGGCTCCGGGCAGATCGAGATGATACCGGGGGTCGCGATCGCGGGCGTGGCGATCGGGATCGGTGCCTTCACCATCGGTCCCCGGACGATGGAGACCGTTGGCGAGGACATCACGGACCTATCGCTGGAAGCGTCGCTGATCGCCGAAACGATCGCGGCCTCGATCCTCACCGGCCTGAGCTGGGCCGGCATCCCGGCGAGTCTCGCGTCGTGCTCACCGCGTGTGTCATCGGGCTTGGATGGGGGCGGGCGAGCCGTCGAGTTCCCCTTCACGCGATCGTCCGACCAGAAGGGCTCTCAAATGCGGAACGTTCGGACTGGGCAGCTGACCAGCTTGATCTGTTCGACCCCTCTACTACGAAACGAATCGTGACGACATGGATTGCCACCCCAACCGTCGCTGGTGTTATCGCCTTCATCACGTTCGAGGCGGCGGAGCGATTCCACCTTCTCGTATGAGTTGCCTACGCCGGAGTGATATCGAACCAGAAATCGGGTGGCTACCTCTCTAAGTTTCCAAGTTAGGCTTTTGGACACGAAACACGAAGATATCAGATAACGATGTCACTGAGTACGCTCAGTGGTCGCTTCCAAGGAAGACAGACGCAGTTTCACGTCGAACTGGTGTACGGCTTGCTCTTCATCGCCGGCTTCGGGTATCTCGTATTCCGTATCGACCCCCGGGTGGCCGCGTTCGAGGGAGGCCTTGTCATCGGTTACCTATTGAGAGTTTGGGAGAAGATGTCGATCTACGAGCGCGTCCTCGAGCGGGCCGTCCGGGCCGAGGCCGAGGACCAGGTCGCCGACGAGGTCGACGACCAGGTCGGCGACATCGACGAGCGCATCGGCGAGGAAGTGGCAGCCGAGGTCGAGGCCGAACTCGACGAGGCCGTCTCCGAGGAGGTGGAGGCCGAAGTCGAGGCGGAGCTGGAAGACGCCGTCAGCGAGGAGGTCGAGAGCGAACTCGAAGACGCCGTCGCGGACGAGGTCGAGGAACAAGTGGGAATCCGGGTCGAGGAACAGGTCAGTGATGAGATCGAACAGCAGGTTGGTGAAGAGGTTTCCGAACGCCTCGAAGCGGAGGTCGAAGAACAAGTCGAAGCCGAGGTTGGAGATATAGACGAACAGATCGACGAGCGTGTGACCGAACAAATCGAAGAAGCCGATGGCCCCCGAGGGGATCGAGCCGACGATTCAACTACGTAGGAGACGGCCGCGAGTTCTACACCGCTTCAGGTGTCCCCTCGAACTCCCGCGTTCCGGACCCGACGTTTGAGTCGACCTCCTCGAGTGCCTGGTCGAAATGGTTCATCGTCAGCTCGATCTCGTCGACGTTGGCCGATTCGCCACTCGCAGTCGCGCGAACGTACTCGCGGACTGCGATAGTCGCGGCCTCGCGGCAGACTGCTTCGATGTCGGCACCGACGAAGCCGTCGGTCCGCTCGACGAGTTCGTCGAGGTCGACGTCGTCGGCCAAGGGTCTGCCTCTGGCATGGATCTCGAAGATTTCACGCCGGGCCGCTTCGTTCGGTTCATCTACCTCAACGTGACGATCAAGCCGTCCAGGCCGGAGTAAAGCATCGTCGATGAGATCCGGGCGATTGGTCGTGGCGATCACCACGACATCCTCGAGCTCCTCAAGGCCGTCGAGTTCGGTCAGGAGCTGGGAGACCACACGCTCGCCAACGTTCGAGTCGCCGACGCCCCGACCACGCTCTGATGCGATCGCGTCGATCTCGTCGAAGAAGATCACCGTGGGTGCGTTCTCGCGGGCCTTCGAGAACACTTCACGAACGCCTTTTTCGGATTCCCCGACGTACTTGTTGAACAGCTCCGGACCCTTGATCGAGATGAAATTCGAGTTGGCCTCGTTGGCGACGGCCTTCGCCAGCAGGGTCTTGCCGGTGCCGGGCGGCCCGTGCAACAGGACGCCCTTCGCCGGATCAAGTGCGACTCGCTCGTAGGCGTCGGCATATTCCAGGGGCCACTGGACGGTCTCCTGCAGACGTTCTTTCGCGTCATCGAGGCCGCCGACGTCGTCCCAGGTGACATCGGGAACCTCGACGAACACTTCGCGGAGCGCCGACGGTTCTATGCCTTTCAGTGCCTCTTTGAAGTCGTTCTCGGTCACCTCGATCGAATCGAGGACTTTCGCAGGGATCTCTTCCTCTTCGAGATCCAGCTCCGGCCGAATCCGTCGGAGCGCGTGCATCGCGCTCTCTTTGGCAAGATTCTCCAAGTCAGCGCCGACGAACCCCTGGGTGGACTCGGCGTAGCGTTCGAGATCGACGCCATCGCCGAGCGGCATCCCACGAGTGTGGATTCGGAGAACCTCCTCACGTCCGTCGCGGTCGGGGACGCCGATCTCGATCTCGCGGTCGAACCGGCCGGGACGGCGGAGCGCCGGATCTATGGCATCGACGCGGTTGGTCGTGCCGATGACCGTGATTTGGCCGCGTTCCTCGAGGCCGTCCATCAGCGAGAGGAGCTGGGCGACGACTCGTCGCTCGACGTCACCGCTGACCTCCTCTCGCTTTGGGGCGATCGAGTCGAGTTCGTCGATGAAGACGATCGCGGGAGCGTTCTCCTCGGCCTCCTCGAACACCTCGCGGAGCTGCTCTTCGCTCTCCCCGTAGTACTTCGACATGATCTCCGGGCCGCTGATCGTCTGGAAATGAGCGTCTATCTCGTTGGCGACGGCCTTCGCGATCAGCGTCTTCCCCGTGCCCGGCGGGCCGTGGAGCAGCACCCCTTTAGGTGGCTCGATACCGAGTGTCCCGAACAGCTCGGGATGGCGCATCGGCAGCTCGATCATCTCTCGGACCTGTTCGAGTTCGTCGTCTAACCCGCCGATGTCCTCGTATGTGACGCCAGGAGTGGGCGAATCGTCGGGGTCACCCGATTCGACGGAAACCTCTTGTGTGCTCTGGTCGGCGGTTTCGATGTCGGTAGTATTCTGAATGACGACCGTCCCGCTCGGCTGTGTATCGACCACCGTCAAGGGGATGCGGCGGCCGGATCGTCCGGAGAACATACCGAACCCGATCGGGAACGCTACCGTCTGTCCCGCGGTCACTGCCTGATCGGTGAGGTGTTCGCGGAGGTGCGAGCTGAGATCGCCCCTGATCCGGAGATTCTGTGGTAGGGCGACGGTAACGCGGTCCGCTGGCTCGACCTCCGTTTTTTCGACCTCGACGCGATCGTCGATGCTCACGTTCGCTGCCTGTCGGAGCTGCCCGTCGATACGGATGATACCGTGCCCCGCGTCGCTCGTGTTACTAGGCCAGACGCGGGCGACTGTTCGTCCACCGTCACGACCCTCGATTGCGACGAAGTCACCACTGCTGACGCCGAGTTCTTGAAGCGCTTCACGATCGATGACTGCCATGCCGCTTCCTGGATCGCGGTTTTTGAGCTGTTTGACCGTGAGTCGCATGGTTCTCACCTCGACTGTTCACGGAAAAAACGGCTATCGATCGACACCCCGGTGACGAGGTATGGAGCCGCTGTTAGGCCTGAACCTCGATCTGCTTGCCACGGGTGGTGGCTCCCGTTATCACCGGCAACCGGACTTCGAGAATCCCGTTATTGTACTGCGCCGTGATGTCCTCGTCCTCGACGTTCTTCGGGAAGCGGAACCGACGGTGGTAGGTTTTGCGCTGACCTCGCGTCTCGTCCTCGTGTTCGGGCGGTGTTCAGATAAGGATGAAGGGTGAGGCGGGACGATCTTTGAGTGGTCTATGCTCGAAACCGCCCGCCTCACCGGTGGTAGCGACGGCTTCGAGTTAGATTTTATGGAGCGAGAGGCGACACCCGAGTCGGCGATGAAGCTCGGTATCCAACTCCATCTGGCTGGGCTTTCGCTGTCGGATACCGTCACGATCCTCGGTGAATTGGGTGTCGACCGCTGTCGAACCACCGTTCACAACTGGGTGCAGAAGGCCGATTTACAGCCGCTTGACGGTGCAAACCCGGATCACGTCGCCGTCGATGAAACTGTGATCCAGCTCAATGACGAACAGTATTGGCTGTACGCTGCTGTCGATCCCGCGACGAATCGCCTGCTTCACGCTCGACTCTACCCGACGAGAACTACTGCAGTCAGCTCGATGTTTCTCTCAGAGCTTCGAGAGAAACATCAGGTCGATAATTCGGTATTTCTCGTCGACGGTGCGCCATGGTTGCAGGCGGCTTGTCACCGTCATGGACTACGATTCCAGCATGAAACCTACGGGAATCGGAATAGCGTGGAACGCGTCTTCCGAGAAGTCAAACGCCGAACCAACCAGTTCTCAAACTGTTTCAGCCATGCCAGAGCAGAGACCGTCGAAAACTGGTTGCAAGCGTTCGCTTTCGCATGGAATCAGCTTATCTGAACACTATCCGGAAAATAGGCCCCATACCTTATCTGCCCCCATACATAATGATTGATTATGGTAGAAACTAATCTTGCCCCCTCCGAATCCACGTTGTATGTGTGTCAAGAGTGTGGCGCCGGTGTCGAAACCCCAGACCATGAAGATGAGTGTCCCGACTGTGGTGGGCCACTACGAAACACAACTGTCGCTCACGACTAATCCCAGTCGAGGGGTTCGCCGATGGCCTGACCACCGTTATGTAGCAGCAGTATCAGTAACCACCCACACAACCAGCCGGTACCATTAGCCGAGTTAGTCTCCGAGGAAGTACGGCGATAGATACACAAACCTACGTACCAGCGCGGTTGTCCAGATTTACAGTGGAAAAGAACTACCGTGTCAGCTACCCACCGCTGAAGCGGTGGACTTGTCGGTGGACTTCCGTGGTTTCGCGCTCCACAGTGGAAAGCCTCCACGCCGCTCGCTTTCTAACGAGAGGCTTTCTCAGGTGGCTTCTTGAACTGGGAGTCAGAGGGACTCGTTCAGCGTCCCCGACTTCGAGGGTGGCTGACAGACAGCCCGTCCCACCGACCACGTCTGGGCCTCTGGGGTGCTTCTAACTGAGTCTCGAAGTCACAGCAAGCGTCCGCGCTTGCTCCCACGGCTGAAGCCGTGGGCTTTCTGGTGTGGGGTATCAGCTGGGTTGCTCCGCGTTCGGCTCTCGCAGGAACCAGCCGGCCGTTATTCCGATCCGCACGCCATCGATGTTGCGCAATCGAGATCCACCGTGGCTGTCCGAAACGGGTGCTGCTCGACGAGGATACGATGGATCGCTCATCTGTCGCAGTCGATACCTTCGGGAGATCGGGAGTAGTGTCGCCCGAGTGACGAACTGATATCTGCGATCAGAGCGGATCAAAACCCCGAATATTCGCTCTTACAGATAAGCGTACCAATCTCAGAACTTCATGACATATATATTGGCCATCAGGTTCACAAAGTAGGTGCAGACATCTAATGAGTGGACTGATACCAAATGTCAATCCAAGGTGTTGTATACAAAGGCGAACACGAAGTTGCGGTAGAAGAGATCACCAATCCGGAAGTTCAAGATCCGAACGACATCGTTATCGACGTCACGTCGACGTGTATCTGCGGATCCGATCTCCACATGTACGAGGGCCGAACAGCGGCTGAACCGGGTATCGTGTTCGGTCACGAGGCGATGGGGATCGTCGACGAGGCCGGTGACGGCGTCTCCGACCTCGAAGTCGGCGACCGCGTTTCGATTCCGTTCAACGTTGCGTGCGGCCACTGCCGGAATTGCGAGAAGGGGAAGACTGCGTTCTGTCTGAACGTCAACGAGGAGGGAAGCGTCCCCGCCGGCGGCGCATACGGCTACGTCGGTATGGGCCCCTACCAGGGTGGCCAGGCCGAGCGGATGCGCGTCCCGTATGCGGACTTCAACGCACTCAAGCTCCCTGATGAGGGCCACGAGGACGACTTCGCGATGCTGGCGGACATCTTTCCAACTGGCTGGCACGGGACGGAACTCGCCGACCTCCAGCCGGGTGAGTCAGTCGCGATTTTCGGTGCTGGTCCGGTCGGCCTGATGGCCGCTTACAGCGCGAAGCTGAAGGGAGCCTCGGAGATATACGTCGTCGACCGCGTCTCGAGCCGGTTGGAACTCGCTGAGGAGCATTGTGACGCGACGCCCATTAACTTCGAGGAGGCAGATCCGGTCGAACAGATCATCGACGAGCACGGCGGCGAGGTTAACAAGGGCGTCGACGCCGTCGGCTATCAGTCTGTCGAACCCGAGGAGACGCGCGACAACGACAAGTCCTACGACCCGACGCAGGAAAATCCCGGTATCATCATCAACCAGCTGATCCGCGTCGTTGAGCCGACGGGTCGGATGGGTATCGTCGGTCTCTACCTCCCCGAAGATCCCGGTGCACCGGAGACCATCAGTGAAATGGAAGCTCAGGGTCGGCTCGGTATCGACTTTGGGAAGCTCTTCGAGAAGGGCCAGGGCCTCGCGACCGGACAGTGTGACGTGAAAGCGTACAACCGCCACCTGCGTGATCTGATTGTCTCGGGTCGCGCTGAACCGAGCTTCGTCCTCTCACACCGCGAACCGCTCGAGAACGCGCCCGAGATGTACGAGAAGTTCGACGACCGCGAGGAAGGGGTTACGAAGGTTATCCTCGAGCCGTAGAACGACGGACGGGGGATGGACCGGGTTCGTTCGTCTGAACCGGCGTCCTTCGACACCGGCCGTGAAAACAGTCGCAGTAATCACTATCAAGACATCGATGACTAACGAATATACGTCGCACAGTGGGCGGCGGCGGAGTTCATACAAAGAGAGCCATGACAGCGGTGTTAGCGGAATCCCACCCCTTCAGGGGTGGGAGGAAGTCAAAGTGGCCGCATTTAATCGCTGACAGGGAGGTCGAGGCTTGGAGTTGGTTACTGGCGGATGAAAACTTGGGCGGCCAGTGCGTGCCCGTCAGCCTGTCGCTGCCGACACTCCGAATATCGATCTACCGTCCTCAAGTCCGGTTGTCGTGTCATCGTCGGTCTTCACCGCCTTTGGCAAGACTGGTTGTCTCGGCCATAACGTATCAACGTTCCACGATTCTCCACGTAGAGCGAGGTATGGCCCCCCGCTGTATGAGCTCCGCGTCATCAGATGGAGTTGGACTGTCACGAACAGTGTATTCCTGTGTGGTACCATCCAGATATATTACTGGTGATGTCATAAGGTCCGTACATGGGATTTACGGACGATCTGGAGGGGGTGGCGGAGCCTATTTGGGGCGCTATCGCGTCACACCCGATGGTCGAAGCGCTCGGAGACGGCATGCTCGACGAGGCGCCGTTCCGGTACTGGGTTAGGCAGGACTACGTCTACTTGGTTGAATACTCGCGAGTGTTTGCCCACGGTGCGGCGAAGGCGCCAAATCTCGAACGGATGGGTACGTTCGCGGAGCTCTTGGACTCGACGCTGAACACTGAGATGGACCTCCACCGCGAGTACGCCGCGGCGTTCGACATCTCGGAAGTGGAGCTGGCGGCGACCGACCCGTCGCCGACGACACGGGCGTACACCGACTTCCTCGTGCGGGTCGCGGCGACCGGCACGTTCGGCGACCTTATCGCTGCGCTTCTGCCCTGTATGTGGGGGTTCAACGAGACGGGTAAGCGACTCGCTGAACGCGGCGTACCCGACGACGACCGCTACGCCGAATGGATCAATATGTATGCGGGCGAGGAGTTCACCAAGCTAACCGAGTGGTGCAAGGCTCTGATGGACGACGTCGCCGCGGACGCCACGGAAGCGGACCGCGAGCGTTATCGCGAGCGCTTCGAGACGTCGGCCCGCTACGAGTACCGCTTCTGGGATGCCGCCTGGCGTCAGGAGGAGTGGTCGCTGTGACCGATGACGGCCCTGGGACCGCAGTCGTCCCGGATGGATTCGACGCGTACGCGGCTGGTCGCGTGGACGCCCGGTTCACGGACTGGCTTCGCGAGCGCGCCGAGCCCGACTGGACCGCGGCGACGACCCACCAATTCGCGCGCGAGCTCGGTGGCGGCGTCCTCGACGACGAGGTCTTCCGGCGCTATCTCGTTCAGGACTATGCCTTTATTGAGGCGCTCGTCGGGGCATTCGGCCACGCCGTCGGCGAGGCACCCTCAATGGCCGCGAAGTCCTGGCTCGTCGATTTCCTCGGCGTCCTCACCGCCGACGAGGATGACTACTTCGAACGCTCTTTCGACGTTCTCGATGTCCAACCCGAGACCTACGACAACCCCGATCTGACGCCGGCGACGCGAGCGTTCACGGATCTCCTCGAGCGCGCGGCGCGACAGGGCGGCTACGCCGAGACGCTTGCGGTCCTCACGCCCGCCGAATGGACGTACCTTGAGTGGGCGACCACTGCCGCCGATGGCGACGCGCCGACCCGGTTCTACCTTTCGGAGTGGGTCGACCTTCACACTGGGGAGAGGTTCGCGGACGTCGTGGCCTGGCTGCGTGATGAACTCGACCGCGAGGGCGCGGCCGCATCTGCCCGCCGCCAGCGCCGGCTTGCCCGACTCTTCCGGCGGGCGGTCGAACTGGAGGCGACGTTCTTCGACGCGGCCTACGATCCTGAGGGAACGGTCCCTGGAGGTGGGCGGCAGTGGTGACGACCGCGGGGGCGCTCGCGTTGACCGTCGCGACGCTTTCCGTCTTCACGGCGGTCGGCCTCTGGGTCTCGCGCGGCGAGGTTCGCTCTGTAGAGGATCTTATCTCGGCCCGTGGCTCTGCCAGCGAGGGCCGTACGACTGCGACGCTGATCGCCTCGGTGATGGGCGTGTGGATTCTACTCTCGGCGCCCGAGGCCGGCGCGCTCTACGGGATTGCCGCCGTCGCGGGCTACGCGCTCGGCGAGGCCGTCCCGATGCTCGTATACTCGAAGCTCGGCCCGCGGATCCGCGCAGTCATCCCCGAAGGCCACTCGCTGACCGAGTATGCTTACGTCCGCTACGGCACCGCGATGCACGCCTTCGTGCTCGCGGTCAGCGTCCTCTACATGTTCGTCTTTCTCGCCGCGGAGCTCACGGGTATCGCGCAGGCGCTGCAGTACGTCGCGGCGGTACCGCGCTGGCAGACCTCGGTTCTCGTCGGCGGGTTCGTCGTGCTGTACACCGGCTACGGTGGCCTCCGTGCGAGCATCATTACCGACACGGTGCAGACGCTAGTTGTTCTCCCGCTCCTCGCCGTGAGCGTCGCCGCCGTCGTCGTTACGCTCGGCGGCACCGACGCTGTCTATCAGGGTATCGAGCGTGTGAACCCTACACTCCTCGATCCGACGTACGTGCCCGGGATCAGGTTCGGAGTCGCGCTCGTGTTCGCCGTGCTCGGTGCGGAACTGCTCAACCAGACGTGGTGGCAGCGCATTTACGCCGCCGATGGTGCCGACACCGTCCAGCGGGGGTTCCGTACTGCGGCCGTTGCAAACGGACTGGTGATGGTCGTTGCGACGCTGCTTGGCGTTATCGCCGCCGGGAACGCCGCTGTTGTCACGAGCGGCACCGGCTATAACGCTGGCATCGCGTTCTTCGTCTTGCTCGAGGGGGCGTTCGGCGACTGGCTCGTTCTCGCGGTCCTCCTGCTTGGGCTTGTTCTCGTGATGAGCACAACCGATAGCCTGTTCAACGCGCTAGCGAGTCTCGTCACCGCCGACCTTCCACGACTGCTCAACGACCCTGACGAGCAGGCACTCCGACGTGGTGCCCGGATGCTCACGCTCGTTGTCGCGGTCGCAGCCATCCTGGTAAGTCTCCGAGCTCGGAGCGTCCTCCGGCTGTTCTTCACCGCCGACCTGCTTGGCGCCGCGGTCGGCTTCCCGCTCATCTACGGACTCTTCTCTCGCCAACTCTCCGGGCCGGGCGCGCTTGCAAGCGCGCTCGGCGGGCTTGCCGTCGGCGCCACGTTTTTCCCGTTCCCCTTCGGCCTGCACGCGGCGGCCAACGCGGCCCTCGGCGGTGTGCTGCCGGCACCTGATGCTACCTACCTGCTCCCGTTTGCGGGCGCGTTCTTCGTTTCAACTGCCCTGACGCTGCTCGCCGCTCGCTTGGGCGACGTCGACTTCGACTTCGACCACCTCTCCCAGGAGATCCAGCGGCTTGACGGTCCCGTTGCAAACGCCGACACGTCAGTCGGTGAACGCGAGGCGACGCCGTCAGCCGGCGGTACTGATACTCCACCGACCGCAAGCGACGACGCCGACGAATCGAATTCGGAGGTGAGCGACCGGTGACTGCGCTTGGCCCGACCACATTCGCGGTTCTGCTCTGGACAGCAGTGCTCGGCGTCGCCGCGATCTTCATCTACGAAGTGTCCGTGCTTGCTCGCGACTACAGGGGTGGTCACCGGTGAGCAATCGGACCGATGGGGCGGCCGCCATACAGACGCTACGAGAGTCCCTGCAGCGGATGGGGCCGTCGTGGGTCGCGGGCGCCGTCGCCGCGGGCCCGGCGTCACTGGCGTCACTGATCACGGCCGGCGGCGCGTACGGCTACGCGCTGTTCTGGGTCGTGGTGTTGTCGGCCGTTGCAGGCGCGTTCGCCCAGTATCTCGCGATGCGGCTGGGTCTCCTCACCGAACGCGGCATCGTCGCAGTCGTCGAAGACCACCTCGGCGACAGCTGGGCGTGGCTGCTCGTCTTGGACGTCGTGCTCGCCGCGGGGTCCGCCCAGCTCCTCATCATGAAGACGGTGGCGACCGTCTCCGAGACCATCACCGGCGTCGATGCTCGCATCTGGGGCGTTGTCTGGGCCGTCGTCCTGGCTGTCGGCCTCGCCACCCGGGGCTACCGGTTCCTCGAAACGGTGGCAAAAGCGCTGGTCGCTGGCGTCGTCTTCGCGTTTCTCGCGTCACTGTTCGTCGTGCCCGTCGATGCCGATGCTGCCGCGCGTGGCCTCATCCCTGCGCTCCCAGCCGGAAGCGCGCTGGTCGCCGCGGGCGTCCTCGGTGGCGCCGTCCACATCACCCTGATTACGATGCACTCGTACACGATGCGCGCCAGAGAGTGGACCGTCGAGGAGTACGGCCTCGCCACCTTCGACGTCGGCGCGTCGATGCTCGTCGCGTTCGGCGTCTACAGCGTTGCCGTGTTCCTCGTGACGGCGAGCGTCCTCACCACGGGGGACCTCTCGGCTGTCGAGGCCGCTCGCGCGCTCGGGCCGCTCGCTGGCCGGTATGCGGAGTGGCTGTTCCTCCTCGGCTTACTCGGCGCCGCAGTCTCGACACTCGGCGGAAACACGATCGCCCCACCGTTCCTCCTTGCGGACAAGCTCGGCTGGGGAACCACCGTCGACGACAACCGCTACCGGGGGCTGCTGGTCGCTGCCGCACTCCTGTCGGCACCGGGCGCGTTCATCGGCGGTCCGGTTCTCAGCCAGCTGGCGCTCGTGCTCGCCATCGGAACTGTTGGCACACCGTTTGCCATCGTGGTCGTGCTCTACCTCTTGAACTCCGAGGCGGTCCCCAAGTCCCCCTCGACGCTCACGAACCTCGGCGGCCTCGGCCTGCTGGTGGTTACCGGTGCGCTCGCCGCGAACTTCGTCGCCGAACAGGTCGCGGGTGGCGTCGACGTCCTCTCAGGGGCCATCCTCGCGTTCGCTGTCATCCTCACCGCTGCAACGGTCGCGCTCCTCGCGAAATACGCTCGGTTGTCGATCACCAGACCTGCTGTGTTCAATGAGTAACCGTCAAGTCCCACTCACGGGGTCGACACTGATTGTCGGTCCCTCGCAGGCCGGAAAAACCCGACTCACCGCCCGCGCACTAGACGCCTGGATCGACAGGAACGGCGCCGCCGGCGTTGCTGTCCTCGAGTTCGCGCCCGAGGTCGAACGTGACGGGACGCTTCTCGGCGGCCGCCTCGACCGCTTTACGACGATCCCCGACGACGCCTGGCACGGCATTTTGGACGCGCACGCACCTCGAACCGTGGGTGAGAGCGAGGCGGAAGCCGCCGCACTCGCCGCAGATAACGCCGCCCGCGCGGCCCGCCTCCTCGACGCCGCGCCCGACGACCCTGCCGCCGTGTTCGTCAACGACGCCACCATCCCCCTCCAAGCCGAGGTAATCACCCCACATCGGCTCGTGGCCTACTGCGAGCAGGCGCCCTGTGCGATCCTGAACGCGTACGAGGGGGAATCGCTTGGCACCGACGACCCCGTTTCGCGACGAGAACGCCTCGCACTCGCGACACTACGGAAAAGGGTCAACGAAACCATCTCGCTCCCGTCAGCGACCCGCGGCTGAAAGAATGGGCTTCCACACCCTTCTATTGTGAGCTGGGTGATGAGCTCGTCGCGAACGGCTTGTCGAGAGATGGTGGTCTCGTGCCAGCCCAGCCGGTCGTCGAAGTGCCGTTTCTGGAACTGCTCGTCGACGTCGTCGGCCGCGACGTACTGCGTTCGTGTCGACCGCCCGACCTACCGTGAGACGAAGACGGCGCCCACGGCCTCGTGCGTGAGCTCGACGTGTGATCCCGGTCGGTCGGAACCGCCACCTCGACGGAGAACTCCGTAGCAACGCTCTCAGCGAACCTATCCCCATACTCCGCGTCTTGACATTCTTCCCGCCCTGAAGGGCGGGGATATCTCCTTGCATTTCCGTAAAGTACCTCGGGGACAAGCCCCAGGCACTCAGTCTGCTCCGCCTGTAGAGGATCGACTCGCACAGCAGACACTCGAGAACTGTATTGAGCAATCTCGACTGACCTCCACCGGGCGATGAGCCACAACGTGTTTCCCTTCCTAGTTACATATTCAACTAACGCGTCGATTGCTGCGAGGTGGGGCATTAGTTTGGTGATTGTTCGGTTGTCGTTTTCGACCAGCTATGAGTGTCAGACACGCGATACACGGTGTATCAATTCCCTCGATCTCGGAGTTCTTCGAACGGTATGGGCTCGCACTCGTGATGGTCGCGAGCTATTTCGGGTCGGGGTCAGTATTTATTGCAAGTTCCGCCGGAGTCAGGTTCGGCTACACACTACTGTGGGCTGTTGTCGGTGCGGTGCTCCTCGGCTTCGTGGCACAGGACATGAGCGCCCGACTCGGTATTCACGGTGACTCATTAGGCGCATTCGCCCGGGAGAAACTCGGGTCGACGCTTGCGACCGTCGTGATGGTCCTGCTCTCGGTCGGCTGTGTCGCCTGGACGCTCGAACTCACCGCCGCTGTCGGGAAGGGTATCGTCGTCCTCCTCGACCTACAGGCAATCGGATGGATGCCCTTCGCCTATCTGACGGGACTCCTCGCCATTATAATCGGCGTCCTCAGTTACGACGCCGTCGAGAAGATCATGGTCGCGATGATGTTCGCCCTCCTGCTTACGTACGTCGTCGTTGCCGGTGCGAGTAGTCCGGACCTCACCGCCGTCGTCGCCGGCTTCGCCCCGACAGGGCTATCGCCGAGCTCGATGGCCCTCACTGTGAGCATCCTCGGAACGACCGCACTCTGGCCGAACTTCTTCCTCGAGTCACAACTCGTCGAGGAGAAGGGCTGGACCGACCGCTCGGACATTCCCACGATGCGTCGCGATCTCTCCATCGGCTACACCGTCGGGGGTATCACGACCATCGCGATCATCATTGCCGCCGCAGCGGTCCTCCGGCCGGCAGGCTACGAACAGCTTGAGACGTTCCTCACGCCCGGAAAGGCGCTCGCGGCCGTCCTTGGTGAGTGGGCAATGGTCGTCTTCCTCGCCGGCACGCTCACAGCTGCGTTCAACAGCATCATCCCCATCATGTGGGCGCCCGCCTACATGATCCCCGAGGCAATCGGCGGTAAGGTTGCCAACAGCACCCGCGTGTTCAAGGCGATATACGTCGGTGGCGTCGCGCTCGGCAGCCTCTCGCCACTCGTCCATCAGTACCTCGGGCTGAGCGTCATCGACATGATCATCCTCTTCCCGGCGTACAACGGCGTCGTCGGCCTGCCCATCACCGCCGTCCTCCTGTTCTGGGCGGTCAACGACAGCGACATGATGGGCGCGTACACGAACGGCTGGAAGCTGAACGTCATCAACAGCACGCTCATCCTCCTCGCCATCTACTCGGCGTGGAGCGCCGGCCAGTTCGTCATCAACGCCATCTTCACGGGCGGGATCTGAGCCGATGATCGCTGGCCTTCCCACGACGACGCTCGCCGTCCTCGTCGTCCTCTCGCTGTTTGCCGGCATCGGCATCACCGCCGTCGGTCCGGGTGGAATCTTCATCACCATCGCGCTCGTCGCGCTGACCGACCTCCCACCGGCGGTCGTTGTCGGCACGGCCAGCGCCACGTTTGTCGCGACAGGCCTTGTCGGCGCCGAGAGCTATCGGCGCTCCGGCGAGCTTGATTCACAGGGCGGCAAGCGGATGGCGCTCGTGTTGAGCCTCACCGGGCTCGCAGGTGCACTTATCGGTGTCCGGCTGAACGCGCTCATCGATGAATCGACGTTTAGCGTCCTGCTCGGTGTGTTCGTCTCCCTGACTGGCATCCTCGTCTTCTATCGGACCCGCTACGGAACGGCCGGGAGCGACTTCGACGTGATGACGCCCCGCGGTACGCTCGGTGTCGCCGGTATCGGGGCGTTTGTCGGCATCTCGGGCGGGCTCCTCGGCGTCGGTGGCCCGGTCCTCGCCGTTCCGCTGTTGGTGGCTATCGGCGTCCCAATGCTGATCGCAGTCGGCGTCGCACAAGTCCAGTCAGTGTTTGTCGCCGCATTCGCGACGGCCGGCTACCTGGCCCAGGGCGCAGTCTCGTGGCCACTCGCCATCGCGATCGGTATTCCCGAACTCGTCGGCGTCGTCGCCGGCTGGAAGATTGCTCAATCCATCGATGCCGAAACACTCACCCGGGTGCTCGCGATCCTCTTGCTCGTCGTCGGGCCATATATTGCACTTCGGTGACGTCCGCTCGCTTGGACCTCGCTAAAAACTAGGGATCAAGGCCGAGGTAGTGGTTAGATACGCTGATTCCATGCGAAGCTGAATGAGCTTAACCACTCATCAGCAGTTTCTGCGTTGGCGTTGCTGAAACAGTTTGAGAAACAGAGAGTTCTACGTTTCATCTCTCGAAAGACACGTTCAACGCGATTCCGGTTTCCGTGACGTTCGTATTTGAAAACCGAGGCCGTGCCGAAAGCATGCATCTTGGAGTGGTGTCGCGCCATCGACGAGAAACACGGCATTAACGAGACGCACCGGATCTTGTTTGTACACGAGAAACACATTACGTTTCTGGGACGTCATCGATGTCGTGTTTCTCGATTGATATCCTCCCCGCCATGAACTGTAGATCAGGCTTGTGAACTCAGTTGTGAACGGTCGAACGTGCTCGTTCAACACCAAATACCTCAAGAATAGAAACGGTATTCGAAAGTGTTATTTCAGCCAAATGGAGTTACATATCGATCTTCATCAACAGCTGCAGTATTGCTTCTCGCTTCACAAAACCTAACTCGATCTGGTCGATACACCCGTTGAGGCGAGGGTTTTCCGTCATGGACACGCAGAAAATACTCCGCCTCACAGTTCAATTCTGATCTGAACACTGCCCCGATAAGCAGCCCTACTGTTATCCGCCTGGATTTCCTACTGTGATATATGACAGATGATAAACAAGGTCGGGATGAGCAAGCGGAGCGCCAGCGTGAGCGGGAGGTAGAGGAGGCTCGAGCCCGCGGCGATGAGAAGGAACCGCTGGGCGATGACCCAAGCGAGCGGCTAGGTAATCTTGATGAAGCGCTCACATCTCACGACTGCCCAGCCACGACAACTGAGCTGGTCGAGGCCTATGGCGAGTATGAACTTGAAACGCAGGGCGGCACGAAATCCCTGGCGGACGTCCTCTCTGCAACCGATGACCAAAGATATGACTCAGCCGAGGACGTTCGCAGACGGGTACTGGGACTCATCGGCCGATAGCAAACCGGCCCAACACACTTTCCTCGCAAAATAGTCCCCATACCTTATCTGTTCCCATACATAATGATTGATTATGGTGGAAATGGGCCCTGCTCCCTCCGAATCCACGTTGTATGTGTGTCAAGAGTGTGGAGCTGGTGTCGAAAATCCGGAACATGAGGACGAGTGTCCCGACTGTGGTGGGCCATTGCGAAACACAACTGTCGCTCACGACTAATCCCAGTTGAGGGTTTCGCCGATAGCCTGACTACCGTTATGTAGCAGCAGTATCAGTAACTCCCCACACAACCAGCCGGTACCATTAGCCGAGTTAATCTCCGAGGAAGTGCGGCGATAGATACGCAAATCTACGTACCAGCGCGGTTGTCCAGATCTACAGTGGAAAAGAACTACCGTATCAGCTACTCAGCGCAGCTCCGATGGGGCAAGAGTTAATACACTATCCATAGAATGTGTATTGTGATGTCGGCCGACAACCGAATCGCGGGCACCCAGACTGACCCCGAGGAGACGTTCAATGACTTCCTCACCTACGCTGAGCTGCTGAACACGCCCCAGCTCGCCCAGCTGTACACGTTTATCCTCCGAGATGGGGCCGTCGAGATCGAGACAATCAAAACGGAACTCGACATACCGCACTCGACCACATACAAGTATCTCGGACGACTCGAGGAGATGGGTATCCTTACTCGGCATGACGACGAGACGCCGACCACGGTGACTGTTGAGCCGATTCACCTCCAACTGGATACTGACCACGGGGTCGTCACCGCGACACCCGTCCTGATCGATGCGATCGGCCGGCAACGAGATACGGAGGATATCCGCGTGTTCGTCGACCGCCAGGGAATCCCCAAACTGGCCGCCGCTCTCCACTACACGCTCCGGATCATGGACGGGGACTTTACCCAGCGGACGGGCGCGAACAAGCTCGGCGTCCATCCCGTCGAGGGAATGACGGTATTCACGGCCCTGCAAGACGTAATCGAAGAGGCTGTGGAATACGATCCGTATCTTGACCGGGCCAACTGATGGCGCTGGAGCCAGAGATCCCACGCGATAGTACGGCCATTATCGATAGTAGCGTTCTCATCTCGATGGGTGGGCCTGACAACGAACAGTATCAGGCACTCGAGCAGTTCGTGACAGACCGAAACCTCACCGTGTACATTCCGGGGCACGTTGCTGAGGAAATGGGCGAAAGCCCGGACGCGTACGCCTACCAGCGAGATCGACTCCGGGCGGCACAGAACGCTGGATGGCTCAAACCGGGGCGAATCGACTTTTCGACGCCCGGCGTCTCTGAGGTTGTAGATAAAACGCGGACGCGTATGTTGAATCTCTCCGCCGAGGATGTCACCGAAGACGAAATTGAAAAAACGGACACGATTCTCGCGGGACTCGCCTATCAATACGCGACAGGTGACGCAACCTATGTCACCGTGTTTGTGAGCGATACGAAGGCTGAACAGGCTATTGAAGACGTGCTCAGCGCCGCCGATATCGGAGATGTCACATCAGTTATTGAAGGTCGGGGCTTTATCGCGGACCTCGTTGCTAATCCGTTCGAGTGAACTACCTCGATCTACTCAGCGACGCCAGACGCTTCCTTGAGGGCGGGGCTCCCTGTTTCAACGACGCGAAGTATCCTGAGTTGATGTCGTCATAGCGATTAACCAACAGCCACCGGAGTACATCGTGGGTGTTGGTTAATACTGGCCTTCCCGTTGGAGATTCACTCCGAGTCCCCGCCGAATAATCGTCTCCACACGGATCGTGTCTCCGACTCGCTACTGCTTTCGCACGCAGTAGCGACTTGCTCCTCGTGGGGTTGCTCAATTTCCTGGTCACGAGCTGCGAGTTCCTCGGTGAGTCGCTCGACTTCTGCTTCGAGGGTGTCGATCCGCTCGGTTTTCTCCGCCAGTGTCGCCTCGAGCTCGTCGACGCGCTCGCCCAAGAGCCGGTTCTTCTCGGCCAGATACGCGCGACTCCGCTCCGAGTCACCGGCGTCGCCACCTGGAGACGAGTCGGCAGCGGGGCCGTGGGCATCCGTGGTGTCGTCGCCGGCGTCCGGCTCGTAGAATTCTGAAGTGGTCGCAATTGCTCGCTCGATGGTCTTCTCGCCGTATGTCGACCCGTCAGCGTAGTGAACCTCGTCCCACTTCTCGCGAAGCAACCCGGACTCACGGAACAGTTGATCCATCTGCGTCTGGTCACCGCCGGTCCAGAACGCCAGTAGACAACACAGCGCCATATCTGCCTCGGAGTGGCTGTCGTAGCCGCCCGTGTCTCCGTTCCAGAGCCGCTCGAACTTCTCGCCGTTCGACGAATTCCGGGCTTTCTCGAGGAGTTCCTCATCCTCGAGGTCAACATCGACGGTGACTGCACCACTCGTTGCTGACTCCCCGTCAGCCGTGCCACGGGGTTCGGACTCGGACGCCGTATCGCCATCGGTATCCTGGACGTACTCACGGTGAATCGCCGCGAGCGCGTCCTGCCGGCGGGCGACGTGAGTCGGTGTCTCGTCGACGTGGTCGCCGGTGACGGTGAAAAACCGCGCCGTATCGTACAGTTCGACGCTCCCGCGACGGTTCCGCCCCTCCGGGAGTTCACCCCTGAGGAGAACGTGATAGCCGGTGCCAGAGGGTGACACCTCCGTATAGGAGTCGAATCGCTCGATGATGTCCCGCGCGGCATCGTCGACGTCGCCGGTCTCGGGATCGCGACAGTCGTCCAAATCGACGCCGACGACAGGGTCGTCGTCGGTGAACACGAACCCGATGCCATCAGCGTGCTCCGTCCCGGTGTACTCGAGTGCCGTCTCGAAATCACTCCAAGTATCGGATTCCGTCGACGACGCGAACCCACCAGCCCCCGGCGTCACCGGAATCTTCGTCGGTTTCCCATCTCGCTCCTCTTCGCGCCAGCACACCCACTGCTCGCGCTCACGTACCCCCTCGGGGGAGCCCCGAGACATCAAGCGACGACTCAGACACCATCGATTCCCCTCGCGGTAAGCGTCCATCTGAACATCGTCCAGCCACTATCACGATGTTGATAAACACCCAACCACCCGGTGGGCTGTTCGCTGTCCTGTCCAACGGGGGCATCCCGTTCTATACTAGTTGGTTTTGGCCTTCGATTTGCCCTGAACATTACTCCCGTGCTGTGATTTTCCCCTGAACAACCCTCGGATTCCTGACCTGAACGGCTGCGCTGCCCTGAACAACCCCGATAAGGAACTAGAGATTGATGGATAGAACGGCTAACAAGGGATAATTGGGATAAGGCCGATGCAGCAAAGTGAGCCAGTCGGCAACCCGCGTGAATTGGATTCATAATTCTGAAAGGAGGAGTTATTCAAGGAGCTGTAATCCGTCTGTGGTCAGATCGATACCAGAGTAGACCGTCACCAAATCGTCGCCGTCTCTGACACGGTCATCCTCATACTCGATGACGTTCGAAAGCTTCCGACCGAACCAGCTCGCGTTTGTCCCATCGATGTCAAGCTGGTCAGTCCACTTCGAGTACGCTTGAAACAGAGTCGCCTTCGGAACCTGCGCCCCATCAGCCTCTCTGATGTACATCGCCGCGAACGCTTCGATGCCGTCACTATCAGGTTCGATCTCCACTCCCTCTGCTGCTGATGAAGCTGATCCAGCCGACGGGCCCGACTCCGCAGCCTCCCCTGAGTCTGGAGTTTGACTATGTTCACCGGTGCTATTGTCGAGCCATAGTTCCTCGTAGTCCGGTGATGCAGGCAGTTCGTGTGTGTCACCCTGCTGGAAGAGTGTGGGACTGCCGTCTTTTGGCAGTATCAGAACGAGGTAACTGTCGCGCGAATACTCCGCGTCTGGCAGGTCGACGTCAGGGAGGAACGGCCGTTTGATAGGTGTCCACTCCGCCTCGAACTCCTCGCTCGACTCGTACGTCCGCGTTTCGCCGGGTTGGTGGACGGTGTACTGGCCGGATTCGCGGTCGTGACTGTAGTAGGCTGGCATATCATCTTTCGAGAGCAGTCCATCATCTGGAACGCGGGCGAACTCCGTCTCACCATCCGACAGCACCCGCTTCCCGTCGTCACGCGTCCAGACTGTCCGATTCGTGTCGGATGTACAGGGCCGAACGGCGGTGACGCCGCCGTGGGCTGTTGCACCACCGCCGAAGGTCACGACCTCGTCGCAGTTATAGAACTGTTCGGTGCCGTCCGCTCGCTCTTGCAGCGGTACCGAGAGGATATTCTCGACCCGTGACGCCCACTCCGTCTCAGGATCACCGGGCCGAACAACGAAGATCGGGACGCGATCCGAATCGTGTGCTCGTTTGAGGTTCTGCAAGACTTTTGCGGGCCGATCCGGTGTCGTCGTCTCGGCCTCGATGTTGAACACGACGTTATGATCTGGGTGCGTCGCGATGGCGTCGGGTTGCTCGCTGCCGTCCTGTTCGAGGATCTCGACGCTAAACCCGCGCTCGGTGAGGGCCCGCTCGGTCTCCACGAGCACTGCATCGTGGTCAGACCCGCCTGCCGACTCGACGTTGCCCGTTTCAGGTTGTACTTCTGCTTCGCCGGCCTCGGACAGTCGCGTCACGACATCACCATCCTGCAACTCGACGTCGATCAACCGCGACGCGTTACGGACCTCGGGTAGGTCATCGTCCGCGTAGTCGATGTCGGGATGAGCGTTCTCGAGGCGCGTCGCCAGTTCCTCGTCGACAGCCGTGACGTCCACCCAGCCATTTGCCTCGCGGACACCCGCTCGGATTTGGACGGCGCGAATCGCGTCAGCCATCGTCTCGGCCAAGATTTTCGTCGGGTCCGCTGCTTCGTTGGCGTCGCTGTAGATGAGGTTCTGCATAATTTCCGCGTCGGTCAACGGGTCGGTTCCATACCGGTCCAAACTCGCTTCGATGATATCGTCGACTGCATCCGATGACCGTAGTGGAGGATACGGTGGGAACGTCCGGAGGAGAACAGGTTCGGAGTACCGGCCGCCATCCAGTGGGAGTTTCGTCCAGGCCTGGTACTGGTCGGTTGAGATGAGGTCTTCGGCAGTGTAGTCACGGAATCGCTTCATCAAGAGCTGGGCGTCGTCGACGTCGTTCACGGAGAAGGCGATGAGGTTGTCGCAGTTGTTCTGCATCGCCTTGCGCGTGTCCTCACCGAACTGCGAGGGGTACTGAGAGGAGAGGGTTACGGAGAGTCGCATCGACCGGGCGCGAGCGAGCATCGACTCGATGTCGAGGTTCTCGCTCGCGATGTCGTCGAACTCGTCACAGAGCACGAAGTAGGGGTCTGGATCAGTATCGTGTTCGTAGGAGCGTTGTTGGATGGCGCTCCAGAGGTTTCGCATCACGCCGAGTGTGACCATCTTCTTGATGTCCGTGTTCTCGACGGGCGTCCGGACGATGACGATCCGGTCGTTGTCGATAATGTCGCGGAAATCAATAGTGCTCTCGCGGTGGGAGATGATCCGCCGGATAACCGAGTTTTCGACCCAGGACTTGATGCGCTTGAGCAGCGGTCGGACCGTCTCGTCGTCCATTCGCGCGATTTCGAGGCAGAACTCCCTGACATAGGGATCCTCGACATCATGGGCGAACTCTTCACGGCGCTCGGCGTGCAACAGCGTGAAGTACATATCGATCACTGAGAACGGCTGGTCAGACTGCATCATCGCCCGCCCCATCGATTCGGTGATCGACTCCATGTTGATCCCCCAGTACTCGTCCGTATCGAAGATCGCTTTCAGGTTCTCGATGCGATTCTCGATCTCGTTCTCACGCTCCTCCTCGGTCTCGCAGTCGGGGACTTCGAGGAAATTTAGCCCAATCGTTTTGTCATGCCCTGATGACCCGGGTTCGATCCAGACGACGTCGTCGAGTCGGTCCTCGGGGAGCATTCGTAGGAGTTCGCGTGAGTCGCGGCCTTTCGGGTCGAAGTAGACGAATCCGTACCCCGAATATGCCCACTGGACCATCATGTTCAGTAACTCTGTGGTCTTCCCGTACCCGGTGGTACCCGTGATCCAGATGTGGCGAAAGAGCGACTCGAAGCGGAGCGGGGCTTCACGGAACCCTCGTTGGGCATCCTCATCGTACCCAATCCACAGCGGCGATGGACCGGTATCGACGCCGGATTCGAGCATCTCGCGGACGTGTGAGCCGGCGACGGTGCCCTCGTTTAGCGTCTCAGTGATGACAGGCTTACTCCCCACGTAGTCCGTATCTTGCTCGGTGATATCGTACGCTTCGCCAAGCAGTGACTGTTGATTCGGGCTTGTATCAGCCATCGCACCTGCGTCAACCTCGAGGCTTCCGTCAGTCCCCTCCTCCCGTGGCGTGTCGTCGCTCTCTGATGTGGCATCCGAGGTAGCGTCTTGGTTGTCGTCGCGACCGAAGAATCGGTCAAACACTATCCTGTCCTCCCTGTCTGTCCGGTCGCTCATCAGTCCGCTTTCTGGTCGCAGATTCCTCGTACTGGTCCGTATCGGCGGGAACGCGGTCGCCGCGCTGGGTGTAGCGCCAGTCGATGTTCGGCGTCTCAATCTCGTTGTTCGGAATGTGGGCAACGCCAGCAAGTTCGTCGACAGTCATAATCATGCGACGGTCAGTCCATTCGCGGTTAGCCATTTTGTCGACGTGCTGCCGGAGCTGGTTCGCACGCTTGCCGTCCTTGCGATGCCATACTGGCGTATCGTTGAGGCCCTGCTCAGTGATTGCATTATAGTATTTTCTGAACATTCCGGCGACACCGCGGGCACGGGACTCGGCTTCGTCTTTGTCCGTGGACGCTGCGAGAACGCGGATGTTGACGTGGAACGCCTGCTGGCCGCGCTGCTGTTCGATGGTTTTGGCAGCCTGCTTGTCCTTTTCGCTCGCTGGCCGCGTGCGGGGATTCAACCAGCCCACAGAGGTTCCCTGGCGGAGAGCGTGGGCAAGATCGTCGACGCTGTTGTGCTTGAACCGGTCGCCGTCAGTCCAGGACTGCTTCGCGGGACGGAAAACAACCTGCGTGATGACTGTGCTGTCGTCGAGTGAGAGCATCTCGCTCGTGATTTCGCCGTACGGGTCTGTCGCCCATTCGTCGCTATTGTGATGACGAATCGGATAGTAGGGGAGTTTCTCCATTTCGAGGCATGCACCGGCGACGTACTCGCCAGGATCGATCACGGGGAATGCATTCCCGCTTTCGACAGGGAACACCTCACTGTTGGCGTAGTTGTTCCCGACACGGCGACGGAACTTGTCGGCAGCAGCCTCGGTCGCAGCGTGCACGTAGAACTTGATCTTGCCCTCGTCGAACCAGACCTCGAAGGAATGGTGGTCGCTCGTGTTCTTCCCCCGGAAGTTCGTCGTCACGTCGTGAACAGACTGGAGCAGTCCGGCGCCATCGACGACTCCCTGATTCTCTTTGAACGGGCGAATCCTGAGCAAGATACCCGGCGCACTCTCTGGGTGCTGGACGAACGGCTCTTCGAATTCCAACTGTGTGGCGTCGTACTGCGGGTTGCCACCCAGGAGTTGCCTAAACATCGTCAGTACCCTCCTCATCGGACTGGACAGCGTCGTCTCCGCCGTCAGTGAATGCGGATGCCTCCACCGTCTCGTTCTGCCGTGCGTTCGCGACGACCGCTTCGACGATCTCGTCCTCGGTGAACCCCTCATCAAGAATGCGAGTGGCCTCTTCCTCGCAGAGGTCGTAGCGGTTGGTGAGCGCGTTCATCTGCGCCTGATCCTCCACGAAGCCCTCGAAGTCGACAAGATCCTCGGGCTCGGCACTAATCGCCTGCTGGATGAACGCGCGGTCGTTGGGTTCGTAGTCAATGACGCGCTTCTCGAACTCGTCAGCGACGACGTGCAGCGGGTATGTTCCGTGTTCTTCGACGCGGACGAGCGCCTGACTGTAGCCAAGGTCCTCCTTGCCCGCGTCGGCCCCGCGAACGTACTGGCGCTGCTCACGCGTCAATCCAATCTTGTCGGCCGTCTCGTCATCCAAATCGGGTAGTTTGTGGAAAACCTTGATGGGGCACATGCCGAGAATCTTCTCGGCCTGGTCAGTCTCGTAGAACTCTTGGGCAGTCTGGGACAGCAGCACCATCCGTAGACCGGCGTGGCGCTGGTGCCGGAACGCCGTTTCGAGGAAATCGAGATTCGCCTGATCCTCGAAGAGGTAGTGCGCCTCGTCGATAGCGAGTTCGACGTTGCGGTCAGTCTTCTTCGCTTGCTGGTAGACCGTAGACAACAGCAACTGCATCAAGAATGTCTGGCGGTCGATCCCCGACGCACTCCCCTCAATCTGCCCGAGGTCGATATAGACGACCTTGTTGTCGCCCTCAAGGATATCGACCTCCGAGCGCTCCGCGAGGTTGTCGTACGATCCGCCCTCACGGAAGGGCTGGAACGCAATCGCTAACTCGTCCGCGTACTCTGCGGCGCGTTCACGGGCAGAGTCGGACGCAGCGATGTTATGTTCGTCGGGGTTTTCCGCTACATCCGCGAGGATACGGTGGACATCCGTCATCGTCGGCGAGTTCTCGGGCGTGTGCGTCGACACGTCGTCCTCGACGACACCCGCTTGCCGGTACGCCTCGTCGATGACGTACGAGAGCACGCCCGTTTCGGTTCCGAGATTGATATCGCGAGCGGTCAGGAAGTTTTCGAGCACAGCGTACACCTCGTCTTTCTTCGCGGACAGCGGTGAGATGCCGTCCTCGGCGTTGAGAACTTCCTGTGGTGTCTCGCGTATCTCCAGAGGATTCAGCTGGGTGTCGCCACCCACCGTGATCGTCTTCGCGTCCAGAGCGTCAGCGATGCCTTTGAACCCGCCGACCGGGTCAATCATGACGAGCATCGTCTCCTGCTGGCGCTTCATCATCCGCAAGTGACGCATGATGTCGCCGAACGTCTTCCCCGCACCGGGCATCCCGACGACAAGTTCGCTATGGCCAGTTTCGAGCTCCCACGGATTAATTTGGACCGGTGAGCCGTTATGACCGTGGTAGCCGTACTCGACGCCCTCGTCCATCATCATGTAGTTCGAACTGAACGGGAACATCGCGCCGACTGCCTGGTTCGTTAGCGTCGACATCCGGTCGCGACCAAGTTCATTCCGACCAAGGGGTGAGACAGTCGCAAGCCCCTTCTCCTGCCAGCGGTTCGCTACTTTGAGCGTACAGTTCGCGGGAGCGTCCTTGACAATCGAGCGCAGGCGCGTCGACTGGTTATCTAGTTCCTGCTTGCTCTCGGCGGATAGTCGGATGAAGACGCCGCCACGGTAGAACGACGCTTTGTTCGCGCGGACAAGCGACCGCATGAACTTCCCACGGTCAATATCGTCCTGGAGATCCTCGGCTTTGAGGCTGTTCGAGTCGTGCTGGTTGACCTTCAAGTCCGATATCCAGTCGGCCATCATGTCCTCGGCCGACTGATTGTCGAACGGGTCGAGATGGATGCTAATGTCCGTCTGCAGTTCGGTCTCTAGCAGCAATCGCTCGAGCATCCCGTCAGCAGGTTCCTCCGGGAACTGCTCAATCCAGAACGTCCGAACGTACGTGTCGTCGTTGATGACGGCGTAGGTTGTTTCCCAGTCGACTGTCGACGGCGCGATAATCGATTGGTGGATCGTCGACGTGTCATCGAGACGGTCCTCATAGTCGACGTCCGCCTCGTCGTCCGTTTCTGCGGCCTCACTGTCTTCACTGTCAAGGTCATCGATAAAGACGTCCGACTCGTCGCTCCCTTGGTCGTGACCGTTGGTCGAAGGACTATGCCTGCTGTACTGGCTATCGTCCATCGCGTCGACAACGTCGTCTGGGTCGGGCGTCGACGGCACGTCGTCGCTAATGCCGTGTGAAACGACCGGGAACGTACCGATTGCGTCAGTGATGTCGCCGTACTCCTCAGTGCGTCCGGTCCAGTATTCTTTGGTCACACGGGTGAGGTCGTAGGCGTCGACGGGGCTGACCGAACAGCGGTACAGCGAGGACCCGCCGCGGCGGATCTGTCCAAGTCGGGATTCCAGCTTGTCCTCTTTGAGTCGGTCGCGTTCGGCCTCGGGGAAACCATCGGACTGGAATCGGCCAAACACGCGCCCCACGACAGGGATGTCGGCGAGGTAGGCGAGGACGCTATCACCGGTTTCGTCGAGCTGTTCGACATCGGCGTCGCGAACGGCGGTGATGATGTAGTATTCGCGGATGGTCGTGCTTTCGGAGTCGATATCGCCGTTCTGGTCGGTGTTGGTGGTGATATACTCTTCGAGCAATCGCTTGAGCACGGGTCGCGAGCGGACGTCGGCGTCACCGAGGCGACGCTGGTGGTCGCGGACGGCGTCGTCCTGGTCGACCTCCCGGCTAGTGATATAGAACTTCACGGGGAAGTCGATGGTCGCATTGACGAATTCCGAGAGCGAGTCCACGGCTTTCGCCCACGCCTCGTCGTCTTCGAGGGCCATGTTCGCTGGCTCGACTTTCATTGCGCCGACGAGCGCGCCGTCCGACCGCTCGATAGCGTGCGGGAAGACCTGCCCAACGCGGGTCAGGGAACGGACCTCGCGATTGTCTTCTCCGTGAGTGTACTCTTTGTTCTTGACTGCCCAGCCGAGGCGGGCGGCCAGCCACTCGGTGAGCCACAGGTAGGAGGGCTTCACCTTGTGGAGTAATCCCAGGAGGAGTCCGAGCATGATGCCGAACCCGAGGATTGGGATCGTAAAGGTCGCCGGGACGAAGGCTGCGCCGACGAGCGTGACGAACGCCACGCCGACGAACAGCATGATCTCGCCGATGGTGTACCCCCGGAAGAACGCGGTCGTCCCGCCGAGGGACTGATGAATCCGTCGTGCGCTATACTCGTGATCGTCAGTGTTTGTACTCATGAATCGTCACCACCGCGAAACCTTGTTTTTCGTATTCCTGAACGCCTGCTTCGACCGGGCTTTCGCTGCCTGTGTAGCCTGACTCACGTCTTCTTTCGTCTTATCGCGCATCCGGCCTGTCCGTGATTTCCGGAGGTTGTTGTAGCGGCCTGCGTGGTCTTTCGTTGACTGTGCGGACGACCCGAGTTTGTAGGCTTTTGAATCGCCGCTCCCGATCTGGGTTTGTCCGCTCTTCGTCACCGGTCCATGGTCATTCTGGGCGTATCCTCGATGCACGTTCCGGGCACCACGAACTGATTTCCCAGTGCCTTTCTTCGCGGCATTCTTCGCCTTCGGCGCACCTTTCGCGGTTGCTCCCGCACTGGAGTGGGCAATCCGCTGAAGTGTTGGTGCACTCCAATAGACTGTCAGAATACTCGTGATGCAGGCTGCCGGGATGAGCGACAGACCGAGAATCAACGCGAACAACGCACTCAAACCGCTAGCCGGATCGGTCTGCCATCCGAGTCGAAACAAGACTGCTGCCGGAATTCCAGCAATGATGAGGCCCGGATAGATACTTGCTCCCCGGCGTGCGATATTCGACATGGAATTAACCGGCCACACGTCCACCGCCCATAGTACGCCAAGTAACGGCATCAATGGCGTCAGTACGATCACACCGAGCCACCGGAGACCGTAGACGACTGCGGCCAAGAGAAGGAGAATATTCTCTACGAATACCATCACTAACGCCCCAATCAGGCCACCAAGTCCTGCTTTCGCAATTCCCCCAAACCCAGATGACATCTGTTCGAGGGGTGCAAGCGTCATCCCAATCGAGTTCACGAACTGGAGTGGAATCGAGATGAACGGAAACCAGACAAATGCCCCCATGAAAACGATGCCAATCCGGCGAAGGAGTCGCTTGCGGCGGTACTCGCTAATTGATCCTGCCCGGAGTCCGATAAAGGCGAGGGCGACAACTAACAACATAACTGTCAGTGGCAGGATATACGGGAGATAGAAATCCTGGTAGATTGATTGCCACGGATCGTTCGATGGTGCGCCGACGACGATGTATCGGGAATTGGATTCTGGAGCAGGAACACCGACAATCGGCTGCAAGAGTGCTTGGAAGATGTCTTCTGCTAATCCAAGCAGCCCGTCCTTTATCTCGATGAGGACGTCATTAATGGCATTTTCAACCTCCTCTTCCAGCCATCCCATATCAAGTATCACTCCCGTTCGCCGCCGTCTGGGTTGGGCCAGCCGTCTCACGATCGACAATCGTGAGTTCACAGGCTCCTTCTTCGCCGCCGTACTCAATCGTCTGTAAATACGACAGGTTAGCACCCGGCTCAACGACGGCAGTCAATTGAAGCGTTTTTGCGTCGATATTTTCACACTCGACGGCAGAAGCACCGACGAGACCGCCACTTGTTTCGTAGACTGGCGGTCTCGCGTAGACCGTCGTGGTCTCGCCCGGTGGGAGCGGCGTCGTATGGTCGAACGCCTGTTCGTCCTCATCAGTGCGGAGGACGAACGGTGCATCTCGCCATCGAGTACGAGCGAGCATTGCTGGCCCACTCCCCGTGTTCTCCAATACAAATGAGGCATGTGTCTCCCAGTTATTCGCTGACTTGTCCCACTCCATATCGGGGTGATTCTTCGCCCACCGGAAGTCGGTAAGCGCCACATCCGGTGTGAGGTCGAGCGGCATCTCACCGAGCGTTTCGTCGTTCTTGACGGCGACGAGCCGGTGCGTTCCTGGTGTATAGCCGTCGGTATTCTGTCCGACGAGATCGAACTGAGCTTGTGTTCCATCTGGTGAGACCTTCGCCTTCTCTGAAAGATTCTCCTCTGGTCCGAAGCGACGCACCCAGTCCACGGACGTATCGCTAGCGAGTGTGACGACGAGCTGGCCGCCATCGAATCGAACGCCCGTGAAAACGTTTGACTGGGATGCCGGTGAGTCAGTCGTCGTATCGGTACTGTCAGTGGATGTGTCGCTGCCAGTATCAGGATTGTCTGTGCATCCAGCGAGTGCGACGAGGGTACCGCTGACTCCACTGAGAACTGTTCGACGATCGAGACTCCTGCTGTGATTGGGAGAGCTTGTGTTGTCGTTCATGTTCTCTTTGTAAGTCCAAGGAGTTCGCCTCCGGACATGTAGTCGAAGCCGAAGACCAGGACAGCGACGGGGATGAACCAGAGCATCGTCACGACGACGAGCTGGATGAGCGACTTGAGGTCGGGGAAGTTCGCAGGGGTTTTTGCGACATCTTCCGACGCTGAATAGGGCTGATCAGTCCGCCACCAAGCGGCCGAGGTGTACTGGCCACGAACGGCAATCGCCGGGTACGAGACGGTGGTGACGGCCATTCCGCTGCTGTTGAGTGCCGTGGTCTGGTTGCCGATTGTCACGCGGCCAGTCGTGACAGCGTCATCGGTCTCGTTCTCCGTAACCGTCGCACGGACGACCGCGTGGGTAGCGTTGGCTTCGGTGACAGATAGGGTGAGATTCGTCTCTCGGACGGTCTGCTGCTCGGATAGGGACACCGTTCGTGATTGCTCGCGGACGATTCCTTGCACCGTAACCTCGCGGAAGGCGCTCTCGTCGAGGGTTGTGGAACTCAGGGCAATCGAATCTGCATTCACATACGGATTGGCAGACTCGAGGTCAATGTTCGCTGGCAGCGACGGCCCTGACTGCTTTGTGCCCCACGTTTCCTCGATAACGAGTGGGCGCTTCCCGTTGTCAGTCGGTTCGGTCGGTACGTACGGCGCTTGCTGGCTCGGGAACGCGTGAACTTGGACGGGACGCACCGACGACTCAGTACGCGACGTGTTGGTCGCGGTGCTCGTGAGCATCGTCTGCCAGCCGGATCGTCCGGCCGTGTAGAACCACCAATTGCTTCGGGCCCGAACATCGCCGTCGACCGTAATCGTCGACCACTCCGTATTCGGATGGACGACAGCACCGACCTGGTCCTCGCGTGCCTCAAACTGGACGCGGTTTCCAGAAATGCCGGAGAGTTGATTAACGACGACGGTCTGTGATGCCGATACCGTTTTTGACGCTTCAACGGTTTCGACAACGCGATTCCAATCCCCGCCACAACTGGATCTCGTGGAGTTCCAGGCTGGGCAATCCAGTGTGACATGACGAAGCGTTACCGTGATATTGGTCTCGACGATCAGCTGCGGTGATCCCGAGAGGTTGGTGTACTGCAGCGTAGTCTGATGGCCGCTTCCGGTGTCGATAGTTCGACCATCTGCGGAGAGTTCCATAGACTCGATACTCGTGCGGTCGATCGACCAGCGTTCACGGTGTGGGCCGGTCTGGTCTCCCTCAGGAACAGCAACGCGGTAGTCACTGAGTGCCCGGACCTGTCCCTCTGGGGGAACATATTTCGTCGTCCCGTTTGTCTGATGGAGAATTGTTGAGGGTTGAACGGCGAAGATACTGGCATACGCATCTTTGATGTACACACCGTCTTCGAGGGAGGCACCAGCAGGGTAGACAGACGTATCTTGGCCGCCAGGATTGTAATCGCCGAAGTCACCACTATTCCAGTTTGAGGCGGCTTGAGGTGGGCGAGCGAACGGGATGTCTGTCGACTGGGCAAGTCGGTGAGCGAATTCGGCGCGTGATGAGACGTTTGCCCCATTAAAATCGTCGGCCGAGAGATTACCGTTGTCGATGTCTTCCGACCAGAGCCGCTGGAAGGTGCTGTTGTTCACGCCGTAGTCGGGTCCATCGTCAGGCACTGCATCTCCGGAATCAGATGGTATTTCGATATGTATGTCTCCTGCAACGCCAATCCCAACAGTGCCACTCACAAGGAGTAGGGCAAGTGCGGCGCCTATCGTTCGGGCGTGCATTCTATTCCGGGCGAGGGGAGCGGGGACAGTTAGCTAGCTATCTCAGATGGGGGCTAGAAGGGCTTCACGCAGTCCGAGAATCCGAAGCCCATCTGACTGCCGACATTGTCGATGAGCGTGGGCGAGATTAATGCGAGGACGACGATGCCAAAACCGATACCGGACATGACGAGTTTTTCTTTGGCATCGTTCTTCTTCTCAGGGTTACCGCCGGCGCGCATATATGAAAGACCAGCTTTCCCAGTGTAGAAGCCGGTTGCGGGCAGGCCAAGGCCTGCGATCGCCCCAAATACGAGATCGATACCGGTGGCGACGCCAGTGTTGCAGTACACATTGCCGACCTGACTCTGTGCGGCGGCTGGACCGACGGCAACGACGAGGAACGCGAGCCCCATCGTGAGGGATATAACTCGTGGACGCGCCTGTGTGAGAGTCGGTTTGAGACGGTTACTGCTCGAGGACTGGGGCGACTGGCTATTGGCCGAGAGCGACTGAGTGGCCGATGCATCGCTCGCCGAGTCAGAGGGTGGATTGTTCATCTGGTGGTGTATCTGTTAGTCGGAGGCGGGATCCGTTTCGAGCAGGGCGTTCAAGTCCTCGATACTGGAGGTCTGTTCGAGGAGGTCGTCGAGGTCCCGACTGGTTTCAGTGAGTGCCTCTTCGGTGAGCGTCGAGAGTTCGTCGCGGTCGATGTCTCGATACATCATTTGCTCGGCCACTGCTTCACGGAAGAGCCCGGATGCGTTGATGCCGGTTGCCCAGCTGAGGAATAAGGCATCGGCGGGCTTGATTGAGACAGTGGTGTTGACGGTATTCTGTGACATTCGTTAGTTGGGTATGTGTGTTTGAACGATATCAGGTATTGTTCCATGCTGCCATATATGCTTTTTGTGCGAGTTATTTTCTAGTGAATAATATATGGGCTTACTTATATAAGAAATACTATCGAGGAGGTTCTACCACACCGCCTAAATAAGCAGATTCAGCCGAATTCCTCGTGGAGAACCTCTCGTAGATCGTAGAAGTTCGCAACAACTGCGCAGATGACCATCAGGAGGGCGGCGGCGAAGAAGGCGACTAATCCCACAGTACTTTCGAAGAGCCGGGTGGGCATGATGAAGCCGAGCGCAATCACGCCCATACAGATGACCGCGACACCAACAACGAGAACCGCTCCATACCCCCGGAGAGACGGGTAATTCACAATACATCATCACCACGCAGAGGGGAAAACTGTGGGGGAGGGCAGCACCTGTACGTACCAACCCACGTCAGGATCTATTAACTATTGAGAGTTTCCACAGAGACCTGCCATTATCTGGAATTTGTCATATGGAACCGAGATCAGACGATCGGCAAGAAACCACACCAAATCCTCAGTCTCGTCCCAAATAGAGTAGTTGTGGCGGAGTTTGAAACGCATGTCTGCCATGGACGTCTGCTTAATTCGACACAGAACCTTCAAAAGGAAATCTTCGAGTGACGAGTGAACTCGCGAAATCCGGAGTTACAGGTCGCGGGGCTGGACCGTCTTCCGCTCGTTCGCTTCGGCACGGTCGGCGGCGTCATCGAGCAGTTCAGCGACTTCCTCGTTGAGGGCGGCGTAGAAATCGGCCGAGACGTTGTGCTCCGAAAGTTCGTCCTTTACGGCTGCTTTGACGATCAGGTCAGACATTCCATCGCAGGTTTCGCCTGCCCACCACATAAAGGTTCGAAGGTTCTCACTGCGGCTTTCGGCCATAGGACTGCAAGACCCACTAGGATATCAGAGGGGACTTATTCAACCCAGTAGAAGGCAAAGAGACGGATGCACGATTTAACTGGATTCCAGCGGGACATCTTGTACGTGATCGCTGACTTTGAGGAACCACACGGGCTCGCACTCAAAGACGAACTTGAGGTCTACTACGAACAAGAGATCAATCACGGCCGGCTCTATCCGAATCTCGACGACCTCGTCGACAAAGGCCTCGTCGAGAAGGGCGAACTCGATGAGCGCACAAACTCCTATACGCTCACACAGCGTGGTCACCGAGAGATTACTGCTCGTCGCGACTGGGAACAACAGTACGTCGACCTCAGCGAGTAACTTCCCGGTTTTCAGCGATCAGGGACGGGTGGCTGTCACTCACTCCAACAATATGACTCCCTTCGGACAGCTATCGGTTTAGAGACCATGGGCTCAGTCAAGCAGGCCGAGTTCGGTGAGTCGGTCTTGGACGTGAGCGAGTGCTTGCTCGGCTTCGTCTGGGTTTTGCCCGCCGGTAATCACGAGTTTGCCACTGCCGAAGAGGAGGACGACGACATCGGGATCGTCAAGGCGGTAGACGAGCCCGGGGAACTGTTCGGGTTCGTACTCGATTTGCTCCAGCCCCAGGCCGATCGCAATCGCGTTCAAGTTCAGCGACTGCTCGAGACTTGCGCTGGAGACGATGTTTTGCACCTCGATGGGCGGATTACTCGTGACATCGATGCCTAACTCGCGAATGTCACCGAAAACGATCCCGAGAGCTTCGTGAACGTCATCGACGCTTTTGGCGCCGGTGCAGACGACTTTGCCCGAGCGGAAGATCAGCGTGGCTGACTTCGGCTCCTGCAAGCGGTAGACGACCCCAGGGAAGTCCTCTGGGTTGTACTCGGCGCCGGGGAGGTCTGTGGAGAGTTGGTCGAGGGCGAGTTCTTGGCCGAGATCACTGGATGCAACAACGTTCTCGATATGGATCGTGTCCGCCAGCGTGCTCATACGGGGTATTCGTCGGACAACTCACTTAAAGTACGGCGGGTGAAAATTTGGGGCTCTGTTGAAACTCTCAACGGCTACTAGATTCGAGCGTAGATTAGTAAGGACAGAAGCTGTATCGCTCAATCAGTGGAACGCAGTTACGTGACCTCCTCCGTTTCGAGCCACTCCTTGAGCTCCCAGAAACAATCCGAGCACAGACGCCCTTCTAGTGTCTCGACCGAATCCGACGGATGCTCGATTCGGTACCGCTGGTGGCGTTCCTGAGATGAGCCAAGTTCCGTCCCACACTTATCACAGTTCTCACCCATACCAAGGGATTGTCGCTGACGAGGGGAATATTTGGGGGCCTATTCGTTCGGCAGTGTTCAGATAGGGGAGCTTATTCATCAGTCTTGGTCTGTGGTGGTAGTTGTCTCTGCACCTCGAACTGGGTTTCACGAGTAATCTCCACGCCAGTTTCGAGATTCCCTGTTACCGAGAATTTGTACAGTCCCTCGGAGAGATTCTCAAATAGGTACGTAGTTTTGCGACTAGGTAGCGTCGGATGTTCGAAGAGTGCGTGATGCCACGAGTGTGCCTCGCCACAGTCCAGCGTCCGAGTCTTACCTTCCGCGACACCGACCTCCGTTGCGACTTGCTCCCAGCCATCAGATGTGTGTCTCTCGATTTCCCACGCCTTCGTCCGCGTAATCGTCAGCGAAGCCGTCGTCTGATTCCGGAGCGTGAACTCAAATCCGTCGTACGTCTCATCGACGGTAAACACCTCGTTTTCAGCGGTGAGAGTTACTTCGCCAGACCCTGAACACGACGACGACTTCGTCGGTCGGAACAACGCGGTCCAATTCGATTTCGGCGGTCGGAAACTCCGAGAAGACGGCAGCGAGTGGAAATTCGCCTTCAGTCGCAGTGAACGTCGCTTCAATCGTCATGGACACCATACGAGCAACTGGTGAAAAGGTGTATTGGCTAATTCACCGTTACAGAAGGTTTTCCCTTACTATATCCGGGAGGATGAATCCGAACCAAGCAGAACAACCGACGAGTGATTGGTTCTGTCAAGACTGTTAACGCCGAACTGATTCCGGGATGGGCGGGCAGGCTTATCCCGCTACAGACCCTAATTCAATATAAGGTGGTATATATTGCCTTATATTGTCACTTGTACGCTGTGCGAATTCCAGCGCGAGATTGACGCATTAGAAGACGTGTTCGAGTTCCGCGACACCCATCAAGCCACCTACGGCGAGGATCACGTCATCGAATGGGAACTCACCGGGGAGAGCGACCAAGCCACCGACTGACCAGTATTTTCGACGTTAGGGGGATAGACCAACACGAGAAGCGACGAGTCCCGCTGGCACCTGAATAGGGAAGCTACCATTATCTCACTAATTCACCTTGGTTGTCCTGAAACCAACAACCCTGTGAGCTGTTCTATGAGACGCTGATAGCCAGCAGATTGTGCGAACTCTTTTACCAGTATTACCCAATAACAGAGGTCTGTACGATTTGACGGGGTTTCAGCGTGATAGATCTTTGTCGTCACTCACTGACGGCGCAGCGTGAGCGGTTAGGTTCCTACCGAAGACCACCCTCTCCCTCTGATAGCACCAGTTTTCTCGCACGGCCTCGGTGGTCCTCGCGTCGAGAGGTTCAATGCTGTTCCTCTCGTTTCCAAACCCGGCGTATATCAGAACCCAAACTTTTCTAGGGTATTTGGGAACTTATATCCTCACCTATAAAATTTTGTGGGGGTATCCCGAAATTCGGGAAATCGCCTAATGACTAATCATATTGCGCCCCGCAGTGTCTACCCATGGTCCCAGCGACACTTCTATCCACCGTCGACCTGGGTTGGATGGCCTTGCTCTCTCCAGAAATCGCGAGCCGTATGCAGTTCGGGTGGACGATCTCCGTGCACATCATTTTCGCGTCTCTCTCGATCGGGCTCGCACCGTTTATTATCTACTTCACGTGGAAAGACGTACGGACTAACGAGCAGCGGTATGCGCGGTTACGCTCGTTTTGGGTGAAGGTGTTCGCCGTTGGCTTCGTGATGGGAACGGTCACCGGTATCCCGATGAGTTTCCAGTTCGGGACGAACTTCCCGCAGTTCGCCACAATCGCCGGTGAACTGATTGGTGGGCCACTCGCGTTCGAGGCGAAGATGGCGTTCTTCTTGGAAGCCGTCTTTCTCGGCGTGTTGCTGTACGGCCGCGAGCGGGTCGCGGACCGAACGTACGTCCTCTCCTCGGTCCTCGTCGGCGTCGGTGCTTGGCTGTCGGGGTTCTGGATCCTGGTCGTCAACTCGTGGATGCAGACGCCTCGGGCTGACGAGATGGTCACCCGCAACCGGGATGGAGATCGCCAAGCTCACTGACCCGTCGCAGCCGTTCCTCACCCGCAACTGCCGATGGGAT
>NZ_WPCF01000176.1 GCF_009741975.1 Halobacterium sp. CBA1126 | reverse complement strand
CGGCGTCGGGAAGACGACGATGGCGGCGGCGACCGGCCTCGCGAGCGCGAACGAGGGAACGTCGACGCTCGTCGTGTCGACGGACCCCGCGCACTCGCTGTCGGACACCCTGGAGTTCGACGTGCCGAGCCGGCCCGCGAGAGTCCGGGAGGACAGCCCGCTGTGGGCTGTCGAGATCGACCCCGACGACGCGCTCTCGCAGGCCGGGATGTTCGGGCAGGACGGCGGGTTCGCGGGCGGCCTCGAGGAACTGCTCGGCGGCGCGGGCGGCGGCGACGGCGCGATGATGCCCGGCGCCGACGAGGCCGCAGCCGTCCAGTTGCTGCTCGAGTACATGGACGACGACCGCTTCGACCGCGTGGTCGTCGACACCGCGCCCACGGGGCACACGCTCCGGCTGCTGGAGCTCCCCGAGGTGCTGGACTCGATGGTCGGCCGCATGATGCAGCTCCGCGACCGCTTCGGCGGGATGATGGACGGGCTCTCGGGGATGTTCGGGCAGGGCGACGGCGACGAGGAGCAGGCGGGCTTCGGCGACCTCGACGCCGTCGAGGAGCGCGTCGAGCGCCTCCGGGACGTGCTCACGGACCCGACGCGGACGGACTTCCGCGTCGTGCTCGTGCCCGAGGAGATGAGCGTGCTGGAAGCCCAGCGGCTCACCGACCGCCTCGACGAGTTCGGCGTGCCCGTGGGGACGGTCGTCGTCAACCGCGTGATGGAGCCGCTGGCGGACGCCGCCGACGTCCCCGGGGACGCGTTCGTCGCGCCGAACCACGAGGACTGCGAGTTCTGCGCGCGCCGCTGGGACGTCCAGCAGGCCGCGCTCGCGGACGCCCAGGAGCTGTTCCGCGAGTACGACGTCGCCCGCGTTCCGCTGCTCGCGGACGAGGTGCGGGGCGAGCGCCCGCTGCGCGTCGTCGCCGCCTGCCTGAACTGACGAACGCGAACGACTCGGTCGTCTGAGCCGACCCGAGCCCCGGGCGTCGTCGGCGCCGCGAGGACGGACGACCGGTCGAAGCGCCGGCGGTGACGGACGGCCACAGCGCCAGCCGCGGCCACCGGGCGAAACTCCGGGACGACCAGCGGTTTTCCGGACGCCGTCGGGGAGGTACTTTTATAGGAACAACTCGTGTGCGAATCGGTTGCATGTTGACTGGAATTCCGCTGGTGCTGTTGCTCGCGGGGGCAGTCGCGTTCATCATCGTCGCCACCGCGAAACTGAACCTGCACGCGTTCCTCGCGTTGCTCATCGCAGCGTACGGTACAGCGCTCGTCGCGGGAGTCGACCCGGCCGAAGCCGCCTCGCTCGTCACGGACGGGTTCGGCGGCGTCCTCGGGTACATCGGCATCGTGATTCTCGCGGGGACCATCATCGGCACCGCGCTCGAGCGCTCGGGGGCGGCGATCGTCATCGCGGAGTCGATCCTCGGGCTCGTCGGCGAGGAGTACACCACCGAAGTGATGGCGGTCACGGGGAGCATCGTCAGCATCCCCGTGTTCTGTGACTCCGGGTTCGTCATCCTCTCCGGACTCAACCGCTCGCTCGCCGAGCGGTCCTCGCTGTCGCTGTCCACGCTCGGCGTCGCGCTCGCCGGCGGCCTCTACGTCACGCACGTGTTCGTCCCGCCGACGCCCGGCCCCATCGCCGCGGCGGCGATTCTCGGGGCGGACGTCGGGCTCGTGATGCTCGTGGGCCTCGTCGTGAGCGCGCCCATCGTGTTCGTCGCGTCGGCGTGGGCGAACCGGGTGGCGTCCCGGTTCCACATCGACCCGGCGCCCGAGATGAGCATCGAGGACATCAAGGAGGAGTACGGCTCGCTGCCGTCCCCCGCGGCGTCGTTCGCGCCGCTGGTCGTCCCGATTGCGCTCATCGCCGTCGGGAGCGTCGCGGCGTACCCGGAAGCCGAGAACCCGGAACTCGTCACCGGCGCGCTCCAGCGCTGGCTGCTGTTCCTCGGTGACCCCGCCGTCGCGCTCCTCGTCGGCGTGTTCGTCTCGTTCGCGGCCGTCCCAGAGTTCACGGACGACATCACCGACGAGTGGGTCAGCGACGGCATCAAGAAGGCCGCAGTGATCCTCGCCGTGACCGGCGCGGGTGGCGCGTTCGGCGAAGTCCTCGGCGCGCTCCCGCTCGAGCAGTTCGTCACGGACACGTTCGGCGGGCTCGGCATCGGGCTGTTCGCGGCGTTCGTCGTCGCGGCCGCGATGAAGACCGCGCTCGGCTCCTCGACGGTCGCCATCCTGACGACCGCCGGCCTCGTCGCGCCGCTGCTGGACCCGCTCGGCCTCGCGAGCACGTGGGGCCGCGTCTTCGCGGTCCTGGCCATCGGGGCCGGGAGCATGACGGTGAGCCACGCCAACGACTCCTACTTCTGGATCATCACGGAGTTCACGGACATGGAGGCGGCGACCGCCTACCAGGCGTGGACGCTCGGGACGCTCGTGCTCGGCGTCGCCAGCATCGTCTGGATCGTCGTCGTGCAGAACGTCGTCGGCCTGGTGCTGTAGCGGCCGCCCGGCCACCGACGTTCGGCGCGTGAACCACTCTGCAGCCGTTCTCTGCGTGGCCGACCGGACAGTCAGTCCTCGCTCTCGACGACGAGCACGCGGAGGTCGTTGACGTTCGTCCCGGTCGCGCCCGTCCGAATCAGCGCGTCCCG
>NZ_WPCF01000094.1 GCF_009741975.1 Halobacterium sp. CBA1126 | reverse complement strand
GTCGTCGTGGTCGTCGTGCTGGGGGTCGGGTTCCTCGGTCAGCGGGTCGTCGGCCGCCTCGTCGTCGGCGTCCTCGGCGTCGTCGTCCCGGCGCGTCTCGCGGGATTGGAAGTCGACCATGGGGACGGGTTCGCGCGCCGACGGGAAAAGCGTGGACCCCACAGTTTTGGTGGGCGGCCGCGAGGGCTCGAACATGCAGGCTGTCAAGTTCGCGGAGCACGGCGGAACCGACGTCGTCGAGTACGGCGAAGTCCCCGACCCCGAGGTCGGCCGCGACGAGGTGCTCGTGGACGTGCGGGCGGGCGCGCTCAACCACCTCGACGTGTGGACGCGGCGCGGGATGCCGATGCTCGACCTCGACCTCCCTCACGTGCCGGGCAGCGACGCCGCTGGCGTCGTCGTCGAGACTGGCGCGGACGTCCGGCGGTTCGAAGAGGGCGACCACGTGGCGGTGTCCGCGGGCGTCTACTGCGGGGACTGCGAGTTCTGCCGGGACGGCGACTACCCGCTCTGCGAGTCGTTCCACATCATCGGCGAGCACGTCCCCGGCGTCCACAGCGAGTACGCGGCGGTCCCCGAGGACAACCTCGTCGCGGTGCCCGAGAACGTCGACTGGGAGACGGCGGCGGCCGCGCCGCTCGTGTTCCAGACGGCGTGGCGGATGCTCCACACGCGCGCCGACGTCGAGGCCGGCGAGTCGGTGCTTGTGCTCGGCGCGAGCGGCGGCGTCGGCCACGCGGCCGTCCAGATTGCTGCCCACGCGGGCGCCGAGGTGTACGCGACCGCGAGCAGCCCGGAGAAGCTCCGGTACGCCGAGGAGATCGGCGCCGACCACGCCATCGACTACACGGCGACCGACTTCGCCGACGAGGTCCGCGAGCTGACGGGCAAGCGCGGCGTCGACGTGGTGGTCGACCACGTCGGGGAGGCGACGTGGGACGACTCGCTGCGCTCGCTGGCGAAGGGCGGCCGGCTCGTGACCTGCGGCGCGACCTCGGGCGGCCGCCCGGAGACCCACGTCCAGCGGCTGTTCTGGAACCAGCTCTCCGTGCTCGGGTCGACGATGGCGACGCCCGGCGAGGTCGACGACGTGCTCGACCTCGTCTGGGACGGCACCTTCGACGTCCGGGTCCGGGACGTCCTCCCGATGAGCGAGACCGCCCGCGCCCACGAGATCCTGGAGAACCGGGAGGGCTTTGGGAAGGTAGTGGTAATCCCCGACAGCGAACGCTAATGGTGACCCACGACCCCCGCGAGGACCGCGACGACGCCGGCGGCATGAGCGAGCGCGCGCAGTGGCTCGTCGTCGCCGCGCTCGTCGTCTCCGGCGTGCTCGCGCCGCTGTACCTCTACGTCGTCGGCCCCGGGAGCTTCGGGCTCGGCTTCCGGGACACGTACCTCGCGGTGCCGATGGTGCCCGCGGCGCTGCTGGGCGCCGTCGGCGTCTGGACCGCCGTCCGCGGTCGGTAGTTCTCAGTCGGCGAGCGAGACGGCCAGCGGCTCGAAGCGCTCGCGGTCCACGTCCACGCGTCCAGAATCGGCGGCCGCGCGGCCAGCGACGCGAGCACGTAGACGTAGCCCGGCCACGACGCCTGTTCGCGGTCGGTGTCGCTCAGTTTCGCGGGGCCGGCGGGGTGGGAGTGGTAGAAGCCGACGACCTCGCGGCCGGTCGCCTCGGCCTCGTCGAAGACGCGAGCGTCGCCTCCGGGTCGAGTTCGTAGGTGATGCGGGGCGCGTCCGCGACGTTCGGCACGCGCCGCACCGCCTCCGCGACGACGCGGTCGCCGTCCCGCCGCCCGAGCAAGGCGCCGCAGGCTCCCGGGGCGCGTCCGCTCGCGCGTGGTCGAGGACGGCGTCGTAGGCGGCGCGGCCGAGTTCGAGCACGGCGGTACTTCGTGGTCGAGCGGGAAAAAGCCGCCCGCCGGTGCTACTCTCGGGTGCCGTCCGGCGCGGGGTCGGCGTCGCCCTCGAAGTCTCGCCGCATCGCGATCTCGAACCACGGGCAGAAGCGGAGCTGGCGGTAGTACCGCGGGTTCTCGTAGAGGTCCTCGTAGTCCGCCCAGAGTACGCCGCCGACCTCGTCGGGGTCGGGGTCGAGGCTGGTGTCCGAGAGCGTCGCCACGAGCACCGCGCAGACCTCCCACTCGAGGCCCTCGTCGAGGTAGTGACGCTTGTACTCGAAGCGGTCGGTGACCTCGAGGTCGTCGTACTGGTCGGGCGTGACGCCGAGTTCCTCCTCGAGGCGCTCGCGGGTGGCCTCCTTCTGGCTCTGACCCTCGACGGGGTGGCTGGCGACGGTGCCGTCCCAGTGGGTGTCCCAGAGGCGCTTGCGGGCGGCGCGCTGTGCGAGCAGCACGCGGCCGTCCTCGTCGAACAGCACGCAGGTGAACGCGCGGTGGCGGACGCCGTCGCCGGTGTGGGCGTCGAGGCGGTTCGCGAGCCCTTCCTTCTCGTCGTAGGCGTCGACGGCGACGACGTCCTGTTCGGCGTTCTCCGCGGTCTCGTCGGTGCGCGCGGACTGGACGGGCGCGTCGGGCCCTGAGTCGCTCATGGCGTCAACGACGGGGACGTGGGTAAATAGCGCTTCGACTCGCCGCAGTCAGCCGAGCTTCTCGTCGAGGATGAGCCGGGTCTTCGTGGAGACGACCTCCTCCTGTTCGCGGGCCTTCGAGACGAGCTCGTTGACGCCGCCGGTGTCCGTGGCGTCGACGACGAGCACGATGTCGTCCTCGCCGGAGACCTGCCAGACGAAGTCGACGGGCTCCCAGTCGACCATGCGGTCGCCGACCTCGTGGGTGTCGACGTCCATCGCGACCCCGATCTCGATCATCGCCTTCACGTTGCCCGTGGAGGTGGCGACGGTGAACCGCTCGATGACGCCCTCCTCGAGGAGGCTGTCGACGCGGTTGCGGACGGTGCCCTCGCTGACGCCGATGTCGTCGGCGATCTCCGTGTAGGGGGTGCGGGCGTCCCGCCGCAGCGCGTCGAGGATGCGCCGGTCGATGTCGTCCATGCCCCAGCGTTGGTCTCCCGGACAAAAAGAATTTCGAATTTCGTAACTTCACTACGAAAGCAAGATTTATACTCCGGGGCTGCGTTTGAATCTCGTAATGTCGGACGCCTACCTCGCGTTAGAGACCGGCGACGTGGTCGAAGCCAACGCCCGCTCCCCCGGGCAGGCGCGAGGCGAACTCGTGTTCACGACCGCCTACACCGGATACGAGGAGAGCCTCACAGACCCGTCCTACGAGGCCCAAGTGCTCACGTTCGCGTACCCCCTCATCGGGAACTACGGCGTCCGAGACGAACGCTTCGAGTCCGACCGCGTCCACCCCAGCGCCGTCGTCGCCCGCGAGCTCACCGACGACGTCGCCGAGTGGCTCCAGTCCGAGGGCGTTCCCGCCGTCGACGGCCTCGACACCCGCGACCTCGTCCTCGACATCCGCGAGGGCGGCGCGATGAAGGTCGGCATCGCCGCCGGCCCCGACGCCACCCCCGAGGACGCGAAGGCCCAGCTCGCGGACTGCCCGCACATGAGCGACATCACGGACATCGGCAGCCGCGTCAGCGTCGACGAGCCCGAAGTCCACGGCGACGGCGACGTCGACGTGGCGCTCGTCGACTGCGGCGCGAAGGGCTCCATCGTCTCCTCGCTCGTCGAACGCGGCGCCACCGTCCACGTCCTCCCCTACGACACCACGCCCGCGGAACTCGCGGCCGTCGACCCGGACGTCCTGTTCGTCTCGAACGGCCCCGGCGACCCCGCGAACTTCGAGGCCGCCGAACGCCTCGTCGACGAGTTCGTCGGCGACCTCCCGGTCGCGGGCATCTGCCTCGGCCAGCAGGTCGTCGCCCGCGCGCTCGGCGGCACCACCGAGAAGATGGACTTCGGCCACCGCGGCGTCAACCAGCCCGTGCTGGACTACGACTCCGGGCGCGTCGTGATGACCACGCAGAACCACGGCTACACGGTCGCCGAACCCGGCGACCTCGACGTCACGCAGGTCAACGTCAACGACGACACCCCCGAGGGGCTGGACTCCGAGGAACTGGGCGTCATCACGCGCCAGTACCACCCCGAAGCCAACCCCGGCCCGCACGACAGCCTCGACTTCTTCGACGACGTGCTCGCGCTCGCGACGGACCGCACGACCGTCACCGCGGACTAACCTAGCTGGATCTCTTCGTCGGCCAGTCCGCGCAGTTTCGTCATCGACGCTTCGCCGAGCACCCCGTCCGCGGTCGCCAGCACGCCGCGGGCGTTCCGCCCGCGAACCGCGCCCGCGAGCGCGTCCAGCAGCCGGAACAGCCGCTCGCCGGAGACGTACATCGACAGCACGCCGACGCTGTCGACGACCACCCAGCCCTCGTCGGGTTTCACGTGCTCGAAGGCCTTCGAGAACTGGATGCTCACGCCCGTCAGGTCGCTCGGCGCGACGCGCTCGGTCACCCACAGCGGGCCGTCGTAGTCGATTTCGGTGCCCGTGACGGGGACGACGCCGACGCACTCCGGGTCGCCGCCGCGGGCCGCGATGGACTCCTCCAGCCGCTCGAGGTGGCCGTCCGTGGTCACCAGCAGGAGGTTCCCGAACGCGGACGCCGGGAGCGCGTCCACGAGCCGGCGGCCGCTCGGCTGCACGCAGAGCGCGACCTCGCCGGGCGCGGCTCGACCCGCCGGCCGCGCGCCTCAGGAGTCACGCTCGAACCCCCCGGTGAACTCGCTGGCGTCGACCTCCACGCCGTCGCGTCCGAAGTGGACGAACTCGCGGGCGAACCGCCACGTCGCCGCGACGCTCACCACGCCGCTGGCCGCGTACGCGACGTACGCCGCGACCTCCACGAGCGCGCCGGCGGCCGTGACGTCGACGACCAGCTCCAGCACCGACCCCACCGTCAGGCAGCCGAGCGCCGCCACGAGCAGGAGGACGCCGCCGCGGTAGAGGACGTTCCGCGAGTACGCCACGACGGGGTAGGTGAATCCCGCGCACAGCGCCACGAGCGCGGCGACCTCCGCGAGCCACACCAGCAGCGTCACCGGCCGACCACCCGCCGTTCCGTGAACAGCGCCACGAACCGCCAGCAACACACCGCGATGGCGCCGATCGCGACCGCCCACATCGCGACCGCGACCCGTCCGCCGTCCGCGGGCGTCGCGGGGTGGAGCGTCACGCCCGTCGACACCGTCATCGCGGCGAAGACGACCGGCAGCGGCGCGAGCGCGCGCCCCCACTCGGTCCCGCGGAACCCGACCGCCGCGATGGACGCGAACGTGCACGCGACGGTGGTCGCGGCGAACGTGAGGACGTTCAGGGCGACGGTGACGTTCGTCGCCCACGTCGGTAGCGCCATGATGGAGCGAGAGTTGACTACCCGGTCACTAAGCAGTTTGGGCGCCGACGGAAGCTATAAATCCGGCCGATCCGAAGGCGAAACTAATGTCGGAGTCGGTGTTCTCGGCGAACCGGTTCACGTTCCGCGAGTGGCACGCCGGCGTGCTCGGCGCGTGCGTCGGCGCCGTCGCCGGCTACCTCCACGCGATCGAGTACACGACCCTCGGCGCCGCGCTCGCGGTCGTGTTCGTCGCCGCGGCGCTCGGCCTCCGGCGCTACGGGAGCGTCGCCGGCCGCACCGTCCGCCGGGAGCGTGGTACGCTCTCGCCGCGTTCGTCGCCGTCGGCGCCGCCGTGCTGGCGGTCGCCTAACCCCACTGCTCGTCGCGAATCGGGCGCTCGCTGACCGGCAGCACGTCGAGGTCGTCGGCGTGGTGGGCGACGCCCTCCAGCGTCGCCTCCGCGCTCTCGACCGTCGAGAGGTACGGCACCTCCTCCTCGACCGCTGTCTCGAGCGCGTCGCGGTCGTCCGAGATCACGAAGTCGACGTCGCCGCGGCGAATCGCCTCCGAGAGGTCGTCGAACGTCTGGACGTCGAAGTACTCCTCGAAGCCGCTGACCGGGAGGTCGACGACCGCGGTCCCCCCGATTTCGGGGTCGTTGCCCGCGGCGCGCTGGGCCTTCCAGTACGCCAGCCCGGGGTCGGCGGCGGTGCCCATCACTTCGCCCGTGGACTTCATCTCCGGGCCGAGCCGGGGGTCCGAGCCCGGCAGGCGGTCGAACGGCAGCACGACCTCCTTGACGCTGTACTGCTCGGGGACGCCCTCGTCGACGTCGAGGTCGGAAAGCGAGAAGTCGGCCATCACCTTCGCCGCGAGCTTAGCGATGGGGACGCCGGTCGCCTTCGAGACGAACGGCACCGTCCGCGAGGACCGCGGGTTCGCCTCGAGGACGTACACCTCGCCGTCCTGCACGGCGAGCTGGACGTTCAGCAGGCCCACCGTGTCGAGGGCGGTGGCGATGTCCTCGGTGACCTCGCGCACGCGGCTCATCGTGTCCTCGGACAGCGAGCGCGGCGGAATCACGCACGCGGAGTCGCCGGAGTGGACGCCCGCGGTCTCGACGTGCTCCATCACGCCGCCGATGAGGACGTCCTCGCCGTCCGCGACGGCGTCGACGTCGAGCTCGACGGCGTCCGCGAGGAACTCGTCGACGAGGATGGGTTTGTCCGGGCTCACGCGGACGGCCTCCTCCATGTAGTGTTTGAGCTCCTCGTCGCTGTGGACGACGTCCATCGCGCGTCCGCCGAGCACGTAGCTCGGGCGGACGAGCACCGGGTAGCCGATGTCGTGGGCGAGCTCGAGGGCCTCGGCCTCGCTGGTCGCGGAGCCGCCGTCCGGCTGGCTGATACCGAGGTCGTCCATCAGGGCGTTGAACCGGTCGCGGTCCTCCGCGAGGTCCATCGCCTCCACGCCCGTCCCGAGAATTTCGGCGTCGAGGCCGCGGCGCTCGATCTCGTCCTCGAGCGGCTCCGCGACGTTCACCGAGGTCTGGCCGCCGAACTGCACCATCACGCCGTCGGCGTCCGTCGCCTCCACGACGTCGGCGACCTCCTCGGCCGTGATGGGCTCGAAGAACAGGCCGTCGCTGGTGTCGTAGTCCGTCGAGACGGTCTCGGGGTTGTTGTTCACGACGTGGGCCTCGACGCCGGCCTCGCGGAGCGCGCGCACCGCGTGCACCGAACAGTAGTCGAACTCCACGCCCTGCCCGATGCGGATGGGGCCGCCGCCGACGACGACCACCGAGTCGACGTCGAGGTCGACGCGGAGCTCGCCCGAGGCGGCGTCGCCCTTCAGCGGGCCGCTGAACCACTCGGGGCGCCGCGTCGAGTAGTAGTACGGCGTCTGCGCGGCGAACTCGCCGGCGCACGTGTCCACCTGCTTGTACGAGCGACCGGGCACCGACTCCTCGACGTCCGTGACGCTGGCGCCAGCGCCGTCCGGCGCGAGCTCGTCCTCGGCGTCGTCGGCGTCGGCGGGCAGCCACGACGCGTTCGCGTCGTCGAACTCCCCGCCCGCGATGGCGCTGATCTCGTGGTTCGTGAAGCCCTTCGACGCGGCCGCCGTGAAGTCGCCCTCGCTGGCGGCCGCGGCCGCTTCCGCGACGTTCTGGAAGCGCTCCAGGTACCACTCGCGGAAGTTCGTGAGCTCGTTGACCTCGGCGACGCTGTACCCGCGGTCGAACGCCTCGAAGACCGCGTACGGGCGGTCCGGGGACGGCGTCTCGAGGTAGTCCGCCTCGAGTTCGTCGTCGCCGACGGCCGTCCAGTCGACGTCCGGGTCGTACTCCGAGGAGCGCAGCGCCTTCAGCAGGCTCTCCTCGAACGTGCGCCCGATGGCCATCGCCTCCCCCGTGGACTTCATCGCCGTGCCGAGCGTGAAGTCCACGTCCGGGAACTTGTCCTTGGGCCACCGCGGCACCTTCGTCACGACGTAGTCGATTGCCGGCTCGAAGGCCGCGGTGGTCTCGCCGGTGATCTCGTTCTCGATCTCGTGGAGGCGCTTGCCGAGCGCGACCTTCGCGGTCACCCGCGCGATGGGGTAGCCGGTCGCCTTCGACGCGAGCGCCGACGAGCGCGAGACGCGGGGGTTGACCTCGACGACGCGGTACTCGCCGCCGGGCGTGCCGTCGTCGCGCCACGCGAACTGGATGTTACAGCCGCCCTGAATCCCGAGGTCGCGGATGACCTCGAGGGCCACGTCGCGCATCTCCTGGTGGCCGTCGTCCGGGATGACCTGACTCGGCGTGACGACGGTGGACTCGCCCGTGTGGATGCCCATCGGGTCGATGTTCTCCATGTTGCAGATGATGATACAGGAGTCGTCGGCGTCCCGCATCACCTCGTACTCGAGTTCCACCCAGCCCTCGATGGACTCGGTGACGAGCACCTCGTCGTTCCGCGAGAGCCGCAGGCCCTTCCGCACGCGGGCGACGAGCTCGTCCATGTCGTCGACGACGCCGGAGCCGCTCCCGCCGAGCGTGTACGTCGTGCGCGCGATGACCGGCAGCCCGCCGACCTCCGCGGCGGCGGCCTCGACGCGGTCGCGGAACGCCTCCTCGTCGAAGTCCTCGACGGACTCGTCGTCGTCCAGCGCGATGGTCGTCGACGCCGGCACGGGCTCGCCGAGGTCCTCCATGCGCTGGCGGAACAGGTCGCGGTCCTCGGTCGCGTAGATGGTGTCCAGCGGCGTCCCCATGATGTCGACGTCGTACTCGTCGAGGACGCCTTCCTCGGCGAGCTCCGCGGTGACGTTCAGGCCGGTCTGGCCGCCAAGCCCCGCGATGACGCCGTCGGGGTCCTCTGCCGCGATGACCTCCGCGATGGCGTCGGTCGTGATGGGCTCGATGTAGACCGCGTCGGCCATCTCGGGGTCGGTCATGATGGTCGCCGGGTTGGAGTTGACGAGCACGACTCGCACCCCCTCCTCCTGGAGCGCGCGACAGGCCTGCGCGCCGGAGTAGTCGAACTCAGCCGCTTGTCCGATCTGGATGGGGCCGCTCCCGATGAGCAGTACCGTGCGGTCGTCGTGCTCGCTCATTCTACTCGTGGGGAGTTCGCCCATCGTAATAAGCTCCGCGGAATGCACAGAAGTTCGAAGTCGAATTACGAAAATCGAAACACGTCGGGCGTGGCCGCGACACGACCGGCTGAACGGCGCTGCGCGACACACGCGGCCGAACCCGTCGCCCTCACCGAACCCCTGTCTCCTGTTATCGTACTGCTCACGCCGGCGTGTCGTACTCGTCGTCGAAGTCCCGCTGCGCGCGGTACGCGTCCACGAACTCGCTCACGTCGAACTCCTCCATCTGCTGTTCGAACTCGCTCTCCGTGCCGCTGTCGTCGGCGTGGCTCACCGCGTGGTCCATCAGCTCCACGACCAGTTCCACGACGACCTCGTGGAGCTCCCGGGCGTCGAGGTCCGTCACCCACAGCAGCGCGTACCCCACGCTCCCGTTCTCGCTCTCGTCGACCGCCACGATGTCCTCCGGGAGCTGCTCCATCACCGCGCCCATCAGGTGCGGCGTCCCGAACTCCTCGAACTCGTCGTCGGGCGCCGGCGTCACCGCCTCCTTCAGCACCCCCACGATGTCCTCCGGCACGAACCGCGACGGCGGATGCATGTCCATCACCACCGCGTGCGTCTCCCCGCACGAACAGTCGTACTCCCGCATCCCCAGGTCGAAGTCCTTCACGTGGGCCTGCTCCCCGCACGGGAGGTCCACCCACGCGTCGTCGTCCTCGGCGCCCGGCACCCGCGGCTCGGTCATTACCACGCCGTTGGCCCGCCGACCGGTTAAGCCCCGCGAACGCCGCCGCCCAGTTGACTGGTCGCTCTCCGCGCCCGGGACGGAGTCGATGAGGACGCCCGGAAAGCCCCGGCTGCCGGCTGGTCGGTGAGCGTTCCCTGCGTTCGGGCCGAATCTTCTTTGCGCGGGTCCGTGTCCGTTGGCCCATGGCCGCCATCGAACTCCGCGACCTCACCAAGCGGTACGGGGACCTCGTCGCCGTCGACGACGTCTCCTTCGAGGTCGACGCCGGCGAGGTGTTCGGGTTCCTCGGGCCGAACGGCGCCGGCAAG
>NZ_WPCF01000055.1 GCF_009741975.1 Halobacterium sp. CBA1126 | reverse complement strand
TTGAGTAGTCCATCCTGGATTCGAACCAGGGTCGAAGCCCCCAGAAGGCTTCAGGATTGGCCACTACCCTAATGGACTGCTCGCACACGACAGAACGCGATTGTGGCTTATGAGTGTTGCGAACCCCGACGACGGCGACGCGCCGCGCGCCGCCGCGACGCCGCGAACGTGTGTAGTTCGACGCCTATTTGCCGGCCGAGAATGCACGTTCGCGTATGTACGTCGGACGGTTCGTCGTCGTCGGTCCGGACGTGGCAGCGTACCGAGTGTCCTCGCGGTCGTTCCCGAACCGCCGCGTGGTCGAACGCGACGCGGCGTTGACGGTCGCGCCCACGCCGGACGCGCCGGAGACGGACAACCCCTACGTGTCGTACAACTGCTACCGGGAGGCCGCGGGCCACGCGGTCGTCGGGAACGGCAGCCACGTCGACCCCGTCACGGAGAAGCTCGGCCTCGGCTACCCGGCGCGGGACGCGCTCGCGGAGAGCCTGCTCGCGCTCGACTACGAGAAAGACGACTACGACACGCCCCGCATCGCGGGCGTGCTGACCCCTGACGGCGACGCGTACGTCGGTACGGTGCGGAAGGACGCCCTGCTCGTGGAAGCGGTCGAGGAGCCGACGCTGGTTGCGACCTACGAGAAGGACAGCCCCGAACCCATCGGCTTCGAGGGCGAGAGCGCGGGCGAAGTCGCCGAGGAAGCGTACAGCGCGGCGTTCGAGCACGCGGTCTGCGCGGTCGGCGTCGTGCGGGACGGCGACGGCTACGCGACCGCAATCGAGAACGGCGACTAGTCAGTTCTCCGCGGGGACGTCTTCGACGGCCGTGACGGTGATGCAGCGGGCTTCGACGTCCTCGTAGGTCGCGCCCCAGCCGCCGACGGTGTGGCGGTCGTCGCCGTCGTCGACGACGAACGTCGCGGTGCCGGTGAGCGCGAGCACGTCGGAGCTGAGCGACCCGGCGGCCGCGGAGCCGTGGTCCGTGTCGACGATGGGGCCGGAGACGGTGACGTCGCGGTTGTCCTCGACGTGGCGGCCCGCGACTTCGACGGTGACGGTGGCGTCGTCGCGGAGCAGCTGGCGGTGTTCGAGGAGGAACTGGCGGATGTCCGCGTACCGCTTCGGCGTCGCGGCGTCCTCGGCGTAGACGGTCGGCGATGGCAGCCACGCGAACAGCAGGAAGTGCCAGAAGAACACGTACGTGAACGAGCGGTTCTGGAGGATGAGGCCGTACTCCTCGATGGCCGCGGGGTTGGGCGCGAACGCGGTCCGGCGGAGGTCGGAGGTGACGATGAACGGCGACGGGCGGTGGAAGCGGCGGACGGCGCTGACGGCGCCCTCGAAGTCGTCGTCCCCGAGCGGCGGGTCGTCGTCCCCGCCGAGCAGCGTGACGTTGACGGTGACGCCGCGGTCGTGGGCGTCCGCGAGGTCGTCGCGGAGCGTCTCGAACTGGTCGCGCGTGAGCGTCGCGTGAATCTGTATCTCGGCGTCCCTGACGAACGACCGCGCGGCCTCGATGACGGTGTCGAAGCGCTTGACGATGCTGACGGTCTGGGTGTCGAGGGTCGGGCGCTCGTAGCGGTCCTGTATCTCCTCGGCGGCGTTCTCGAGGGCGCTCGCGCGGTCGGTGAGCCCGTCGACGATGGTCTCGGGGTCGGTGGCGCGCGCCTGGAACGTCTCCTGTTCGTACAGTTCCACGTAGCCGAGGTCGTCGAGGTCCCGCAGCACGTCGTAGATGCGGGCGTCCGGGACTTCGCTGGCGTCGGCGACTTCGGTCGCGGACGCGGTCCCGAGCTCCAGCAGGGCGACGTAGGCGTTGGCCTGGTAGAAAGAGAGGTCCGCGGCTTGGAGCGTCTCCAGCAGTTCCTCCGTATCCATGGGAGCGAATGACTACGCGAGTGTATAAAACGTACTGGACGGCCGCCGCCGGCCGCTTCGCTCCGTGCGGGCCGGCTACTCGACGTCGGGGTACGGGACGGGGCCGTCGAGCAGCGGGTCGTCAGTCGCTTCCATCCACTCCTCGAGCTCCGACCGGAGGCGGTCGAGGACGTCGACGTACTCGGGGTCGGGGTCGCCGGCCTCCGCGGCGGTCTCGAAGGGCGCGCGGTCCGACGCGAGGTTCTCTCGCTCGTGGGGGTCGCGTTCGAGGTCGTAGAGCTCCTCGGCGGGGCGCTGTTCGACGTGGAACTGTTCGAGGACGGCGCGGCCGCTGGCGGTCGGCGCGACGTCCAGCGGGACGAACACACGCGGGAGCACGGAGAAGTTCCGGACGTACTTGTAGCGGTCCGTCCGGACGGCCCGCACGGGGTTGTAGCGGTCGTGCCACGTCATCTCGCCGTAGACGCGCTCGCGGTCGTGGGGCGTGCCGTCCCGGAGGAGGTCGGCGAACGAGCGGCCGGCGACGTCGGTCGGCGGGTCGACGCCGGCGAGGTCCAGCAGCGTCGGCGCGAGGTCGACGTTGCTGACGAGGTCGTCGTGGACGTCGCCGCCCTCGACGACGCCGGGCTGGTGGACCAGCAGCGCGGTCTCGAGGCCGGCGTCGTAACACGTCCCCTTCGCGCGCGGCATCGCGAGCCCGTGGTCGGTCGTGAACACGAAGACCGTCTCGTCTTCGAGGCCGGCGTCGGCCAGCGACTCCCGGAACGCGCCCACGGCGGGGTCGAGTGTGCCCGCGATCAGCGACTGGAGGTCGGCGACGTCCTCGCGGACGCCGGGTCGTCCGGGAGGTACGGGAAGTCCCCGAGGTCGACGTCGGCCGGGTCGGGGTCGTCGTACACCTCGTCGGGGACGTACTCGCGGCGGAACGGCCGGTGGGGTTCCTCGATGCCGACGGAGACGAAGAACGGGTCGTCGGCGTCGGCGCGGGCGGCGAAGAAGTCGTCGACGACGTCGACGAGTTCGAGCGCGCGCTTGGTGTCGGTGTCGACGCGGTCGTAGCCGAGCCGCGCCGGGTCGTCGGGGACCTCGTGCTGGAACCCGAGGAGGTGCGTCGAGTAGCCGGCGTCCCCGAGGTACTCGGGGAGCGTCGTCCAGTCGTCGTCGAGCGCCCAGCCCATGTGCGCGAGGCCCATGACGCCGTTCACGTGGGGGTACGCGCCGGTCATCATGCTCGACCGGCTGGGCGAGCACTGCGGGGCGGTGCAGAAGCTGCGTTCGAGGCGGACGCCGTCGGCTGCGAGGGCGTCGAGGTTGGGGCTGTCGACGTCGGCGCCGTAGCAGCCGAGGTACTGGCCGAGGTCGTGGCAGTGGACGAGGACGACGTTCGGCCGGGACGCCGTCGCGTCCTGCGCGCGGTCTTCGGCGGACACGCTCGACGGTGGCGAACGCGACCGGATAAATCGCGCGGTCACCGGACCGCGCGTCGCTATCACAAGTAACTATAGCGGTAATTAATAACCAAATTTGAAGTAAATGGATTATCATGCGGTTAGTGCTATGGGAGACCGTACCGACCGGTCACACAGAACGCGGCGGAACGTACTCAAGACCACCGGTGCTGCGTCGGTGCTCGCGACCACCGGCCTCGCCGGCTGTCTCGGCGGCGGTGGCGGCGACGGTGACGGCGACGCGACCGAAGACGGCGGCTCCGACGGCGGGTCGGGCGGCGGCGCGTCCACCCTCGAGGTCACCGGCGTCTGGTCGGGCGAAGAGCAGTCGTCGTTCGGCGAGGTGATGAGCTACGTCGAGGAGGAGACCGGCGTCGAGATCGAGTACTTCCCGCGGGACACTGACAGCCTGCTGACGGGGACGCTGATGGACTACGAGTCCGGCGTCGCGTCCGCGGACATCGTCGTGATGCCGTCGCCCGCGCGCATCGTCAGCGACGCCCAGAACGGCCACCTCGCGCCCGTCGGGGACGCGTGGGACCCGGACAACTTCGCGGTCGACCCGTCCCGGGTCACCGTCGACGGCGAGGTGTACGCGGCGCCGTTCAAGATGGACCTCAAGCCCGGCTTCTGGTACCGGGAGTCGTTCTTCGAGGAGCACGGCCTCTCGGAGCCGTCGAACTACGAGGAGTTCCGGTCGCTGCTTGACTCCATCTCGAGCGTGGAGGGCGTCGACGCGCCCATCGCCTCCGGCAACGGCACCGGGTGGCCGCTCAGCGACCTCATGGAGGCGTTCTTCATGCGACAGGAGAACGGCGCCGAGCTCCAGCAGAACCTCATCAGCGGCGACGCGTCGTTCACCGACGACCGCGTCGCGGCGGCCTTCGACGAGGTGAAGGAACTCCACGACGAGGGGTACTTCAGCCAGATGCGGGACTTCGGCGTCCAGTACGAGTACTTCTGGGACGGCTCGACCCCGCTGTACTTCATGGGGTCGTTCACGACCGCCCAGGACGCCGTCGAGGACGTCTCCGACCTCGGCGTCTTCCGGCTCCCCGGCGTCGAGGGCATCGCGTCCAGCGTCAACTGGTTCACGGTGCCGAAGTACTCCGAGAAGGTCGACACCGCGCGGGACGCCCTGAGCTCGTTCGTCTCCGCGGAAGGCCAGCGGCAGTGGGTGGAACTCGGCGGCTTCGTCCCGTCGAACACGCAGGTGCCGACGGACGCCTACCAGAGCGAGGTCATGTCCCAGCTCCCGCAGCTGGCCGACGAGGTGACCGTCGTCCCGGACCTCGACGACGCGCTCGGCAACCCGTTCCAGCAGGAGTTCTGGTCGCAGCTCAAGGGCCTGTGGGCGTCGCCGGACACGCCGACCTCGGAGATCGTGTCCGCGCTCGACGAAGCCCACGAGAACACGCTGGACGCCTAACCGATGACGCCGACCGAGACGACCGACCGGCGCTCGGACAGCGTCGTCGGCGAACTCCGGCGGGCCTGCGACCCCGAGGAGCTCCGGCGCCGCAACTCGCTGTCGCTGGGGATGGACGCGCTCATCCTCTTCACCACGGGGTTCCTCGCCATCCTCTTCACGATGGGCGCGTGGCCCTCGGCCATCGCCGCCGTGCCGACGGGGGCGCTGCTGTACTTCGGCTGGTCGTCCTCGCGGGCGTTCTTCGTCGCGCAGCTGCTCGCGGTCGCGGTCGTGGTGCTGGCCACCGTCTCCGGCCTGCTACCGTACTGACGCGCCCGCACTCGTTTTCTCGCGTCGCCGACGCAGCGACCGCGTTCAGCGGCGAAGGGTGAAGACAGAAGACGACCGCGAGCGGCGGCTCAGTCGGCGACCGCCGCGACCATCCCGCGCTTGTAGTACTTCTGGAGCACGAGGAACAACACGATGGGGACGATCATCGTCAGCACCGACCCCGCGGCGACCAGCCCCCAGTCGATCTGGAGGCGGCCCTTCATCAGCGGGAGCACCTGCGGTGCGAGCTTCTTGTCGGTCGAGCGCATGAACACGAGGGGGAAGAAGAAGGAGTTCCAGACCCACGTGAACTGGATGACCGCGACCGAGACCAACGCGGGCATCGAGTACGGCAACACGATGGACTTGAATATCTGGTAGCGGGAGGCGCCGTCGATGCGCGCGGCCTCCTCGAGCTCCTCGGGGAGGCCGAGCAGGTAGTTCCGGAGGAACATCACGACCCACCCCATCCCCCAGCCGATGTGGACCAGAATCAGGCCCATGTAGGTGTCGAAGAGGCCGGTCGCCCGGAGGGTGTTGTAGTTGCCCATCGCGACGAGCTCCGGCGGCGCCGCCATGACGACGATGAGCAGGAAGAACAGCCCCGTCTTCACGGGGAAGTCGAAGCGCGCGAACGGGTACGCGACCATCGTCCCGAGGAGGGTGACCGCCAGCACCGACGGGATGGTGACGATGGCGGTGTTGAACAGCGCCTGCCGCATCGGGCCGGACTTGAACGTCCACGCCTCGGCGTAGTTCTGGAAGGTGACGGTCATCCCCTCGATGTGCCACCAGCCCTGGATGATCTGTTCGAGCGGGCGCACGGACGCCATCAGCAGGCCGAGCAGCGGGACGACCCAGAGCACGGCGATGCCGACGGCGACGGCGTACCTGACTGCGCGCGCGCCGGTGGGTATCTTCGACACCAGCCGGGTGCCGGTGTCCTGGAAGTCGTCCGGTGCCGTCTCCGGCGGGTCGCGGGTGCGCGTCCCGCCGTCCGTGCGTGCGTCGTGGTCGTCGGGTGAGTGTCCAGTCATTGTGTACTCAGTCCATTCGTGCGATGTACCACGCCATCGGGAGCGTGATTATCAGTTCGACGAGCGCGATCACCATCGCCTTCCCGTACTCGATGGGGATGGAGAACGCCGCCTGGTAGACCTCCAGCCCGAGCACGGAGAACACCCCGTTGGGGCCGCCGGAGGGGCCGCCCGCGGCGTAGACGATGGCGAAGATGCGGATGACCCAGATGGTGCTCATGATGACGACGACGGCGGTCACCGGCTTGACGAGCGGCCAGATGACGTCCTTGAACCGGCGGAACGGGCCGGCGCCGTCGATGCGCGCGGACTCCAGCAGCGACGGGTCGATGCCCGCGAGCGCGGAGCTGTAGACGAGCATGCTGAACCCGGTCTGGACCCAGACGCCGCCCGCGATGAGCGCGTAGATGGCGATCTGTGGCTCCTGGAGCCAGTTGCGCACCTGCCCCTCGAGGCCGATGGTCCGGAGGATCTCGTTGAACACGCCCGCCTGCGGGTCGTAGACGAACAGCAGCACGAGGCCGATGACGACCGTCGGCGTGGTGAACCCGAGGAACACCATCGAGCGCAGGATGCGGCGGCCGCGGAGGTCCGCGAACAGCAACGCGAGGCCGAGCCCGAGAACCGTGCTCAGCGGGACGTGGATGACCATCCAGATGAGGTTCTGGGGGAGCGCGCCCATCGGGTAGGTGAACGACGCGAGGTTCGACCAGTTGATGATGGCGTCGTCCGTGAACGTCGCGACCCACTGGTCGAGGCCGACGAACTGCTGGACGGTGAACGCGTCCCACACGTAGAAGCTCCCCCACGCGGAGTACACCATCGGGCCGACGGAGAAGATGCCGAACAGGGTGAGCCCGGGCGCCATGAAGATGAGGATGGCCTTGGTCTTCTCCCAGTCGACGTCCGCGCCGAAGCCGCCCTCGAAGAGGTCCGTGCTAGACATGGTATCAGGCGACGAGCTCGCCGTCCCCGTCGTAGAGGTAGACGTCGTCGGGGTCGACGCTGAGGAACACCTGTTGGCCCGATTCGACGTCGGTCCGGTCGACCTTGGCGTTGACCGTCGTGTCGCCGACGTCGACGTTCACGAGCACGTACTCGCCGAGCGGTTCGACGGTCTTGACCGTCCCGCGGAGCCGCCAGTCGGTGTCGGGTTCGGTCGTCGTGACCGCGGCGTCCTCCGGTCGGAAGCCGACGGAGACGTCGGCGGACGTCGTCTCGCGGGCGGCCGGCACGCTGTTCTCGTCGTCGACGCGGATCGTGCCGTCGCGGTTCGTGCCCTCGAGGAGGTTCATCGGCGGCGACCCGATGAACTGCGCGACCCACGCGGTCTTGGGGCGCCGGTAGAGCTCCTCGGGTTCGGCGACCTGCCGGATGGTCCCCTCGTTCATGACGGCGATGCGGTCGCCCATGCTCATCGCCTCCTCCTGGTTGTGCGTGACGTAGACGGTCGTGATGTCCAGTTCGTTCTGGAGGCGCTTGAGCTCCGAGCGCATCTCGAGGCGGAGCTTCGCGTCGAGGTTGCTGAGCGGTTCGTCCAGCAGGAACACGGACGGTTCGCGGATGATGGCGCGGGCCAGCGACGTGCGCTGGCGCTGGCCGCCGGAGATGGAGGCGGGGTCGCTGTCGAGCTGGTCCTCGATGTGGAGCAGCTCCGCGATCTCGGCGACGCGCTCGTCGCGCTCCTCGGGCGGGACGCCGCGCACCTTCAGCGGGTACTCGATGTTCTCCCGCACGCTCATGTGCGGGTACAGCGCGTAGTTCTGGAACACCATGGCGACGTTCCGGTCCGCCGGGGGCATGTCGTCGACCCGGTCGTCGTCGAAGTAGATTTCGCCGTCCGAGGGCGTCTCCAGCCCGGCGATCATCCGGAGCGCGGTCGTCTTCCCGCAGCCGGAGGGACCGAGGAACACGAGGAACTCGCCGTCTTCGACTTCGAGGTCGAGCTCGTAGTTCGCGATGATATCACCTCCGTCGAAGAACTTGCTGACCGACCGCATGCTAATGTTGGTCATGGACGTACCGGCTTGTACTGATTTACTGCACTTATAATTAATCATCCAGAATTGAATTGGATACTCCCGAGAGGGCGCCCCAGTAGGCGGGTTTCCCCTTCGACCCAACACTTACTTACTAATCCTATCATAAGATGTGGCAGATGAGTGCCCGCGCGTTCGACTACGGACGATACCCGCAGGTCGCCGGCGAGCTGTTCCGGTCGGTCCAGGAGCGCGGCCTGTTCGAGGACTGCAAGCGGTTCGTCGACGCCGAGCCCCGCGTGCCCGCAGCCCACCTCCGCGAGCGCTACCTCGCCGCGAGAGACGACCCCGACTTCGACCTCGCGGCGTTCGTCGAGCGGAACTTCCGGCTGCCGGAGCCCGTCGGCGCGGACGTCGACCCGACGGGGACGACGATGGAGTCCCACGTCGAGTCGCTGTGGGAGCCGCTCACGCGGACGTTCGACGTCGACCCCGAGTCGGCGTCCACGCTGATTCCGCTCCCGAACCCCCACGTCGTGCCGGGCGGGCGGTTCCGCGAGATGTACTACTGGGACAGCTACTTCATCGCCGAGGGGCTCGGGACGGCTGGCCGCGTCGACGCCGTCGAGGCGATGGTCGAGAACGTCGCGTCGCTGGTCGACCGGTTCGGGTTCGTCCCGCTCGGGAACCGCGTCTACTACGACAGCCGCTCGCAGGTCCCGCTGTTCTACCGGATGCTGCGGGTGCTCGAGCGCGAGCGCGGGTTCGAGGCCGTGGCGCCGTTCGTCGACGCCCTCGAGACCGAGTACGCCTTCTGGACGGACGGCCGCGACCGCGTGGCGGGGTCCGAGGGCCCCGACAGCCACCGGCGCGTCGTCTCGCTGCCCGACGGCGGGGTCGCGAACCGCTACTGGGACGACCGCGCGCGCCGCGGCCGGAGTCGTACGCCCAGGACCGCGAGCTCGCCGCCGGCGTGGCGCCCGACGACCGCCCGCGGCTGTTCCGCGACATCCGGGCGGCCTGCGAGTCCGGCTGGGACTTCAGCTCCCGGTGGCTGGCGGCCGTCGACGACCGGACGAGCATCCGCACGACGGACCTCGTGCCGGTGGACCTCAACGCCGTCCTCTACGGCGTCGAGTCCGCGCTCGCGGACTGGCTGGCGCGCCTCGACCGCCCGGAGGCCGCCGACCGGTACGCCGACGCCGCCGAGCGCCGGCGCCGCGCCATCGAGCAGTACTGCTGGGACGACGACCGGGAGTTCTACGTCGACTACTGCTGGACGGACGGCGAGCAGACGGACCGCCTCACGCTCGCGGGCGTGGCGCCGCTGTTCGTGGGCGCGGCCGACCACGAGCGCGCGGCCGCCGTCGCGGAACGCCTCCGCAGCGACTTCCTGCGGCCGGGCGGCCTCGTGACGACGCTGGAGACCACCGGCGAGCAGTGGGACGCGCCGAACGGCTGGGCGCCCCTGCACTGGATGGCGGCCGTCGGCCTCCGGCGGTACGGCCACGACGACCTCGCGGCCGAGGTGACCGACCGCTGGCTCTCGCTGAACCGCTCGGCGTTCGAGGAGCGCGGCCGGATGGCCGAGAAGTACGACGTCCAGTCGGCGGCGGTCGCGGCCGACGACGGCGAGTACCGCCTCCAGTACGGCTTCGGGTGGACGAACGGCGTCGCCACCGCGCTCGGCGCGGGCCGCGGCGCGACCACCGAACCCGCCGGCGAGCCGCGGCAGTGACGCGGGCGGTCGGCGGCGAGTGCGAGCCGGACACCTAAGTTCGCGGGCGTCCGAGGCTCACCCATGAGAGTCGGCGTCGTCTCCGACGTGCACGCGAACCTCGTCGCGCTGGAGACCGTCCTCGAGGACCTGCCGGACGTGGACGCGCTCGTCTGCGCGGGCGACGTGGTCGGGTACAACCCGTGGCCCGCGGCGTGCGTGGACGCGCTCCGCGAGCGCGACGTGCCGACGGTGATGGGGAACCACGACCGGATGGTGGCGAGCGACCGGAACTTCCGCGGGAACGGGATGGCTCAGGCGGGAATCCGGCACGCCAAGCGGGAGCTGAACGACGTCCAGCGCGAGTGGGTCGAACGCCTGCCGCGGGAGCGCACGCTGTTCGACGGCCGCGTGAAGGTCGTCCACGACCACCCCGAGGTGCAGGACCGCTACACGTACCCGGACGCGTTCGGCCCGCACCTGCTGGACGGCGAGGACGTCCTGATTCTCGGGCACACGCACGTCCAGCACCACGAAGTCTACGACGACGGCGTCGTGATGAACCCGGGGAGCGTCGGCCAGCCCCGCGACCGCGACCCGCGGGCGGCGTACGCGCTGCTGGACCTCGAGGACCTGTCCGTCGAGGAGCGCCGCGTCGAGTACGACGTCGAGCGGGTCGCCGAAGCCGTCCGGGAGGCGGGGCTGCCGGACGGGACGGCCGAACGGCTGGCCGACGGCCGGTAGGGGAATCGAAGGAGAGGAGCCGGCGTTACGAGCCGAAGTGGTCCTGCACGATGTCCAGGGTCTCCTCGCGGTCGTCCCAGTCGACGAACACCGCGACGGAGGTGGCGCTGGAGATGATGTCGATGACGTTGATGCCGGCGTCCGCGATGGGGTCGACGATGCGCCGGAGGACGCCCGGCTGGTTCGGGAGCTCGCCGCCGAGCACGCGGATGACCGCGACCTCGTCGCGGACCGTGACCGAGGAGAGCTCGCCGACCTCGATGACCTCGCTGTGGAGGACGTTCTCGGCGCGCTCGGCGACGTCCTCGTCGACGTAGAACGTCATCGAGTCCATCCCGGAGGCGACCGCGTCGACGTTGATGTCGGAGTCGTACAGCGCCGTCGACAGCGTCGACATGATGCCGGGGCGGTTGCGGATGGCGCGGCCGGCGACGGTGAGACACGCCAGCGGCGTGTCCCGCATGTCGATCATGTTCTCGAACTGCCCCTCGATCTTGGTGCCGCCGGAGAGCAGGTCGCCGTGCTGGTAGTGGATGACGCGGACGTCGAGGTCGTCGTCCTTGAACGACAGCGCGGACGGCGCGACGACTTCGGCGCCGCGGAACGAGAGGTTCCGGAGCTCGTCGACGGTGATCTCGCCGACGTTGCGCGCGCCCTCGACGACGTGGGGGTCGCCGGTCATGACGCCCTCGACGTCGGTGACGATGACGACCTCGTCGGCGCCGGCGTACCGGCCGAGCATCACGGCCGTGGTGTCGCTGCCGCCGCGGCCGAGCGTCGTCACGTTGCCCTCGTGGTCCTCGGCGAGGAAGCCCGTGATGACGGGGACGACGTCGCCGAGGTCCTCGGCCAGCGCCTCGACGCGGCGCTGGGTCTCCTCGGCGTCGACCTCGCCGCGGTCGTTGGCGACGACCGGCCAGTCCGGGTGGCCGGGCTCGAGGAAGACGGCGTTCACGCCGCGGGCGGACAGCGCCGCCTTCAGCATCCGCACGGAGGTGCGTTCGCCCATAGAGACGATCTCCGCGCGGTCGGCGTCGTCGGCGTCGAAGGTGATGTCCTCGAGGAGTTCGTCGGTCGTGTTCCCCATCGCAGACGCTACGACCGCCAGTTCGTGGCCGGCGGCGACCGCGTCCGCGATGGAGTCGGCGGCCCGCTCGATGCGGTCGCCGCTCCCGAGACTGGTGCCGCCGAACTTCGCCACTACGCGCATCGCTTCCCACCGGTCGTCGGAGCCGTGCTCATTACCGGGGCCGTAGGGACGGGGACAGTGATAACTGCTTGCATGCACGAAACGGTTGCCGTCCCCGCGGCCGCGGCGTTAAGTTCGTCGCCGTCGTACTTGAACTCATGAACGTTCGTGACGCGACGGCCGAGGACGCGGCCGCGCTGGACGCGCTCGTCGACGGCGACCTCGACGCCGCGCGCCTCGTCAGGGACCGCACGGTGCGGGTCGCGGAGGGCGACGACGGGGTCGCCGGGTTCGTCGCGTTCGACGCGTGGCGGGGCGCCGTCCACGTCACGCGGCTCGCGGGCGACCCGGACGTCGTGGCCGCGCTGCTGGACGCGCCCCGGGAGTTCGCGGCCCACGAGGACCGCTCGGTCGAAGTGGTCCTCGACGAGAACGACGCGCTCGGCGACGTGCTGCTCGCGGAGGGGTTCGAGGACGCGGGCGCGGGGCCGCGCTTCGACGGCGCGGCGACGCGGCGCTACGAGTGGACGCCCTAGAGGTCCGCGCGCTCGAAGACGTAGTAGCCGACGGCGGGGACGACGACGAGCCACGCGAGCATCGTCGCGAGCGCCGCCCACTTCGAGAGGTAGAACGGCGGGTTCTGCGGGAACAGCTGGGCGACGAGCGTCGACTCCCCGGGGAGGAACTGGTAGACGGCGTTCGTGAACGCCGACGACGGCGGGACGCGGTTCAACAGGAGGTACCAGTCCGGAATCGACTCGAGGCTGCGCGGGCTGAGCGTGCCGTTCACGAGGTAGTGGACGCCGCTGACGACGACGCCCCACGCGACCTCGAAGACGACGAAGAACACGGCGGCGATGATGGTGGCGCGCCCGGAGTCCTTCGTGGTCGCGGAGATGCCGACGCCGACGGCGGTGTACAGCACGGCGAGCAGCACGGTCAGCGCGGAGAAGCCGACGTACGCCAGCGCGTCGAAGCTGTCGTAGAGCGCGAGCGTGACGACGGCCGCGACGACGAGGCCGACGAGGACGGCGACGCCGAGGACGGCGCCGCGGCCGACGACCTTCCCGACGACGGCGTCCCGCCGGGTGTGCGGCAGCGACAGCAGGAACTTCGCGCTCCCGGACTCGACCTCGCCGGCGATGGCCTTGTGGGACATCACGAGCGCGGTCAGCGGGACGAGCAGCGTCACGGGGCTGACGAGGAAGACCAGCAGCCCGAGCGCCTCGAGCTCGCCGCCCTGCTGGCCGACGAACGTGTAGGCGTACGCGACGCCGGCCATGAACAGCACGAACAGCGCGGACAGCGCCCACAGCGCCTTCGAGCGCGCGGCGTCCTGGAAGTCCTTCTTCGCGACCGCCGACCAGCTCATGCCGTCACCTCCTCGTCGGTGTACGCCGCGAACACGTCGTCCAGCGACGCCTCCCGGGTGGCGAAGTCGGTGACCTCGCCGCCCGCGGCCTCGACGGCGTCGAGGATGTCGGTCTTCGAGGCGTCCTCGGCGTCGACGGTGAGCGTGTCGCGGTCCGTGTCGACGCTCGAAACGCCGGGGACGTCCTCGACGGCTTCGACGATTTCCGGCGTGAGTTCCGCGACGGTGACCGTCAGCGACGACCCGGTGCCGGCGGCCTCGCGGAGCCCGCGGATGGTGTCCTCGGCGACGAGCTCGCCGGCCTGCAGGATGCCGACGCGGTCGCAGACGGCTTCGACCTGCTCGAGGATGTGGCTGGAGAAGAAGACCGTGGCGCCGCGGTCTGCCTCCTCGGTGATGATCTCGCGCATCTCGCGGGCGCCGTTCGGGTCCAGCCCCGTGGAGGGCTCGTCCAGAATCAACAGCTCGGGGTCGCCGACGAGCGCGATGGCGAGCGCGAGCCGCTGCTGCATCCCCTTCGAGAAGCCGCCGGCCTTCCGGTCGGCGGCGTCGGGGATGCCGACGCGCTCCAGGAGGGCGTCGGGGTCGTCGTCGGCGCCCTTCGACTCGATGGCGAACTCGAGGTGCTGGCGGGCGGTGAGTCGCTCGTAGACGTGGAACCCCTCGGGGAGGACGCCGATGCGCTGGCGGATGGCCAGCGACTCCTCGTTGACGTCGTGGCCGAGCACCGTCGCGGTGCCCGACGTCGGGCGCACGAAGTCCAGGAGGACGTCGATGGTCGTGGACTTCCCGGCGCCGTTCGGTCCGAGGAAGCCGTAGATCTCCCCGGACTGGACCTGGAGGTCGAGGTCGTGGAGGGCGGTGACGTCACCGTACCGCTTGGTGACGCCGGCGAGTTCGATTGCTGCCATGCGGAGAGGGTCGCACGGCCAGCCTAAATCCGTTGGGGTCGTTCGCAGGGCGAGCGACCGCGCGGCGGCGTCTCAGAGGTCGACGCGGTCGAATCGTCGCGCCGCGAGCGCGAACGCGGCGACCGTCCACGCGAACAGCAAGGCGACGCCGACGCCGTCGGGAACCGCGCCCGTCGTCGCCACCGGGTCGACGCCGACGACGGTGAGCGCGTTCGCGTACGCGTAGACGGGGCTGGCGACGACGAGCGCGTCCACGAGGCCGTCGCCGATTCGGACGCCGAACTGGCCGGCGAGGACGACGCGCCCGAGGCTCAACGCGATGGGCCAGAAGAACGCCACCGCGAAGAACCCGTACGTGGTCGCGGCCGCGAGCGTCGTGGACGTCGACCGCGCGGTGAACGCGAGCGTCGCGGCGACGAACGCGGCGGCCAGCAGCGCGGCGAGCGCGAGCACGGCGAGCACGCGGACCGCGGGCACGGCCGCGCCGCGGAGCGCGTAGCCGGCGGCCGCGACGGCGATGGCGGCGAGGACGGCGACGAGCGTCGTCGCGAGGCGGGCGGCGCCGGCGCCGCGAGGACGGACGGCCGGGAGTGCGGCAGCGAGAGCGTGGCGCGGACGCGGCCGCTGGCGACGGCGCCCGGCACGGCCTCGTGGGTGAGCGTGCCGGCGGTCAGCGGCACGGCGAACAGGAACAGGAGCGCGAGCGCGGCGGGCAGCGGCGTGACGCCGGGGCCGTTCGTGCCGCCGTACGCGACGGCGGCGGCCAGCAGCGCGAAGAAGCCGCCGAACACCAGCAGGGAGTTGTCCGCGCGGAGCGCGCGGAGGTCGCGGCGCGCGACGACGGGCCACGTCACGCTACCACCGGAGGGAGGGCTGACTGCATGGTCGGGGCGTCGGCGCGCGCCGGGAAGTGTCTTCCCCCGGGCCGCAGCCGCTGCGAACTACACGCGGTCGTCGGGGTCGTGGGAGTCCCGCATGCGGCTGGCCTCCTGCCCGTACCGCTCGCGGTCCTCGGGGTCCTCGACGGGTTCGAGGTCGGCGACGTCGGCGTCGACGGCCGCGGTGGGGTCGCCGGCGTTCATCGACCGCTGCTTGCGGAGCACGCGGTCGCCCTCGGGCGTCGCGTAGACGAGGTTGAGCAGCCCCTTGTCGGTGTACTCCCGGAAGACCAGCCAGACGCGCTCGGTGTCGGACATATTCGGGGGTTCGGCGGCCCGCGGTTCAAGCCTGGCGGTTCGCCGACCGCGCAGTTGAAAGTCGCCGCACCTCTACTCGGACGTGATGGACGCGGACGCGGTCCGGGAGCGCGCGGACGACCTGCCGAGCGAGCCCGGCGTCTACCAGTTCCTCGAGCGGCGGGACGCCGGCGACGTCGTGCTGTACGTCGGGAAGGCCGTCGACGTGCGGGACCGCGTGCGGTCGTACGCGGACGCGAGAGGCGGCGAAGCCGCCTCTGCACACGCGAGCGGCGAGGCCGCGAGCGGACCGCGCAGCGAGCGCATCGCGCGGATGGTCGAGCGCGCGGACGCAATCGACTTCGCGGTGACGGACACGGAGACGCAGGCGCTGCTGCTGGAGGCGAACCTCGTGAAGCGCCACCAGCCGCGGTACAACGTCCGCCTCAAGGACGACAAGTCCTACCCGCTCGTGCAGTTCACGGACCACGCCGTCCCCCGCATCGAGGTGACCCGGGACCCCGAGGAGGGCGCGGCGGCGTACGGCCCGTACACGGACAAGGGCGACGTGGAGACCGTCGTGAAGGCGATTCGGGAGGTGTACGGGCTGCGGGGCTGCTCGGACCACAAGTACCGGAACCGCGACCGCCCCTGCCTCGACTACGAGATGGGGCTGTGTACGGCGCCCTGCACGGGCGAAATCGGCGAGACAGAGTACGAGGCGGACGTGGAGGCCGCGCGGCGGTTCTTCGAGGGGGAGACGGGCGCGCTCGCGGACCCCATCGAGCGGGAGATGGAGCGCGCCGCTCAGGAGCAGAACTTCGAGCGCGCGGCGAACCTCCGAGACCGGCTTGACGTCGTGGAGGCGTTCCACGGCGGCGCGGGCGGGGCGGTCGCGGGCGGCGACGACGCGGCGACCACGGACGTGCTCGGCGTCGCCGTGGAGGGCGAGGACGCGACGGTCGCGCGCCTGCACGCCGAGCGCGGCCAGCTCGTCGAGCGCGACCAGCACCACCTCGACGCGCCGGAGAACGAGAGCCCGGCGGACGTGCTGGCGGCGTTCCTCGTGCAGTTCTACGCGGAACGGGAGCTCCCGGACCGGCTGCTGTTGCCCGAGCACCACGGCGACGAGGACGTGGCGGCGTGGCTGGACGCGGCGGGCGTCGAGGTCG
>NZ_WPCF01000100.1 GCF_009741975.1 Halobacterium sp. CBA1126 | reverse complement strand
GACGACGGTGTCCTCGTGGACGCCGAACGCGGCCGCCGAGGAGACGCCGTCGAGCCGGAGCAGCGTGTCCGCGGCCTCCTCGAGCGCGCTCGCGGACGGGACGCTGCCGACGTTCGTGACGGCGAAGCTCGCGCGGCGCTCGCGGTTCGCGATGGCCTGCCCGATGACGTCGAACGTCTCCCCGCTCATGCCGGGCGCGCGGAGCGCGTCGATAGTGCCCTGATCGGCGAACTCCTGGAGGAAGGTTGCGGCACGGAAGTCCTCGCGGGAGCGCACCCGCCGGAACTCCCGGGTGCCGGCGCGGATGCCGTAGAGGAGCGCCGTGGCGACGTCCTGTTCGGGGCTGCTGCCGGCGCGCTCGACGAAGCGCGCGACGATGGTCGACGTCGACCCGGCCTCGTTGCCCGCGACGACGAGCGAGTGGTCGACGGCGGCGGGCCGGTGGCGGACGACGGCGACGACGGGCGGACGGTTGGCGAACGACGGGACGGTGCCGCCGCCGCCGACCGCGACCGCGCCGTCGTAGTCGTCGAGGGAGTCGCCGGCGACGTCCAGCGAGACGTTGAAGAGGTTACAGAAGGCCTTGGCGTCGTCGCTGGTGACGTCGTCCTCGGCGAGGATGCGCGCGGTGACCCCCCACTCGTTGCAGAGTTCGCGGAGGCCGATGGCGGCCGCGAGCGCGTCGACGCTGGGGTTCTCGGGGACGACGAGCGCGACCGACTCGAGGCCCGCGATGGTGTCCCGGAGCTGGGTGAAGTCCTCGTCCTCGGATTCGGCGCGGCGGCGTCGCAGCACCGTGGTGAGGGCGTACCCGCCGGCGCCGCCGACCGCGACGGTGCCGACGACGAGCGCGATCAGGGGCGTCGAGACCGCACCGACCTCGGGGAGCATCAGGCCGAGAGTCCACGCGAATCGTTAAGTATGTTGTCCCGCGCCGGCTCGCGGCGTCGGCTCAGTGTGCGGCGTCGCCCGCGTCCGCGTCGCGCTGTCGGGACTCGTCGTCGCTGTCCGCGGGCTGGAAGTTCGTGGGCACGACGGTGAGGTGGCGGACGCCGAACTCGGAGTGACTGGCAGCCATTACACCTCACAGTAGGGGAGGCTCCCCGAAATAATTACCCATACGCATAACACATCGGTGGGGCGGCGCGTCATTCCCCGTGGTTATGGCCGTCGCTGGCGGGCGTCGGAGCGCGAAAAAGTGACGCGTGGGGTTACGCGAAGTTCTCGTCGTAGAGGTCCTGGGCGTGCTCGATGGCGTCCTTGGCGGCCTGCGCGTCCTCGAAGCCCAGCGTCTCGACCTCCTTGCCCGCCTCGAGGTTCTTGTACGTCTCGAAGAACTCCTCGATCTCGTCGAGCTGCTGCTGGGGGATGTCCTCGAGGTCGTCGACGTGGTCGTAGCGGGGGTCCTCGTCGGGCACCGCGATGACCTTGTCGTCCTGCTCGCCGTCGTCGTCCATCTTCATCAGGGCGACGGGGCGGGCCTCGATGACGCAGCCGGGGAACGTCTGGTCCTCGACGAGCACGAGCACGTCGAAGGGGTCCTCGTCGTCGTAGTACGACTGCGGGATGAACCCGTAGTCCGAGGGGTAGTGGACGTTGCTGTGGAGCACGCGGTCCAGCACCACGCCCGGGATGTCCTTGTCGTACTCGTACTTGTTGCGTTCGCCCTTCAGACACTCGACGACCGCGTAGATCACGTCGGGTGCGTCCGGTCCGGTCTCGAGGTCTTGCCAGAGATTCGCCATGGCGGAGGGTGGACGCACCGCGAAAAAGGCTTTTCGCAATCGGCCACGGGGGTCCCGCGCAGGGGCGCGCCGGCCGTCCCGACGGAGCGCGCTGGACGCCCACCGGACGAACGGGCAAAAACGACCGATTTTCGCGTTCTAAACGAACGAAACTACCGAAAACCAGTCGTTAAGCGGGGAAAATGCCACCTCGCAGAAGTTAAATAGCCAGACACCTTTCGGTCAGCTATGTCAGAGGCACAACCCGCTGCACGGACCGACGTGCGGGACCTGACTGCGTTCCAGAAGAACATCCTGACAGTACTCGCCGAAGAGGCCCGCTACGGCCTCGCCATCAAACGCGAACTCGAGGACTACTACGGCCAGGAGGTCAACCACGGCCGACTCTACCCGAACCTCGACGACCTCGTCAACAAGGGCCTCGTCGAGAAGTCCGAACTCGACAAGCGCACCAACCAGTACGAGCTCACCGACGACGGCTTCGACGCCGTCCTCGACGACCTCGAGTGGACGCTCTCGAAGTTCCTCACGGACGAGGACCGCAAGGAGCAGGTCCGGGACATCGTCGCCGAGAACTGAGCTTTCTCCGCGCCGCAGTTCCGCCGCTGGGACCCGTAGCGCCAGCGCCGCCTACTGCTCGGGCGCGTCCGCGTCCGCGTCCGCGACCTTGGCGACCAGCTCCAGCGACTCCTCGACGCAGGCGCGCTGTTCGTCGCTGGGCCACGCGTTCCGCGGGAAGTACTCCTCGCGGAACTCCGCGCGCTCGCGGTCGCCGGCCGCGTCCATCGACCGCGCGTAGTGGTTGTTCATGAACTCGGCGAACGCCGCGGCGTTGTCGCCGTGGACGTCGCCGTGGCGCTCCCGCACGCGCTCGACGAGCTCCGCGTTGCGCGCCGCGGCGTCCTCGTAGTCGCCCTGCTCGCTGGGGCCGGACAGCGACACCTCGGCCGCGCGGTCCGTGTCCTCGACGTCCTCGAGCTGCACGCGGCCGTCCTCGACCCACTCGGCGGGGTAGCAGACGAGCGTGTCGTCGCGCTCGCGGACGCGCGGCACGAACCCGTGGTCGGCGAGCAGTTCCTCGCGGCGCTCGCGGTACGCCTCGGCCGCGGCGTCGTCGACGGCGTCCCGGGCGAGGCGGGTGAGCCGTTCGGCCTCGTCGACGACGTCGTCTGGGAGGTCAGTCATCGTCGAGTGCTTCGTTGGCTAGTTCGTCCGCGCGGTCGTTTACCTCTCTCGGAACGTGGGTCAGCGACCACTCGTCGAACCGTTCGAGGAGTTCGTGGACGCGGACGCGCTTCTCGCGGAGCTCGGGGTCGTTGGTGTCCCACGCGCCCTTCACCTGCTTCTCGACGAGCTGGCTGTCGCCGCGGATCTCGATCTCGTCGAAGCCGAACTCCGCGGCGGCCTCGAGGACGGCGAGCAGCGCTCGTACTCGGCCTGGTTGTTGGTCGCGCGGCCGATGCGGTCGTTCCCCTCCGCGACGATGCCGTCGCCGGAGACGAGCACCCAGCCGACGGCCGCGGGGCCGGGGTTGCCGCGGCTCGCGCCGTCGAAGTACGCGTGGACGCGGCCGCCGCGGTCGGGCTCGACGACGGCCGTGATGTCGGTGGGGTTGCCCCCCTGTACGACGAGCTTGTCGTCGTAGGCGACGGCGTGGGCGTCCCCGAGGTCGGCGTGCCAGCGCTCGTACTCGGAGTTCCCCTCGCTGAACGACGCGCCCGCCGCGTCGAGTCGTTCGCGCGCGTCGTCGACGTCGCACTCTACGACCGGCATTAAGTCGACGTCACCCCGCCTCCCGTATATGGGTTACTATCCGGGAACGGTCGTGAGTGCGCCTCTGAGGCACGTATTAACGGGATTAGCGGCGTCGAGCGCCGGACTTGTGTCGTCTGCGAGAGGTTCCAAACCGGCAACGGGTTTAAACGTTTGCGAAACGCTAATATAAAAATGCGATGACACGGTCCACTCGCCAGCGGGAGCGAGAAACGGCGACAGAGCAGGAGGAGTCCGAGGAGGGGGTACGGGAGTGCCCGGAGTGTGGCTCTGACAACCTCGTGAAGAGCTCGGACCGCGCGGAGCTGGTCTGCAACGACTGCGGCCTCGTCGTCGAGGAGGAGCAGATCGACCCCGGTCCGGAGTGGCGCGCGTTCAACCACCAGGAACGACAGGAGAAGTCGCGGGTCGGCGCCCCGACCACGCAGACGATGCACGACAAGGGGCTGACGACGACCATCGACTGGAAGGACAAGGACGCCTACGGGCGTTCGATCTCCTCGAAGAAGCGCTCGCAGATGCACCGCCTGCGGAAGTGGCAGGAGCGCATCCGCACCAAGGACGCCGGCGAGCGCAACCTCCAGTTCGCGCTCTCCGAGATCGACCGCATGGCCTCCGCGCTCGGCGTGCCGCGCTCGGTGCGGGAGGTCGCGTCGGTCATCTACCGGCGCGCGCTCAAGGAGGACCTCATCCGCGGCCGCTCCATCGAGGGCGTCGCGACGAGCGCGCTGTACGCGGCCTGCCGGAAGGAAGGCATCCCCCGGAGCCTCGAGGAGATTTCGGAGGTCTCCCGGGTCGAGCGCAAGGAAATCGGCCGGACGTATCGGTACATCTCCCAGGAGCTCGGCCTCGAGATGAAACCCGTCGACCCGAAGAAGTACGTCCCCCGGTTCTGCTCGGAGCTCGAACTCTCCGAGGAGGTGCAGGCGAAAGCCAACGACATCATCGAGACGACCGCCGAGAAGGGGCTGCTCTCCGGCAAGTCCCCGACCGGCTACGCGGCGGCGGCGATCTACGCCGCGTCCCTGCTCTGCAACGAGAAGAAGACCCAGCGCGAGGTCGCGGACGTCGCGCAGGTGACGGAAGTCACCATCCGGAACCGCTACCAGGAGCAGATCGAGGCGATGGGCATCCACAGCTAGGCCGTCCCGCCTCCCCGGATTCCACCCTCAGAACCCCCAGCGGCGCCGCTGGCGGCGGTGTACCCGCATCGAAGGGGTTTTGCCCCGGCCATTTTAATGGGGGCACATGACTACCCCGTGGGACGACTGGGACCACGTGCTCAAGGTGGACCCGGACAAGTCGCTGGTCGACGGCGACACGTTCGACGACGTCTGCCGGACGGGCACCGACGCCATCGAGATCGGCGGGACGATGGACGTGACGACCGAGAAGATGCGGCGGGTCATCGACGCCTGCCGGAAACACGACGTCCCCCTCTACCAGGAGCCGTCGAACCCCGCGGTGGTCGTCGAGGACGACGCCCTCGACGGCTACCTCGTGCCGGTCGTGTTGAACGCCGGCGACCCGTTCTGGATCACGGGCGCGCACAAGGAGTGGGTCCGCATCGGCGACCTCGACTGGGAGCGCACCGCCACCGAGGCGTACGTCGTCCTCAACGACGAGGCGAGCGTCGCGGAGTACACGGACGCGGACTGCGACCTCGCACCCGACGAGGTGGCGGCGTACGCGGAGGTCGCCGAGAGGATGCTCGGCCAGGACATCGTCTACGTGGAGTACTCGGGCACGCTCGGCGACCCCGACGTGGTGGGCGCCGCGCGCGACGCCCTCGACGACGCGACGCTGTTCTACGGCGGCGGCATCGGCGACTACGACACCGCCTACGAGATGGGCGAGCGCGCGGACACCATCGTCGTCGGCGACCTGCTCCACGACGAGGGCGCCGACGCCGTCGCGGAGACAGTGCGGGGCGTCAACGACGCCCACGAGTGACGCGCCGGCGGCGCCGCGGCCACGCCGGAAATGAAGTCGTTTAAGGCCGGTCCTCGCGAATCGGGGAGTATGAAGGACCGAACGTTCACGGCGGACGCCGAGCCCGGCGACCACGCGACGGTCGCGGGCTGGGTCCACGAAGTCAGGGACCTCGGCGGCATCGCGTTCCTCATCCTGCGGGACAAGACCGGCAAGATTCAGGTCAAGTTCGAGAAGGACGAGATGGACGACGACCTCGTGGAGACGGGCATCGACGTCCAGCGCGAGTCCGTCGTCCAGGTAACCGGCGACGTCGAGGACGAAGAGCGCGCGCCGACCGGCGTCGAGGTCACGCCCGACTCCATCGAAGTGATGGCGGAGGCCGACCCGCAGCTCCCGCTCGACCCCTCGGGGAAGGTCGACGCCGACCTCTCGACGCGGCTGGACAACCGGACGCTGGACGCCCGCAAGCCCGAGACGAAGGCCATCTTCGAGATCCGCGCGGAGATTCTGCGCGCGGTCCGCGAGTACTTCCGGAGCGTCGGCTCCACGGAGATCAACACGCCGAAGATCGTCGCCACCGGCACCGAGGGCGGCACGGAGCTGTTCCCCGTGACGTACTTCGGGCGGGAGGCGTTCATGAACCAGAGCCCGCAGCTGTTCAAGCAGCTGATGGTCGGCAGCGGGCTCGAGCGCGTCTTCGAGGTCGGCCCCATCTTCCGCGCGGAGGAGCACAACACGCCGCGGCACCTCAACGAGGCGACGATGATCGACTTCGAGTCCGCGTTCATCGACCACGAGGAGGCGATGGACGTCTGCGAGGGCACGCTGAAGGCGGCGTACTCGGGGGTCGCGGAGAACTGTCAGGACGAACTCGAGACCCTCGGCCTCGCCGAGGAGTTCGAGGCGCCCTCCGCGGACTTCCCGCGGCTCACCTACGAGGAGGCCATCGAGCGCATCAACGCCACGGGCGAACTCGACGAGCAGCTCGTCTGGGGCGACGACCTCCCCACGGAGGGGGAGAAGGCGCTCGGCGACGACGTCGGCGGGCACTACTTCGTCACCGACTGGCCCAGCGAGATCAAGCCGTTCTACATCCAGGACTACGACGACGACCCCGAGCTCTCGAAGGGCTTCGACCTCATGCACCCGCGCATGGAGCTCGTCTCGGGCGGCCAGCGCGAGCACCGCTACGACGCGCTCGTCGAGGGGTTCCGCCAGCAGGGCCTCGACCCCGACCAGTTCGAGTACTACACGAAGATGTTCAAGTACGGCATGCCGCCCCACGCCGGGTGGGCGTACGGCGTCGAGCGCCTCGTGATGACGATGCTCGACCTCGACAACATCCGGGAGGCCGTGCTGTTCCCGCGAGACAGGCAGCGACTGAGCCCGTAGGACGAAGACGTGGAGCCAGCGAGAACCACTACGTTCTCGCTGGACAGTCGACTGACGCGCCGTTCCGATACTGCAACACTTAATCCTCGGCGCCTCCGACTCCGAGTGGATGAGCGACGGCGACGCGGCGACGGCGTTCGCGCCCGGCCACGTGACCGGCTTCTTCAGCGTGGAGCGCACCGAGAGCCCCGAGCGCACGGGGTCGCGGGGCGCGGGCGTCACGCTGTCGGCGGGCGTGACGACGCGGGTCGAACCCGCCGAGGAGACGCGGGTGCGGCTGAACGGCCGCGAGGTCGACGTCGGGAGCGTGGTCGGCGTGCTGGACGCCCTCGATGCGACCGCCGAGGTCACCGCGGAGACGCCGCTGCCGCTGGGCGCGGGGTTCGGCGTCTCCGGGGCGATGGCGCTCGGGACGGCGCTGGCGGCGAACCGCGCCGTCGACGCGGGGCACTCGGAGAACGACCTCGTGACGGTCGCCCACGCCGCGGAGGTCGAAGCCGGCACCGGCCTCGGGGACGTGGTCGCCCAAGCGCGGGGCGGCGTCCCGATTCGCGTCGAACCCGGGGCGCCCGCGCACGGCCGCCTCGACGGCGTGCCGGACGCGGGCCGCGTGGAGTACGTCTCCTTCGGCGGCCTGTCGACGAGCGAGGTCATCGGCGGCGACACCGCGGCGCTGTCGGCGGCGGGCGAGGACGCGCTCGCGTCGCTGCGCGAACACCCGACGCTCCCGCGGTTCATGCGGCTCTCCCGCGAGTTCTCCCGGGAGGCGAGCCTGCCGACGGCGACGTGGCGGCGGCCGTCGACGCGGTCGCGGACGCGGCGGCGAGGCGGCGATGGCGATGCTCGGGCGGACGGTGTTCGCGCTCGGCACGGGCCTCTCCGACGCGGGCTACGACCCCGAGGTGTGTCGGGTGCACCGGCGGGCGCGACGCTTGACCCATAGCGTGGCGCGCCGCTGTCGCGCAGTGAGCCGCGAGCGGCGGCCACCCGCAAGCGGACGACTTTTGCGCTGCGGGCCGCGAGAGCGAGTATGGCCGAGATTCCCGCCGACCACCCGCGCCACGACTCGCTGGTGACCCGCCACCGCATCGAGGCGGGGGTGGAGAAGGGCATCACGTCGAAGCAGGGGCTGGTCGCGCAGGGCCGCGGCGAGGCCTTCGACTACCTGCTCGGCGAGGAGACGATTCCGTCCGCGGACGACGCCGAGCGCGCCGCGGCCGCGCACCTCCTGCTCGCCGAGCACCCGGTGCTCTCGGTGAACGGGAACGTCGCGGCGCTCGTGCCCGGCGAGGTCGTCGCGCTCGCGGACGTCGTCGGCGCCGACGTCGAGGTGAACCTCTTCAACCGCACCGAGGAGCGGATGGAAGCCATCGCCGAGCACCTCCGCGAACACGGCGCCAGCGACGTGAAGGGGCTGGAGGCGGACGCTCGGATTCCCGGGCTGGACCACGAGCGCGCGAAGGTCGACCGCGACGGCATCTACGACGCGACGTGGTGCTCGTCCCGCTCGAGGACGGCGACCGCGCGGAGGCGCTCGCGGAGATGGGGAAGACCGAACTCGTAATCGACCTGAATCCGATGTCGCGGTCCGCGCAGAGCGCCGCGGTCCCCGTCGTGGACAACATCATCCGCGCGCTCCCCGGAATCACCGAGCATGCCCGCGAGCTCCGGGACGCGTCCCGGGAGGAGCTGGAGGGAATCGTCGCGGCGTTCGACCGCGAAGCGGCGCTGGAGGCGGCAGAGCGGCGAATCCGGGAGGGCGACCTCGACTGAGCCGGGAGCGCTCCGATAGCTTTTTGCTTCTTTAGGTTGGCCTAAATCGTATGAGCGAGCGACCGGTTCCGAACGGCGGGAGGGGAGCGTGATGGGCGACGACCTCCGCACGATGCGCGAGCGCCTCGACGCCCTCGCCAGCGACGGCGGCCGCTTCTACGTCGCCTGCGCGCGCACCGGCGAGCGCCCGTTCCCGGTCGGCGGCCTGCGCTTCGCGGACCGCGAGACGGCCGCCGACGCCGTCGAGCTGGCCCGCGAGTACCGCCGGACGCTGGAGCGCTACGACCCCCGGGCGCCCCACTACGACCTCGTCGTCCACGAGCGCACCGACCCCGTGCCGCCCGCGGACGCGCCGTCGCTGCCGGACGCCTGCCACGACGTCACCGGCGCGGTGTTCGAGGCGCTCGCGGCGGCCGACTACCGGGACGCCCAGCGCACGATTCTGGACGCGTACTTCGCCGCCGCGGAAGCCACCACCGACCCCGACGACCTCTGCGTCGTCCTGCTGCGGTGTACGGCGCGCACCCTCGACGAGGAGCTCGCGGCCCGCGAGCAGGCCGCCGTCCTCCGGGACGCCGCGAACCGCGTCGACTTCGCCGGGGACGCTGCCTCCATCGGGGACGCGCTCGCGACGGTCGCGGGCGCGAACCTCGCCGACGCGCTCGCGGAGACGACCGACGGCTGGCGCTTCGACCCCACGGTGCGAGTCGTCGACGCCGCGGTCACGCTCCCCGCGGCGGTCGCGGTGCTGGCGGTGCGGCCGGACGCCGACCCCGTCTTCGACCGCGCGGGCAGCGGCGTCCGCGCGCGCCTCGACGGCGGCCCGGCGGGCTTGGCGACCGCGCCCCTACAGTAATTCCCGGGCCATTCTCGCGGCCTCGGGCGCGCTGTC
>NZ_WPCF01000157.1 GCF_009741975.1 Halobacterium sp. CBA1126 | reverse complement strand
GAGACCGAGGAGCTTGACAACGCGACGCTCCGGAAGTCCGTGCTGGACGGCGTCGGCGTTCCACCACGCCGGCCTCGCGCGCGAGCACCGCGAACTCGTCGAGGACGCGTTCCGCGAGCGCGCCATCAAGGTCGTGGCGGCGACGCCGACGCTCGCGGCGGGCGTGAACACCCCGAGCCGCCGGGTCGTCGTGCGGGACTGGCAGCGCTACGACGGCACCGCGGGCGGGATGCAGCCGCTCTCGGTGCTGGAGGTCCACCAGATGTTCGGGCGCGCGGGCCGCCCCGGCCGGGACCCCTACGGGGAGGCCGTCCTGCTCGCGAACAGCCACGACGAGCTGGAGGAGCTGTTCGACCGCTACATCTACGCGGAGCCCGAGCCCGTGCGCTCGAAGCTCGCGGCCGAGCCCGCGCTCCGGACGCACGTGCTCGCGGCCGTCGCGACCGGGTTCACGACGACGGAGGACGCGCTCCACGAGTTCCTCGGGGAGACGCTGTACGCCACGCAGACCGACGACCCCGGCCGCCTGAAGCGCGTCACGCGGGACGTCCTCGAGTACCTCGACCGGAACGGGTTCGTGGAGCGCGAGGACGGCACGCTGCGCGCGACCAGCACCGGCCACCTCGTCAGCCAGCTCTACGTCGACCCGATGAGCGCGGCGACGCTCGTCGACGGACTGCGGGCGGCCGAGCGCGGCGGGACGGCGAGCGGCGGCCGCCAGCGAGCGAGCGGGGACCCGGAGGACGCGGGCTTCCAGACGGCCGGCGAGATGCGCGGCGACGACGCGGCCGAGCCGGCGGACAGCGATTCGGGCGAGAGTGCGAGTCCGACGCCGTTCGGCCTGTTCCACCTCGTGAGCCGGACGCCGGACATGTACGAGCTCTACCTCCGGTCGGGCGACCGCGAGCAGTACACCGAGTTGGCGTACGAGCGCGAGGCGGAACTGCTCGGGTCGGCGCCCCGCGAGGAGGAAGCCGACTTCGAGGACTGGCTGTCCGCGCTGAAGACCGCGAAGCTCCTCGAGGACTGGGCCTCGGAGCTGGACGAGGACCGCATCGCGGAGCGCTACGGGGTCGGCCCCGGTGACATCCGCGGGAAGGTCGAGACCGCGGAGTGGCTGCTGCACGCGGCCGAGCGGCTCGCTGGCGACCTCGACGACGTGGAGTGCGCGGCCGCGGTCCGGGAGGCGCGCAAGCGCGTCGAGTACGGCGTGCGGGAGGAGCTGCTGGACCTCGCTGGCGTCCGGGACGTCGGCCGGAAGCGCGCGCGGCGCCTCTACAACGCGGGCATCGAGTCCCGCGCGGACCTCCGGAACGCCGAGAAGAGCCTCGTGCTGGGCGCGGTGCGGGGCCGCGAGAAGACCGCCGAGCGAATCCTCGAGAACGTCGGCCACCCGGACCCGGAGATGGACGCGGTGAGCGCGGACGCCGACGCGGTAGCGGCCGCCGAGGAGGCCGACCGGAGCGGGCAGGCGAACCTGGGGGACTTCTCGTGAGGCTGGTCGCGGGCACCGCGGCCGTCGACGACGTGGAGTCGTTCGTCGCCGACCTCCCGGGCGGCGGCCCGGAGACGGCGGTGCAGGCGTTCGACGCGGCGTACGTCGCGGGCCGCGCGCACCTCGCGGCGGCCGTCGAGCACGCCGACCGCGCGTTCGACCGCGGGGAGAACGTCGCCAGCGACCGCGCGGTCGAAATTCTGCTGTACGCTGCGGGCCGCCGCCAGATTCGGGAGGCGCTCGGGATGGGCGTCGCGGCGGGCGAGCAGCCGGTCGTGGTCGTCGTGGCGGGCGGCGACGAGGCCGAGGCGGCGGCCGACGTCGCGGCGTTCCTCGGCGACGGCCGCGTGCTCGAGGAGGACGAGCCGGGCGGCGACGGCGTCTACGGGGACAGCGAGACGATTCGAGAGTTCTTCGACGTGAGCGACGCGGAGCTCGCCGCGGCGGCGGGCGACCTCGCGGGCGTCGTCCGGGAGCGCGTGGCGCTGCTGGACGTCGAGAAGTAGGCGGCCAGCACGCATTTGGCGGGCGCGTCGGACCACCTAGGTATGAGCGACGACGACTACGTGCCCGAGGAGTCGACCGAGGAGTTCCCGAGCGAGCACGAGCGCCCGAAGGCCGAGCACGTCGAGGAGACGCTCGAAGCGCTGGAGGCGGCGGTACAGGGGTCGAGCTACCCGACGGACGCGAGTTCGCTGCGCGCGGAGTACGCGACCGAACGCGACGAGGTCGTCAACGAGACGGAGGCGCTGGGCGACGTCTTCGACCGGCTGGCGCCCGAGGAGTACGACACGCCGGAGGACGCCCGCGAGGCGGTGCTCGGGGAGCTGACGGGGCGAGCAGGCGTCGAGCACGGCGACCTCGCGGAGTACAACCCCGAGCGCGAGCTCGACGCGCTAGACCTCGCCGAGGACGAGTAGGGAGACGGTAACACACCCCGTTCCAGTCGAAACGAAGGGGTGTCGGGAGGGTGCAGTCTGTCGATTCCTCGCACTGCAAGGTGGTGTCGCGAGTGGAACGGAACGGAGGTGTCAGTTGGTTTTCCAGTCGAAACGCCGCCCGCGCGGAGCCGACGGGCGTCAGACGGACTCACTCCCGGAGGTCGCGGCGGTCGTAGTGGCACTCGCAGCTCCGGCAGTAGTAGCGGCCGTCGCGCTGGTGGCGCAGCCGGGTGTGACCGCGCGGGCACTTGACGCGCCAGCCGGCGTCGGACGGGTGGTCGTCCATAGAGCGGGTCCGTCTGACGCGCGGCGGACACAAGAGTCGCATCCTGCCGCGGGGTGAAACTGAAAGTGGCCGCGTCAGGCCAGCGAGAGCACGAACAGCAGGACCGCGACGACGCCGGACGCGGCCGCCGCGCTGCCGAACGTCGCGTCGTGGCCCTCGTGGAGGCCGTGCGCCCAGATGTACGCCTGCCACGCCGTGCCGACGAGCGCGCCGGCGACGCCGAGCGCGGTGCCGGTCGTGTTCGTGAGCCGGCGGAACTGGTCGGCCAGCAGCTCGGGGTCGCTGGCGAAGTCGACCCCCGACAGCAGGAAGACGAGGCCGGCCGCGCCGAGGACGGTCTGGACGAGCTGGGCGGGCGTCGCCCAGCCGGTGACCGCCAGCGTCGCGCCGAACGAGCCGCGGCTCCCCGTGAACGCGCCGACCGCGTGGAGCGCGACCGCGACCAGCAGCCAGCCGAGCAGGGTGCCGAAGAAGACCGTGGGGAGGCGGCCGTATATCGCGTCGCGGAGCCGCGCGCCGACCGAGACCTGCTCGGTCCGCGGCTCGTCGATGGTGCAGGGCTCGGGCGGCGAGGTGTTCATCTCCTCGAAGGACCGGCACGTCGACTCGGGCCACGGCTCCAGCCGCGTGACCGTGACGGTGGCGTCGATTTGCGCGGCCATGTACTCGCCGATGGCGGCGAACACGACCGACGTGACGGCGGCGACCGCGACGACGACGACCGCGGCGCCGGCGAGCGACCGCTCTGGCGGGTGCGTCTCGAAGAACGACCCCGGGTCGAACAGCAGCGTCCGGAGGTCGTGGAGGGCGTCCCGGAGCATGGGGCTACGGGCGGTTCGCCCAGCGACGGCTTCAACGTACCGGCGGCTCGCGCCGCGTGCGACCGGTCGGTCTTGTGGCGCCGCTACAAATCCTTTTTACGGCTCAGCGGCGTACGCTCCGCCGAGATGCCCGATTCGATGCGCGACTACCTCCAGCGGGACACGGACTGCGAGGCCCTCCTCGAGTGCTTCCACGGGCTCCGCGACCTCGACCGGCGCGCCTTCGAGGCGCTCGCCGGGACCGCCGAGCCGCTGACCGTCGACGAGCTCAGCGAGCGCATCGACCGCGAGCGCTCGACGGCCTACCGGTCGGTCCAGCGGCTGATGGACGTCGGGCTCGTCGAGAAGCGGCAGGTGAACTACGACCACGGCGGCTACTACCACGTCTACGAGCCCGCCGACCCCGACGAGGTCGCCGACGAGATGCAGCGCATGCTCAACGACTGGTACGCGAAGATGGGCCAGCTCATCGGCGAGTTCCGCGAGGAGTACGCCCGCGAAGCGGACGACGCCGAGGCCGCGGCGCCGCCCGCCGACCAGTAACGGTCCGAAGTCCCCGCCGCGAGAACCGAGACGGTCGCTGCTCGACGTCGAGTCGGGAAAGTAGCTCCATCTGGATGCTCGCTAGAACCTTTCATAGTCCACCCACCCAACAAGCGTGGTATGGCCGACCTCAAACGCGTCCAAAAACTACGCGAGGAAGTTTCCCAGAAATCAAACTCGCGAAAGGTCGACGAGGCGCCCCCATCGACGACCCGCGACC
>NZ_WPCF01000201.1 GCF_009741975.1 Halobacterium sp. CBA1126 | reverse complement strand
CACATCTGACGGGCGGTGAGCCTCCAGAGGACCTCCCCGGTGACCGCGTGCGCAAAAACGCGAGTACGGGGCTCCCCCGGCGAGGTCGAAAATCCACCAGGAGACCGGCTACTCGGAGGGCGAGCTGTACGTCAACGACGTCGAAGCGGGCGACCGCGTGCTCGTGCTGGACGACCTCCTCTCGACGGGCGGGACGCTGCGCGCGCTCACGGACGCCCTCGACGACATCGGCGCGGAAATCGCGGACGTCGTGGTGGTCATCCGGAAGGTCGGCCCGGACAGCGAGATGGACGAATCGCCGCACGGCGTGACGGCGCTGGTGGACGTCGAGGTGGCCGACGGCGAGGTGACGGTCGTCGACGAGTACCGGTAGCCGAGTCCTGTCAACGCCCGTGGTAATCCGTCGCAAGGGTTTTTGCGCCTCCACGGCCAGTACCCGTCAATGGCAGGCGACGATGCCGGGGCCGGCGGGGCGACCGTCAGCGACGGCACCGACGGCACACCAGCCGAGGGCACACTGAGCGAGCGGGACAGGGACTACGACTGGGGGCACCTCTCGCCGGCGGTCCGCGAGCGCGACGGCGGCGCGACGGTCGGGGAGTACTCGTGGGTGGACTACCTCGAGGAGTACGGCGACGACGGGGCCGCCGAGCGCGCCCGCGAGCGCCGGGAGCGCACCCAGCACGAACTCGCGGACGCGGCGACCCGCGGCGACGCCGAGCCGCCGTACCCGGCGTGGGACGAGTTGGGCGCGGACCCGCCCGAGCCGAACTGGAGCGACGTCGAGGCGGACCCGAGCGACGACCTCGGGTTCGCGCCCGAGGAGAAGGGCGACGCGATCGGGACGGCGGCGTGGCGCGCGAGCCGCCTCCACGACTACTTCGACGCGTTCACCGACCCGGAGACGACCCCGGTCGCGAAAGACGACTGGCTGTGGGAGCACTTCAAGCGCGAGTACTACTACGTCGGCGAGAACGACTGGACGCGACCCCGCGACGACGACGGCGAAATCGTCCCGTTCGACCCCGTGGAGTACCTCGGCTTCGACCCCGACGACGTCGAACAGTGGCTGTCCGTGAAAGACGACGCCGCGGACGGGATGCTCGCCCTCGAGGACGAGCGCACCGTCGACGTCCACGAGGACCTCGACGAGGACGCGTTCTTCTCCACGGTGGAGGGCCGGACCACCATCGCGAACCGCTACGACCTCGAGAAGGCGGTGCCGATGGAGAAAAAGCGCCACTTCCGCGAGGTCGAGCGCTACTGGGTGAACAAGCCGTACGCGTTCGTCGTCATCTTCCACTCCGACCGTGAGAACGAGAAGAAGTACTACCTCGTGGAGCCGTACCGGAACCCCATCGAGGAGGACCTCCAGGAGTTCCTCACAGAGAAGCTCCGGTCGGCCATCAAGTACGCCAGCGACGACGTCGCGGCGGCCGGCGACGAGGCCGAGCGCCGCGGCGTC
>NZ_WPCF01000123.1 GCF_009741975.1 Halobacterium sp. CBA1126 | reverse complement strand
GCCGTCGGCGCCGCCGGCGCGCTCGCCGTCTTCGCGCACGTCCTCGACGGCACCTCCACCGCGGTCGGCGTGGACGTGCTCGGGTTCGGCGAGCAGACGCCGCTCTCGGCCGCCATCATGCACTTCGCGGGGTCGCTGCCGACCGAGCCCGTGCTCGGCGTCGGCTGGCTGTTCGTCCTCGTGAAGACCGCGCTCGGCGCCGGCGTCGTCCTCCTGCTCGCCGAGTACGTCCGCGAGGACCCCGCGGAGGGCAACCTCCTGCTCGCGGTCGTCGCCGCCGTCGGCCTCGGCCCCGGCGCGCACAACATCCTCCTCTTCGTCGCCGCGAATCCCGCAGGGTTTTAGCGCGACCGACCCAACCGCCGGAACATGGTTCGCGTCGTCGCCGCCGGCCACGTCAACTGGGACGTCACGCTCCGCGTCGACGCCCTCCCCGAGCCCGACGGCGAAGCCCGCATCGTCTCCCAGCGCCGCTCCGGCGGCGGGAGCGCCGCCAACGCCGCGGTCGCGCTCGCCGCTTCGACGTCGACACCGGCCTCGTCGGGAGTGTCGGCGACGACGAGAACGGCCTGCTCGCGCGCCGGGAGCTCGACCGCGTCGGCGTCGACCTCGACGGCCTCCGCGTCGTCGAGGACGCCGAGACCAGCGTGAAGTACCTCGTCGTCGACGGCGACGGCGAGGTGATGGTGCTCGGCAACGACGGCGCCAACGAAGCCGTCCACCCTGCGGACGTCGACGCCGACTACGTGCGCGCCGCCGAGCACGTCCACCTCACCAGCCAGCGCCCCGAGACCGCCACCCGCATCGCCGAACTCGCCGCCGACGCCGGCGCCACCGTCTCCTTCGACCCGGGTCGGCGCCTCGACGAGCGCGACTACGCGGCGACCATCGAGCGCTGCGACGTCCTCTTCGTCAACGACCGCGAAGCCCTCGAAGTGCTGGAGGAGGACGCCACCTACGCCGAGTCGGCGGTCGGCGACCGCGTCGTCGTCGTGAAACACGGCGCCGAGGGCGCGACCGTCCACACGCCCGACGGTTCCTTCGAGCACCCGGCTTCGACGTCGAACCCGTCGACACGACGGGCGCGGGCGACGCGTTCGCCGCGGGGTTCATCGCCGTCCTCCTCGACCACCCCGACGACTACGAGCGCGCGCTGGAGTTCGCGAACGCCTGCGGCGCGCTCGCCGCGCGCGCCGAGGGCGCCCGCACCGCCCCCCACGTTCCCCGAGGTGGAGGCGTTCCTCGACCGCCAGTTCTGACCGTCGCACGCCGAAGTTTATCCGTCGAGGCGCGGCCACCCTGTGGCAACGAGATGACTCTCGGACCCGACGGCGAGCAGGCGAACGTCGCCGCGCTGCGGAGCGCCTGCGACGAATCCCGGGCCGTCCTCGACGACCAACTCGGCGAGCTCTCCGACATCGGCGACAAGGCGCTGTGGACCGTGCGCACGTCGATGATCGTCCTCGGCGTCGTCGCGTCGGCCGCCTCGCTCGGCGACGCCCGGACGCTCCGCCAGCTACACCCCGGAGTCGGGCTGCTCGGGGTCGCTGGCGTCGCCCTCCTCGTCGCGGCGAGCGTCTACGGGCTCGGCACGTACTTCGGTGCCGACCGGATTCGCGGAATCAGCCCAGAGTATCGCCGGCAGGCTCGAGAGAGTGGGTTGTCCGAACGCGACTGGCGTCAGGCGCTCCTCCGCGGCTACGACGAGTGGATCGCCGAGATGGAAGCCACCACGGACCGGTACGGGACACACCTGTTTCGCGCACAGGCGCTGTTCCTGCTCGGCGTCGTCGCGTTCGTCCTCACCGCAGGTTTATCACTCGGCACGCTGTAACTTCCCACGAGACGATGCCAACGGACTCCCAACCGGACGACGGTGCGCTGGCGGGCCAGCGAGGGACGCGGGCGACGCCACGAGTCCGGAAGTTCTTCCGCCTCCTCGGCTTCGAGAGCGGCACCGACGAGGAGTGACGCTCTCCCGCGCCACGGGGGATTAACTGGCTCTGCGACCTATCCTCTAGCATGCGACTCCTCGCGGCGTTCCCCGACCGCGTGCTCTCGTACGACGACGGCGACCGCCGCGCGGTCTTCGACGGCGACGTGCAGTGCCTCGACGCCGGCCCGCTCGGCGCCTACTGCGGGACCAGCGACGGCGTCTACCGGCAGTCCGACGGCGACCCTACGGAGTGGACGCGCGTCGCGGACGTCGGCGACGTGACGGCCGTGGCGAGCGCCGACTCGGGCGTCTGGGCGGGCACCGAGCCGAGCGCCGTCTACCGCGCGCCCGACGGCGAGACGTTCGCGGAGTGCGGCGGCCTCACCGACCTCCCCTCGAGCGGCGACTGGGCGTTCCCGCCGCGCCCCTCCACGCACCACGTCCGCTGGCTCGAACCGACGCCCGAACGGCTCTACGTCGCCGTCGAGGCGGGCGCGCTCGTCCGGTCGCCGGACGGCGGCGAGACGTGGCAGGACCGCGTCCCCTCCGGCCCGTACGACACGCACTCGATGGCGACCCACGGGGAGCGCCCGGACCTCGCGTACTCGGCGGCCGGGGACGGTTTCTACGTCACCGAGGACGGCGGCGACTCGTGGCGCACCGAGGAATCGGGGCTGGACCGCACGTACTGCTGGAGCGTCGTCTGCGACCCCGGCGACCCCGAGCGCGTGCTCGTCGCCGCGGCGAACGGCCCGCGGAGCGCCCACGACGCCGGCACCGCGAGCAGCGCGGTCTACCGGCGGGACGGCCGGGACGCCGACTGGGAGCGCTGCGAGGACCTCCCGGGGCCGGACGGCCTGCTCGCCGCGTCGCTCGCCGTGACTGGGGCGGGGGACGCGGTCGCCGCGACCAACCGCGGGCTCTTCCGGACCGACGACTGGGGCGCGTCGTGGGTCGGAATCGACGCGGAGTGGCCCACTGCGCTGGAGTCCGAGCGGCCGCGCGGGCTCGTCGCGCGCTGACCGCAATCCCCGCTCTTTTTCTCCGCGAGCGTCGAATCGCCGGCATGGCCAAACAGCCCCACCTGTTAGTCGAAGAAGGCGACGTCCACGACGTCGCGCTGCTGCCCGGCGACCCGGGCCGCGTCGACCGCATCGCCGACCACTGCGACGACAGCGAGGTCGTCGCCGAGAACCGCGAGTACAAGGTCGTCAACGCCACCTACGACGGCGTCGACCTCACCATCTCCTCGACCGGCATCGGCTGCCCCTCCGCGGCCATCGCCGTCGAGGAGCTCTCCCGCGTCGGCGTCGAGACGTTCCTCCGCGTCGGCACCATCGGCGCGCTCCAGCCCGACATCGAGGTCGGTGACATGATCGTCGCCACCGGCGCCGCCAAGGAGGAGGGGACGAGCAAGCGCTACGAGTCCGCCGTCTACCCCGCCGTCCCGGACTACGACGTGCTCACGAGCGTCGTCCAGTCCGCCGAGGACAACGACGAAGCGGTTCACGTAGGACCGATTGTGAGCGACGACGCGTTCTACAACGAGGACGAGGACTTCGTCGACGACTGGAACGACGCCGGCCTGCTCGCCGTGGAGATGGAGGCCGCGACCGTGTTCTCGCTGGCGCGCCGGAAGGGGCTCGCCGCGGGCGCCATCTGCACGGTCGACGGGAACCTCGTCGCGGGCACCCAGAAGGGCGCGGACGGCGACGACGAACTCCCGGAGAAGGCGAAGGACAACGTCGCGCGCGCCATCGACATCTCGCTGGACGCCGCGACGCGGCTCGCCTGAGCCAGCCGAAACACCCAACTGCCGGGCCCGCCGATTCGGAGGACATGCTCTCGGAGTTGCGCCGTCGGGTCGCGGCCGCCCGGCGGCGCCTCTACCGCTTCGAGCGCCGCGAACTCCGGTCGCTCCGGCGGTGGCTGGAGACGACGAGCAACCTCCTGCACGTCTCCGTCCTGCTGTTCGTGCCGCTGCTCGTCGGCCTCGTGACGCTGCTCGCGACCAGCGTCGAAGTCGTCTCCTTCCTCCTCTTCCCGCCGCTGGCGTCCGGGACGTACACGCTGTTCGCCGAGCCCGAGGGCCGGTACTCGGACCCGCGGACGTTCGTCGGCGGACTGACCCTCGGCGCGCTCTGCGGGTGGGCGGCCGTCGAACTCACCGCGGCCGCGTACGGCGTGCCGACGGCCGCTGTCGGCCTCGACGCGGGCGCCGCGGCGCTCGGCGTCTTCCTCACGGCCGCCGCGACGTGGGCGCTGAACCTCGAACTCCCGACCGCGTTCTCGACGGCGCTGCTCGTGCTCGTCACCGGCACCGCGCAGTTCGCGTACGTCGTCGCGGTCGCGCTGTCCGCGTCGCTGGTCGCGGTCGTGTTCGCCGTGTGGCGCCGGGAGTTCTACGAGGAGCGCGCCCGCTACCTCTACCGGACGACGGAGGCCGACGACCACGTCGTCGTGCCGATGCGCGGGGAGACCGCCGAGCACGCGGCGATGCTGGGCGCGCGCATCGCGGCCGCCCACGACGCCGGGAAGGTCGTCCTGCTGGACGTCGTCGACGACGAGGAGGTGGCGGCCGCCGAGCGCGAACACATCGAGAGCGACGCCGAGTACGTCGAGGACGCCGACTCCGCCGCGGAGGAGCGCGCGGCCGACGTCGCGGCCCGCGAACTCGAACAGCGGGCCGCCCGCATCGAGACGGAGGTCGGCGTCCCCTGCGACGTGGTCGTCGCGGCCGCGAACGGCAGCCCCGCGGGGACGGTGCTGTCGACCGCCGCGGAGGCGAACTGCGACCTCGTCGTCGCGCCGTTCGAGTGCGCCGACGACGGCGCGCTGACGCCGTTCCTGCGCACGCTGTTCGGGAGCGACGTCGACGTGGTCGCGCTCCAGTCGACCGGCGAGCGCACGCGCTGGCGGCGCATCATGGTGCCCGTGCGCAGCGCCTCCGACGTCGCCCACGCGATGCTGGACTACGCCGAACGGCTCGCGGGCCGCGGCGGCTCAATCAGCGTCTGCTCGTGCATCGACGCCGAGCGCGAGCGCCGCCGCACCGAGTCGATGCTCGCGAACCTCACGGAGACCGTCGGCACGCGCTGCGAGACGCGCGTCTCCCGTTCGAGCATCGAGTCGTTCGTCGAGCGCAACGACGCCCACTACGACCTCGTCTTCCTCGGCGCGAGCACCGACCGGTCGGCGGCCTCGAAGTTCCTCTCGCGGCCGACCTACGAGCGCGTCCGCGACCTCGAGACCGACATCGCGCTCGTCCACACCGCCTGACTACTGTTCGTCGAGGACGTCCGCGGCCTCCCGTTCGGCGTTCTGGTCGCCGAGCGCGGAGCGCGCGAGCAGCCGGCCGCCGATGACCGCGGGGCTGATGACCGTGTCGGCGCCCGCGCGGCGGAGCTTCGGCTCGTTCTCCTGCTCGGTGGCGGCGCGACGACGCGCACGTCGGGGGGTAGGCCTCGCGGACGGTGAGAATCGAGAGCGCGTCCTCGCCGTCGTCGTTGGTCGCCGCGACGACCGCTCGCGCGCGGTCGACGCCCGCGCGGCGCAGGGACGCCTCGTCGCCGGGGTCGGCGACGAGCACGTTCACGTCCCGCTCGCGCAGCCGCGAGACGTGCTTGTCCTCGTCGGTGAGCACGACGAGCTGGCGGTCGCTGGCGGCGAGTTCGGTCAGAATCGGTTCCGTCAGGTCGCCGTAGCCCGCGACGACCACGTGGCCGTCGAGGGACTCTAGGTCGCTCTGTGTCATGCGTCCGAGGGCGCTCGCGAACCGGGCTTCGAGGGCGGGACCGAGGAGGGCGCCGAGCGCGATGGCGAAACTCGCGGTGCCGAGCACGAGCACGGACAGCGAGAACAGCCGCGCCTCCTGCGTGGTCGGCGTGACGTCGCCGTAGCCGACGGTGCTGGAGGTGACGAGCGTGTAGTAGAACGCGTCCAGCATCGTGGTGACGCCCGTGAACCCGCGCTCGCCGCGGAGCGCGTACGTGCCGATGGTGCCGTACGCCTGCACGCCGGCGAGCGCGCCGCCCGCCGCGAGCTGGCTCGTCGTCAGCGAGATGGGCTCGTCGAAGCGGCTGCGCGCGACCGCGAGCACGGGGAACGCGACGACCGACAGCACCACCAGCGGCACCGAGTACGGCGTCGCCTGCACGAGGCCCTGTCCGGCGGTGACGGGCAGGAGCACCATCGTGGAGTACCACGCGACGCGGAGGCCGCGGCGCAGCCCGAACGCGCTCATCACCATCAGGAACCCCGTCAGGGAGCCGGTGAACCCCGCGGTCTGGCTGACGGCGGGCGGGATGTACCGGGCGAACGGCCCGAAGTTCGCGGTCGGGTCGACGATGCCGAGGATGCCGACGACGACCGAGAGGGCGGCAATCGCGAGGGTCAACGCGACGGCGACCCGGCCGGTCACTCGCTGCACGCCCGGAACGTCCATACCACCACGGGCGTGGCCGCCGTTCTTAAAAACGGCGGCACGCGTCGGTAGCGTTTTGTCCCGGGCGCGACTCGACGGTGGTATGACTTCGACTCCCGTGCAGGCGCTGCACGGCATCTACCTCGGGCTGCTGGCGGGCGTCATCCCGGCGCTCGTCTCGTTCGGGTTCGGGTTCCTCTTCCGGTACGTCACCGGGCTCACGGTGCCCGCGTTCGGTGTGGTCGTCCTCGCGTCGCGCTCGCCGGCG
>NZ_WPCF01000072.1 GCF_009741975.1 Halobacterium sp. CBA1126 | reverse complement strand
CGACGTCCCCGCGGAGGTACTTCACGACGCCGCGGTCGCCCGTGCGGTCCCGGAGGTGCGTCGTGAAGAAGTGCCGGAAGTAGTGGGGCGTGACGTTCTCGGCGGCGTCCGCGCCGCTGCGGTACCAGCCCGCGCGCTCGGCGTGCTCGCGGACGAACGACCGCACCATCTCCGGCGTGAGCCGCTCGCCCCACGCGTCCCGCGTGCTCGCGAACAGCGGCTCCGCGGGCGACGGCGTGTCCGGCCGAATCGCCAGCCAGTGCACGAGTGCGGCCTTCAACTCCCCGTCGACGGGACGAGCGTCGCGCGCTTGCGCTTGTTCGACGCCGTCCGCTCCTCCCCGTTCGCGACCTCGCCGCGGCTCACGTCCGGGTCGACGAACAGCGTGTCCGGCCGGCCGTCGAGCTGCGCGCGCGTCCCGAGGTCGTAGGCCGCCTCGACGCCGGGCGCGTCCAGCGCGAGGTCCCGCAGGTCGAGATTACAGAGCTCACCGACGCGCAGCCCGGTTTTCAGCAGCGTCAGCACGACCGCGCGCTCCAGCGGGTGCGAGATGCCGTCGACGAACGACCGCATCTGGTCGACGGACACCTCCCGGCGAGTCGGGTCCGTGTCGATGGCCTCGTCCATCTCCTGGGTGACCAGCGTCATCGGGTTGCCGTCGAACTCGCCGACCTGGGTCATGTACCCGTAGAAGCGGTTGAGGTAGGAGGCGTACGTCGCCACCGTGCTGTCCGCGTGGTCGCCGCGGAGCTCGTGGACCCACGCCAGGCAGTCCCGGCGGTCGGCCTCCCCGGGCGTCGTCTCGGTTTCCGCGAGGAACGCCTCGAACTCCCGGAGGACGCGGCCGTACGCCTCCCGCGTGCGCTCGGACTTCCCGTGGTAGGCCATGTCCTCGAGGAAGTACTCGATGGGGTCGTCGGCGTCGTGGCCGCGGCCCGCGGCGGCGCGCTCGCTCATCGGTCCTCCCGGCGGACGTAGCCGCCCTCGCGGGGGTCGTGGCGAATCTCTCCGCGCTCGACCAGCGACTGGACCGCGTCGTCGAGCCGGTCCTCGAAGTCCCCGGAGAGCTCCGAGACCAGTCGGTCCCACGACACGACGTCCTCCGAACCGACCGCTTCGAGGACCCGGTCTTCGAGGCCGCCACCCCTAGGGGTAGCGTCCCCAGAACCGCCTTCCTCGGCGTCGTCGAGGAACCCTCGTCGCCCGGCCTGCACCATCGTCCGCAGGTACTCGCTCTGGGACATGTCCAACTCCTCGGCGTGCTCGCTCCAGTCCGCCTTCTGGTCGGCGGGCACGTAGGTCTTCACGACCGCGCGGTCGTCACCAGCCATACCTCCGCCCACAACAGCCGGGAACTTCAGTGTTCCTCCACGAGCAGATAAGACACCTTATCGTCTACTACAGTACCCTACTTGGTGCAAATCCAGTACTAGATTCAGTGATTACCTATTTCGAAGGACTACACAAGCAGATATGTAATTCTGGAGTGTGGGCCTACAGAGACAGATACAATATTTCGAGTTCGCCGCGATTTCCCGCGCGCCCGCGACCCGCTGCTCGACGTTTCCCTCGGTCGCGGTCGCGCGCTCGTCACTGGCTCCTCGAACGCCACCTCGATACAGTCGCGTTCGGTTCAGGAACTCGCTCGGAATCCCCGGCTGTCGTCCGACCAGATCGGGATTCGAGCAGGTGGCCTCGTCGACCATGTGGCGTGCACGCGTTCCGGATGGGTTCGGAGGACGAGATCCGGGAAGACGCCGGCTCCGCCTCGCTCCGTGGCTCGGAATATCACGGCGCAGAAACCAGACAACGGACGTCAGCGTCGACGCCGAACGCTCGTCGCCGGCAGCCCGCAGCCCGAGGACGGGCCAGTACTATCGGCGGGCTCTCGACGCCCGAGAAGCGGGTGTAGTCAACAGCGCTCACCGCCTTCGCGGGCTGCTAGCGAAGAAACGACAGCATTCGACTACGGCGTGCTTCGAGCAGGGGAGATACTGTGTTCGCCCGGCGTCGGACGCGCTTTCGTGCCCGTTGCGAGCGGTTCGTTCCCGGCCAGGGTTCCGCTCGTTCGTCGGGCTACGGTGCTCTGCAAGGACCGTGGCGAGTGTTTCTACCCGTTCCACAAGTTATCTCTGTCGCAAGCCCAGCGTCTACTCTGGCGCTTCACAGCGTCTTCCCCGCCCGGCAGGTCGTCGGTTCGTCGAACTGACGCCGGAACTGTGGGATGGCTCAGTGACAGCCGGACTCGTGGCCTCAGTGCTGCGTCACCGTCTCAGTTGGGAGTGGTTGTTGTCTGGGAGAGGTGACTCTCTCGTTCTCCTCCCGTCCTCTCGCCACCCACCGAACGAATAAATCGCATACTGCTATATCAATTTCTCGGGTCGGTCCCACTACTTGTCCCTCCCCTCATTCTCGCCGTACCGGACGAAGTCACTCTATTCGCGACCTTCGGCGTACAATTCGACCGCGCGCCGATTGCGCGCTCGTTCGCCGATTCCGCAGCGAGCTCCGCGCCTCGAGACCGAACGGATTCGGCATTCGTCTCGTTTTCGGCGCCACAACTGGCCGTTCAAACTCCTTAATGTGGTGGTATACGTCCTAATATTGGCTGCCTGCTAGTCGATAGTCGGTATTATCGAATGAACGTCAACGCGTAGCTTAATGTAGTTGGTAGTAGTCGACTTTTCGCGTACCGATGTGGGCTTACATCGAGAACGAATCGGAATCGGTGGACAAACAGAATAGTCTGCGTGAGTTTGGTGACCGTTCGCGCGAGAGCGAGGGTGAGGAATGGCGTTGATTCGGATGACCAAGTACCGGACGCTGCTGCTGGCGACCGTCGGGTTCAACTTCTCGTTTCTCATCTGGTTCTCGTTCGCGCCGTTCACCGAGCCGATGGCCAGCGAGTTCGGGCTGTCGCTGGCGGAGATCGGCCTGCTCGCGAGCGCGAACATCTGGCTGGCGCCGTTCGGCCGCGTGCTCACCGGCTGGCTCTCGGACAAGTTCGGCGCGCCGTCGGTGTTCGCCATCGTGTTGGGGTACGTCGGCGTGTTCTCCATCGCGTCGGCGTTCGCGCAGTCCTACGCGGTGTTCTTCGTCGAGCGGCTCATCGTGGCGACGGCGGGCATCACGTTCGTCGTCGGCATCCAGCACGTCGCCGAGTGGTTCGAGGAGGAGAACCTCGGGCTCGCGGAGGGCATCTACGCGGGCGTCGGGAACGCCGGCGCGGCGGGCGGCGCGCTGATTCTCCCCCGGGTGTTCGGCGCGAACTGGAGCGGCCCGCTGTTCTCGACGAACTGGCGGGCGGCGTTCTTCTACACGGGCGTCGTCTCCATCCTGCTCGGCGTGGCGTACTTCGCGCTCGGTGAGGCCGCCAAGAGCGAGGAGAAGCGGCAGGCGACCAAGGAGAGCGCGAGTTTCTCGGGGTGGGCGCACACCGCCACCCGCTACGGGACGCTCGTGCTCGCGCTCGCGTACGTGATGACCTTCGGACTCGAGCTGTCGATGAACGGCTGGCTCGCGACCTACTACCGCGAGGGCTTCGGCACGAACAACCTCGTGCTCGCGAGCACGTTCGCGGCGACCTTTTCCGTCGCAGCGGGCCTGCTGCGGCCCGTCGGTGGGTACGTCAGCGACCGGCTCGCGCGCGCCGAACGCGACATTCTCCCGTTCTTCGCGGGGCAGTACCGCGAGCAGTGGACGTTCACGGCGATGTCGTTCGTCGTCCTGTCGATGTTCGGGATGACGCTCGCCGGCCTGTCGGGGGAGGTGTTGCTCGCGGTCGGCGCGGGCTTCCTCGTCGGGATGGGGTGTGCGTTCGCCGAGGGCGCCATCTTCGCGCAGGTGCCAGCGATGTTCCCGAACAGCTCGGGCGCGGTCGCGGGCGTCGTCGGCGGCGTCGGCACCATCGGCGGCATCGTCTACCCGCTCGTCTACTCCGCGCAGTTCCTGCCGAACCTCCACGTGGGCTACGCGGTGGTCGCGGCGTCGATGGTCCCGATTCTGGCGCTGACCGCGTGGGTGTTCCAGCCGAGAATCGCGACCGTCGCGAACGAGGCGGGCTTCGGCGACTCCTCGCCGTCGGCGGTGGAGGCGCCGGGTGACGACTGATGCGGACGGGACTGGTGCTCGCGGGCGGCGCGTCGACGCGCTTCGGCGAGGCGGACAAGTCCACCGCGCCCGTCGGCGACCGGCCGATGGTGCGCCGCGTCGCCGACCGCCTCGCGGGCGTCGTCGACGAGCTCGTCGTGAACTGCCGGGCCGACCAGCGCGCGGGCATCGCGAGCGCGCTCGACGGTCTCGACTACCGGCTGGCCGTCGATCCCGTCCCCGACGAGGGACCGGTCGCGGGGATGCGAACTGGACTCCGCGTGGCTCGCGGCGACGCGGTCGGGGTCGTGGCCTGCGACATGCCCCACGCAGACCCGGGGCTGTTCGAGCGGCTGTTCGACCGCGCGGACACGGCTGCGGTGCCGCGCGCGGACGGCCACTTGCAGCCGCTGCACGCCGTCTACGGCCGCCACGCAGCGCGGTTCGCCTGCGACCGAACGCTCGCCGACGGCTCCCGGAAGCTCGCCGACGCGCTCGCGCGCCTCGACCCCGCGGTGGTCGACGTCGCGGACGCGACCCCGTTCACGAACGTGAACACGAAGGCCGACTTACTGCGCGTTCGTGGCACAATCGACGGAGAGTCGGCGAGCAAATCCATATAAGGTCCTTTAGCTTCTGACGTTCGTCTGCATGGACGTATGATAATTCGAGTTTCTCAACGCTGATCTTTATTATCTAGACGAGAGAGTGATATAGCTGTAACAGACGCGACGGTCGTTCGGATATATTCGGAAAACAAGCCCAAACGCAAATCACGATGGCACACAAGAAAGAGGAGTGGAAGGCCGAACAGTACGGAGACGACGTCAGAGAAAAACTCGAGGAGTTCGCCGAGCGCGGCTGGGAGGAGATTCCAGAGGACGAACACGACGAGTGGTTCTCCCGGTTCAAGTTCTGGGGCGTCTTCCACCAGCGCGGCGGCCAGGAGAGCTACTTCATGATGCGGCTGACGAACTGCGGCGGCGTCCTCGAACCGGACCAGCTGCGGGCCATCGGCGAGGTCGCCCGCGACTACGCGCAGGGGCCCGCCGAGAACCCCGAGTTCGGGAACGGGTGGATCGACCTCACGACCCGCCAGTCCATACAGCTGCACTGGCTCAAGCTCGAAGACGTCCCCGAGATCTGGGAGAAGCTCGAATCCGTCGGCGTCTCCTCGCGCTCGGCGGGCGGGGACACGATGCGCAACATCTCGGGCTGCCCGGTCGCCGGGAAGGCCGAGGAGTACGTCGAGAGCCGCGAGCTCTTAGACGAGATTCAGGAGGGCATCCGCGGCGACGACGACCTCGCGAACATGCCCCGGAAGTTCAACATCTCGGTGACGGGCTGCCGGCAGGGCTGCGCGCAGGACGCCCTGAACGACGTCGGCCTCGAACCCGCACACAAGTTCGTCCAGGGCGAGGAAGTCAAGGGATTCAACGTCCGCGTCGGCGGCGGCCTCGGCGGCCGCGAGCCGCGCCGGGCGCGCTCGCTGGACCTCTTCGTCACGCGCGAGCAGGCCTACGACGCGGTGCGCGCGTTCGTCGAACTCTACCACGAGGAGGGGAACCGCGAGAACCGCTCGAAGAACCGCGCGCGGTTCTTCGTCGACGAGTGGGGGACCGACGAGATCCGCGACGCGCTCGACGAGCGGCTCGACTTCGAGCTGGAGTCCGCGGGCACGGACTTCCGCGGCGGGTACACGTACAACGCCGGCAAGCCGACGGAGCGCGGCGCCCACGACCACGTCGGCGTCTACGACCAGAAGGACGGCCGGAACTACGTCGGCCTCAGCGTCGCTCTCGGCAGGCTGCGCGCGGACGAGGCCATCGAGCTCGCGGACCTCGCCGACGAGTACGGCAGCGGGGAGGTCCGGCTGACGCGCCGCCAGAACCCCATCATCACGGACGTCGCGGACGAGGACCTCGACGACCTGCTCGCGGAGCCCCTGCTGGGCAAACACGAGCCCGAACCGAACCCCTTCGAGCAGGGCGCGATGGCGTGCACTGGCACGGAGTTCTGCTCGCTCGCGCTCACGGAGACGAAGGCCCGGATGGCCCGGCTGCTCCGCTGGCTCGGCGACAACGTCGAGGTCCCCGACGACGTCGACCGCATCAAGATGCACTTCTCGGGCTGCACCGCGGACTGCGGGCAGGCGATGACCGCGGACATCGGCCTCCAGGGGATGCGCGCCCGGAAGGACGGCGAGATGGTCGAAGCCGTCGACGTCGGCGTCGGCGGCGGCGTCGGCGAGAAGCCGACGTTCATCGACTGGGTGCGCCAGCGCGTCCCGGCGGACGAGCTCCCGGGGATGATCGCGAACCTCGTGCACGCGTTCGCGGCGCTCCGCGAGGACGGCCAGACGTTCCGCGAGTGGGTGGAGGCGACCGGCCACGAGACCATCGTCGAACTCGCGGAGCCAGAGGAGGTCGACGGCTACACCGATCCCTGTCTCTACGACGCCAAGCAGTCGTGGTACCCGTTCGCCGAGGGGGAGAGTCCGGCACCGACCGCCGCCGACGGCACGCCGCTGGCCGGCGAGAGCGATGACTGACGACGCGCCCGCGTCCACGGCGCCGATGGACGCCGCGCCAGAGCTCTGTCCGCCCGCGGCCGACCACCGCGAGTCCGGCGAGGTGGACGACGCGTGAGCGAGCCGGTCCAGACCACGTGCATGCGCTGTGCGGTCGGCTGCGGCCACCTCACGGACCGCGTGGACGCCGGCTACGGCATCGGGACCGTGCGCGGCGACGTCACCCACCCCGTGAACCGCGGGCTGGCGTGCTCGCGGGGCGTCGAGGAGACCAAGTCCCCCGAGGGGACGTGGCTGACGCGCCCGCTCGTGCGGATGGACGGCGACCTCCAGCCGACGACGTGGGACGTCGCGCTCTCGCGAATCGCCAACGAGTTCGGCGCCGCGCTCGACCGCGACCACGACAGCGTCGCCGTGCTCGGGAGCGGCCAGCAGACCAACGAGGCGGCGTACGCGCTCGGGAAGCTCGCGCGCGCCGGGTTCGGCACGCGGTACTACGACGCCAACACGACCCTCTGCATGGCGAGCGCGGTCACTGCCTACTACGACGCGTTCGGCAGCGACGCGCCGCCGTGCACGTACGACGACATCGAGGACGCGGAGACGCACGTCGTCTGGGGCGCGAACCCCGCAGTCGCCCACCCAGTGATGTTCCGCTGGATCGCGGAGAGCGCGGGCGCCGAAGACAGCGACCTCGTGGTGGTCGACCCGGTGGGCACGAAGACCGCCCGACAGGCCGACGAACACGTCGCAATCGAACCGGGGACGGACCTCGCGCTCGCGCGGGCGGTGCTCGCCCGCGTCGTCGAACGCGGCGACGTCGACGAGGCGTTCGTCGCGGAGGCCACGACCGGGTTCGAGGAACTCCGCGGCGACCTCCCGGACCCCGAGGCCGCCGCGGCGACCGCGGACGTCGACGTGGCGACCGTCGACGACCTCGCCGACGCCTTCCGGGAGCAGACGCTCGTCTACTGGGGGATGGGCGTCAACCAGAGCACGCAGGGCACGGAGACGGCGGGCGCGCTCGTCGACCTCTGTCTCGCGACCGGGAACCTCGGCCCGGGCACGGGCCCGTTCTCGCTGACCGGGCAGGCGAACTCGATGGGGACGCGGGTCTGCTCCTCGAAGGGGTCGTGGCCGGGGATGCGGTCGTTCGCGGACCCCGACGAGCGGCGGGTCGTCGCGGACGCGTGGGGCGTCCCGGTCGACCGGCTCCCCGACGACCCCGGCCCGGGACCGGTCGGCCTCGTGGACGCCATCGACGACGGCCCCGTCGAAGCAGTCTGGACGGTCGCGACGAACCCCGCGGCGGGCCTGCCGGACGCCTCGGCGGCGCGCGAACACCTCGAGGACGCGTTCCTCGTCGCGCAGGACGCCTTCCACACTGAGACCACGGACCTCGCAGACGTCGTCCTCCCCGCGGCGACGTGGGGCGAGTCCTCGGGCACCGCCGTCAACATGGAGCGCCGCGTCTCCCGCGTCCGGCCCGCCTCGGACCTCGTCCCGGACGTCCGCACGGACCTCGACATCGTCACCACAATCGGTGAACTGCTGGTGCCGGGGCTGCTCGGCGACCCCGACCCGCGGGACGTCTTCGACGAGCTCGCGGCGCTCACGGCGGGCACGCAGGCGGACCTCTCGGGCATCAGCTACGCGCGCCTCGACGAGCAGCAGGCGGTTCGCTGGCCGGCGCCGGACGCCGTCTCGGAGGGCGGCTACCGCTACCACGACGACGGCGACTGGTCGTTCCCGACGCCGTCGGGGAAGGCGCGGTTCTCGACCGGGCGCCACGAGGGGCTCCCGGAACCGACGAACGAGACGTACCCGCTCACGCTGACGACCGCGCGCGAGGCCGACGGGTACAACACGGGCGTGCGCTCCCGCGGCGAGGACGCGCGCGCCAACCCGCTCGCGCGCGTCAACCCCGAGACCGTCGAGGGCGCGGCGATTGCGGCGGACGCGGACGTCGCGGTCGTGGAGTCCCGCCGCGCGACCGTGCCCGTGCGCGTGGAAGTCGACGACGCCGTTCCGACGGGACTGGTCTGGCTCCCGATTCACCACCCGGAGACGAACGCGCTGACGCTCCCGGAGACGGACCCGCGCTCGGACGAACCGAACTTCAAGCAGTGCGCGGTGCGCGTGCGGCCGGTCACCGACGAGGCCGCGGCGGGGACGCTCGGCGACGCGGACGCGCCCGCCGACGACTGACGTTCCCGCGGGCTGGGAGCGTGGACAATCTGCTTTTGGGAGCGTGGCGAACCCTACTCCATGAACGAGGTCACGGAGACGCGCCGCCTCGCGGTCGGCCCCGACGCCGTCCGCGACGCGATGGCCGACCTCGAAGCGTTCGTCATGGCGGCGGGCTTCGACGAGGTGACCGTCGACGGCGACCGAATCACCGTCGCGAACCGCGTCGGCGTCGCGGACATCGAACTCGAACTCGAAGTCGTCGAGCGCGAGGGCGCGGCACTCGCCTACGAGCAGCGCGAGGGCATCTTCGAGGCGATGTGGACGGAGTACGTCGTCGACCCGCGCGGGGAGGGCGGCTGCGAGGTGACCGCGCGAACCGCGTTCTCCCTCGACGTGCCGGTCGTCGGCGACATGCTCGACGCGACGGTTATCGAGCGCCAGCGCCGAAAAGAGCTGACCGCGCAACTGGACTGGCTGGCGGCGGAGGCCTGACGTCGGCGACTGTCCTGAACGACAGTTCCGGCCCCGGCGCTGCGTGGAGAACCGATTGTCAGCCGCTGGGAATCCCGGCGAACGCGTTCGGGACAACGCCCACCGGTGGAGCGTCACGACGCTCCACTATGCCGGGTACCGAGAACGACGAGCGGCCGCCGTGGCCCCAGCAGCTCCTGGACAGCGAGTGGCTGCTGGCGGGCGCGGCCGTCCTGTACTTCATGGTTTCGTACGTGCTGTGGGGCGTAATCGACATTTTCACCGTGCCCGCGGGGTGATTCGATGAGCGACGACGACCACTCCCCGCTCGAGTCGCCCGAGGGCAACTGGTGGAACCAGGAGGTCAACCGCCGGGAGTCCATCTGGCTGGGCATCTCCGGCGCGTGGGCGGTGTCGCTGTTCGGCTGGATGGTCGGCTGGACGCAGTTCGGCGACCAGAACCAGACCGGCCAGACGTACGAGGTGAGCACGGAGCGCTACCGCCAGAAGGTCCAGTCGTTCAAGGAAGCCGCGGGCACGCTCGAAGTCGACGGCGAGGAGCTGCTCGTGCCGGACGGCAACGACGTCTACGTCGGCGCGCTCCAGTGGGCGTGGGACGGCCTCCCCGTGGTGTTGCGGCCGGGCGAGACGTACAAGTTCCATCTCGGCTCCTACGACGTCCAGCACGGGTTCGGCGTGCGCCCCGAGGACAACCTCAGCAAGCAGATCTCCCTCCAGGTTCTCCCGGGCTACGAGTGGGTCGTGGAGATGTCCTTCGACGAGACGGGCACCTACCACGTCGTCTGCAACGAGTTCTGCGGCGTCGGTCACCGCTCGATGCACGGGACGTTCGTCGTGCAGGACCACGAGCCGGTCGAGACCGGCAGCGACGCCGGCGACGCCTCGGAGGCCGCCTACGACGGCTGGTTCACGAGCCAGCGCCGCGGCGGCGCGACCGGCAGTTTCGGGGGAGAGCCGACGGACGCCACCGGCCAGAGCGAGGTGACCGTCGAAGTGGGCGCCCAGGGCAACGGCGGCCCGTACGCGTTCGCGCCCACCGCCGTGCAGGTCTCCTCGGGGACCACGGTCAACTTCGAGTGGGTCTCGGACAACCACAACGTCGTCGTGGCGTCCCGGCCCGACGGCGCGGACTGGCAGGGCGTCGAGGCCCTCGAGAACGAGGGGTACAGCGCGTCGGCGACCTTCGAGGAAGCCGGCGTCTACGAGTACTACTGCGAGCCCCACGTCGGCATGGGGATGAAAGGCGTCGTGGAGGTGGTCTGAGATGTTCGGACTGAGCACGTTCGAGTACGACGACGACGGCTTCAGGGAGTGTGGCGTCACGGGGCTGACGATTCACAAGTCCGCGGAGGACCTCGTGAAACTGTTCGGCCTGACGGCCATCGTCTCGCTGGCGGTCGGCGGCGTCTTCGCGATTACGGTCGCGATGACCCGCTGGGAGGCAGTCGGCTTCCTCGACCCCGGGCAGTACTACCGGTTCACGAGCCTGCACGCGTGGTTCATGATCCTGTTCTGGATGGTGTTCATGGAAATCGCCATTCTCTACGTCGGCGGGCCGTTCGTCCTCGGGCGCCGGCTCTCCGTCCCCAAGCTCGGCTGGGCGGGGTACGCCATCATGCTGGGGGGCGGCGCGCTCGCCGTCTACAGCATCGCCACCTACGAGCTCCCGAACCAGGCGCCGTTCTACACGTCGTACGTCCCGCTGCCGTCGCCCGCGCCGTACTTCGCGGGCGCCGTCCTGTTCCTGCTCGGGGCGCTCGTCGCCGCCGTCCCCTTCTTCGTGACGCTGTGGCACGAGAAGCGCGAGCACCCGACGGAGACGCTGCCGCTCATCACGTTCGGCGCGTTCGTCACCGCGGTCATCGCGCTGGAGGCGCTCGTCGGCGGCATCACAGCGCTCACCCCGGCGTTCCTCTGGCGAATCGGCTTCCTCGAGCACCTCGACGCGGCGTGGTACCGCCAGATGTTCTGGACCATCGGCCACGGCAGCCAGCAGATCAACCTGCTCGCGATGATCACGGTGTGGTACTTCATGACGCACGTCATCGGCGGCGCCGAGGTCGCCTCCGAGAAGGTCTCCCGGGTGGCGTTCGTCCTCTACCTCTTCTTCATCAACCTCGGCGCGCCCACCACCTGATGTCCGACCCCGCGCTGTCGTCGTCGTGGCGCATGTGGAACACCTCCTACGCGGCGTACGGCGCGGTCGTCGCGTCGATGATTCACGCGTTCGCCATCCCCGCCGGGCTGGAGGCCGGCCGCCGGCGGAAGGGCGCGGGCGGCGGCCTCTTCGGCTGGCTGTGGTCCGCCCCGTGGAAGGACCCCGGGTTCTCCTCGACGATTCTCTCCATCATCCTGTTCGGCTTCCTCGGCGGCATCACGGGCGTGATGATGGGGCAGATGCAGCTCAACATGAGCTGGCACAACAACCTCGCCGTCCCCGGGCACTTCCACGCAACCGTCGTCCTCGGCACGACGCTGGCGTTCATGGGGCTGGCGTACTACGTCCTCCGGCTCGTGTTCGGCCGCGACTGGTTCGCCGGCCGGCTCGCCTCGATTCAGCCGTTCTTCTACGCCGGCGCGATGGCCGTCGTCTGCCTGATGATGATGTACCTCGGGCTGCTGTTCGGCGTGCCCCGCCGGCACCCGTCCGTGATGGACATCCCCGGGACGGCGTTCGACTTCTCCCCCGCCGAACCGTTCTTCGTCGTCTTCGGCGTCGCGGCCATCCTCTCAGTGCTCGGCGGCGCGCTGTTCGTCGTCGTCGCCGTCGGCACGCTCCTCGTCGGCGACAGCTTCACGCCGCCCATCGTCGAGGACCGCGCGCTCTCGCCGGACGGCGGCGCGGCCGCGCCGCCCCACGAGCAGAGCATGCGCGGGACGTTCGTGCTCACGCTCGTGTTCTTCGGCGTCTTCGTCGTGCTGTGGGCGCTGAACTGGTTCCTGCTCTCGCAGGTCTGGGAGATCGGGCCCTGAGTTCGCGAACGTCTTCGGGACAACCCCCACCCGGCGAGGCGGCGAACGTCCACGCGAGGTGACTCACCGTGGATAACGCCTCCGAGTCGGGAGCGCCGTCGCTCGCCGCGGGCGTCGCGAGCGCGGTCCGCGGCGGCTGGCGGTCCGCGAAGACCGTCTACTACGCGGACTCCCCGAGCTGGCGAGTGCTGAAGAGCGGCGCGCTCGTCTTCCTCGGCTGCTTCCTCTGGGCGGGGTCGAACGTCCTCCACTCGTACGTCGACTGGGCCGTCCTCGACTACACGATGGCGTACGGCGCCCTCGTCCTCGTCTACGGCCCGATACACCACGCGGTCGTCATCCCGCTCGCGCTGCGGTGGCGGCGCTCGGACGGGCTGCGCCAGCGCGTCGGCCGCCGGCTCCCGACGGCGATGCTCGCCGTCTTCCTCGCGGCCGTCCTCGTCGTCGGCACGTTCGCCGCGGGCGCGATGACCGTCGACTTCGGCACCGCAATCGGCGGCTCGGAGGGCGCGACGGCCGCCCAGCCGGAGCTGGCGTGCGCGACCGAAGCCGGCGGCGAGACGGTCGCCTGCGAGGTCACGAACGCCGAGCGCGTCGACCGCGTGGTCGTCAGGACGGGCGGCGAGCGGCTGCTCGAGGTCACGGACCCGCCCTACGAGTTCACCGTCGAGGCGTCGGCCGTCGACACGACGATGGACCGCGAGCAGTTCCGCGTCCGCCTCTACGACGACCGCGGGACGCTCGTGCGGCAGTACACGCGCCGGCTCTCGACGGTCGGGATGAACTAGTTTGAGGGGGCGGTCTCGTATCCGGATTGGGCAGGAGCTCTGGTGAGGTGCTCCGGGTACGGCGACTGCGCGAGTACGGGGTTTGCGGCTACGTCCGGAACTCGAAGCGCGCGCCGCCCGCGTCGCTGTCGGTGACGCTGGCCGTCCAGCCGTGGGCTTCGGCGAT
>NZ_WPCF01000044.1 GCF_009741975.1 Halobacterium sp. CBA1126 | reverse complement strand
GCGCCCGGCAGCACGAAGATGCCGGCGCCGATCATCGTCCCGACGCCGATGGTCAGCGCGGCCAGCGGCCCGAGGTCCTTCGCGAGCTCCTGGTCACTCATCGGCGTCCTCCGCGGGGAGCACGACGACCGGGAGCTCCGCGCGCCGGCGCAAGTGGGAGAACCGCTACGTCGAGGAGGTCGTCGGGGACCTCGACGACGACCACCTGCTGCTCGCCAACTGAATGAACCTCGAGGACGCCGTCGACGCCGAGGGAGTCGTCTGTGCGGTCGGTGCGGGCGGGAAGAAGTCCCTGTTGTACGCGCTCGCCGAGCGGATCGACCGCGCGGCCGTAACCGCGACGGTCCGCATCCCCATCTTCGACGAGCACGTCGCCCGAGTCGTCGTCACCGACGACCCGGCCGCGGCCGTCCGGGAGGCGGCGGAGTGGCCGGTCGGGGTCGTCCCGGAGCGCGAGCGCGAGGACCGCTACCGCGGCTACGACGCCGACCGAATCGCGAGTATCGCGGACGCCGGCGCTGACGCCGTGCTCGTCAAAGCCGACGGCGCGCGCACCCGCCGCCTGAAAGCGCCCGGCGAGCACGAGCCGCAGATTCCGGACTGCGCGGACGTCGTCGTACCGATTGCGAGCGTCCGCGCGGTCGGCGAGCCGCTCTCGGCGGCCGTCGCCCACCGCCCCGAGCGCGTCGCCGAACTCGCGGACGTCGCGGTCGGCGACGAGATTCGCCCCGAGGACGTCGCCACCGTGCTCGCCCACCCGGAGGGCGGCCTCCGCGACGTTCCCGAGGGCGCGACCGCGATTCCGCTCGTGAACATGGCCGACGACGGCGCGCTCGTCCAGACCGCCACCGAAATCGCGGAGGGCGTCCACGACCGCGCGGACGTCCCGCGGGTCGTCGTCACGTCGCTGAAAGCCGACGAGCCGGTGAAGACGGTCGTCTAGGCGAACCGGTCGGCCGCGTCTTCGACCGCCTCCCGCGTGTTGAGGTTCTCGAAGGACTCGAGGTCGCCAGCCGCCGCTATCGCTTCCTCGGGGACGGCGACCCAGTCCAGCGATTCGAGCGGCGCGAGAATCTTCCGGTCGCCGCGGTCGAGGGCGGCCGCGCAGGCGTCGGCCATCGCGTCCGCGCGGTAGACGGCCTGTGTCGTCTGGAACCACCCCTCGTCCATCTCGGGGACGGCGGCGTCGCGGCCGGCGGCGCGGTCGAACAGGAGGTCGACGACGGCCGGGTCGACGAACGGCATGTCGCAGGCGACGACGAGCGCGTACTCGCCGCTCGCCTCGCTGAGGCCCGCGGCGATACCCGCCATCGGCCCCTCGTCGGGTTCGGGGTCCTCGGCGACCCGGACGGGGTTCGGGTAGCCGTCGAGGGCGTCGCGGTGGGCGCGGCGCTGGTCGTCCCGGCAGTTCACCACGAGTTCGTCGGTGACGTCGACGAGGCGGTCGGCGACCCGGCGCAGCATCGGCGTCCCGCCGAGGTCGGCCAGCGCCTTGTCGCCGTCGCCGTAGCGGGTCGAGCGGCCGCCCGCGAGCACGACTGCTGAGCGCACGAGGGCACGTCGGCGCGCCAGTCGCTTGAACGCTCCGGAGCGGCAACGCTTAACCACGCGCGACCGTTGAATCCGGGCATGGTCGGGGACCACGTGTTGCGCGTGCGGCTCGGCGAGGGCACCGTCTCGCGAGAGGCGGTGCCGGCCGAGTGGCGCGAGCGCTACGTCGGCGGGAAGGGGCTCGCCGCGCGCTACCTGCTCGCGGACACCGAGGCTGGCGTCGACCCGCTCGGCCCCGGGAACCTGCTGGCGTTCGCGGTCGGGCCGCTGACCGGCCGGGCGCCCGGCGAGCCCCGGTTCGCGGTCGTGACGAAGTCCCCGCTCACGGACGCCTTCCTTGACTCGTACGCCGGCGGCGACTTCGCCGCGCGGCTCGCGGGCAGCCTCGAGGACTGCCTGCTCGTCCTCGTCGAGGGCGAGCGCGAGGACCCGGGCGTACTCGTCGTCGAGGACGGCAGCGCCCGCATCGAAGATGCGCCCGAGCTCGCGGGCATGGACGCCACCGAGACCGCCGCCGAGTACCCGGACGCGGCGGTGGCGTGCGTCGGCCCGGCGGGCGAGCACGGCGTGCGGTTCGCGACGGTGGCGACCGACGGCGGCGACCACCACGCGGGCCGCGGCGGCGCCGGCACCGTGATGGGCGCGAAGGGACTGAAGGCCGTCGTCGCGCGGGGCGACCCGCCGGAGACGCCGCCGGAACTCGAAGACGCGGCCACGGAGTTCGCGGACGCGGAGGTCGGGCGCTGGCAGGCCGCCAGCGAGACTCTCGAGTCCGTTGACTTCGCGGACGAAGTGGGCGCGCTCCCGACCCGGGGCTGGCAGTCCGGGACGTTCGAGGGCGCGGACGGCGTCGGCATCGAGGCCGTCCGCGAGGCGAGCGTCGGCCGCGAGCGCCCCGACGACGCCGTGCCGGGCGGCTTCCGCGTGCCCGACGGCGACGGCGAGACGGTGCCGCGGGGCGCGGCGTCCATCACGCTGGGCGCGGGCCTCGGCATCGACGACTTCGACGCCGTCGCCGAACTCGGCGGGCTCTGCGACCGCCTCGGCGTGGACGTCATCAGCGCCGGGAGCGCGGTGGCGTTCGCGGCGCGGGCGAGCGAGCGCGGCGCCCTCACGAGGACGTCGACTCGGCGACCCCGAGGGCGCGCGCCGGCTCATCCGCGAGGTCGCCACCCGGGAGACCGACCTCGGCGACGCGCTGGCGGACGGCGTCGTCGCGGCCGCCGACCGGCTCGGCTTCGACCAGCTGATTCCGGCGGTGAAGGCGATGGAGCTGCCGACGTACGACCCGCGGGCGGCGCCCGCGATGGCGCTGGCGTACGCGACCAGCGACCGCGGCGCGTGCCACCGGCGCGCCCGCCCCAATCGAGGAGGCCGCCGTGACCGCCGAGGCGTGGAGCGACGAGGACCGCGTGCGGGCGGTCGTCAGCGAGCAGGACGCCCGGAGCGCGCGGTGGTGTCTGGTCGCCGACGACTTCGCCGGCGAGGCCGCCCCCGAGCAGGGCGCGCGCTGGCTGCAGGCGGTCGGCGTGGACGCGACGCCGGAGACGCTGGCGGACCTCGGCGAGCGCGTCTGGAACCTCACGCGGCTGTTCAACGTCCGCGAGGGCCACGACCGGAGCGACGACGAGCTTCCGGAGGCGATGACCGTCCCGCTGCCCGACGGCCCCGCGGAGGGCGCGGCCGTCGACCGGGAGCGCTTCGACGCGATGCTGGACGCGTACTACGACGCCCGCGGCTGGGACGACGAGGGCGTCCCGACCGACGCGACCCTCGACCGACTCGACCTGACGGAGGCTACACAGTGACAGAACGAATCGACTTAGACGACGTGGAGGTGGAGACCGAGGAAGACGAGGGCAACGACGGCGACTGGCTGTGGCGGAACGACGACGCCGCCGACATCGACGGCGACGTCGGCGCGGGGTCCGCGGCCGACAGCGCGGGCGGCGGGACAGCCACGGAGCCCAGCGGGGACGACGAGCCGGCGGGGGACTCGCAGGGCGACCGCATCCCCCACGTCCCCTACGAGTCCTCGGACAGCCCGGCCGGCATCCCGAAGGAGCGCGGCGGCGCGGGCGGCGGCGCGGGGCCCGCGGAGGACCGCGCGGAAGCACCGGAAGCGAGCGGCCCGCACGGCGGCGGCGTCGACGACATGGCGACGGCGTACACGTACGAGGCGGTCCAGCGGCTCGCGGACCCGCGGGTCGCGCTCGCGGAGACGAACGAGTGGTCGGACTGGATCGGCCTCGTGGGGGACGTGCCGGCCCACGCCATCAACTCGTTCCTCCGCGAGCACGAGCTCGACATCGACTTCTTCAACGGCTCCGGCGACGGGCCCGCCGAGCGGCTCGCGGCCATCGGCGAGCACTCGATGTTCTACAGCGAGCGGATGGTCGTCGTCGGCACCGACGGCGAGGAGTGGATGGCCGAGGAGGCCGGCTGGGAGTTCGTGAACCTCGACGACGCCGCGGAGAGCGCGGGCTGGGAACTCGAGGACTGACCGCGGCGCTCCGCGGGGGAATGATTTTTGACGCGAGAGCCCGTCCACCCGGACATGAGTCTCAGAGACGGCATCGACCAGACCGGGTGGCTCCCCGTCGGCGTCCTGCTCGTCCTGCTGTGGGCGGTCGTCACCGCCATCGACGTGGCGAACCTCACGCACGCGTACTCGGGCGTCACCGGCCCGTACGTCGGGCAGACGTTCGTCGGCGGCGCGCTCGGGCTGCTCGTCCTGCTCGGGTTCGGCGCGGGCCTCGTCTACGTGTACGGCGAGACGGGCGAGCGCGAACCCACTCCGGAGTCGTTCCCGCCGCGATGATGTACGAGTGCGCGCAGTGCGAGAACATGACCCGGATGCCGGGCTGCGAGTCGAACGCGACGACCCGCGAGTGCCCGGTCTGCGAGGAAGTGACGACGTGGGAGGTCGCCTTCGAGGGCGAGGGGTTGAGCTTCTGATGGCGCTGCAGTTCGACGCCAGCGACCGCCTCGTCGCGGCCGCCGACGAGTGGGCGGACAAGCGCATGACCGACCGCGAGGACGCCCTCGAGACGAAAGTCAAGCAGGCGCTCCTGGAGGTCGAGCACCTCGTCTCCGGCGTGCAGGACGTCGAGTTCGACGTCGACGGGCGGACGGTCACCTACGAGCCGACCGACGACCTCGCGGCGTTCCTCGACCAGCAGGCCGAGCGCGCGGGCGTCGAGCCGGCGACGGTGCTGGCGATGCACGCGGACCTGTTCGCGACGGTGTTCCTCGACAACTACGACCAGGAGGAGCGCCCGCCGAACGCGCCGCCGACCGAGTAGCGACCACAACGTTTTCTACGCGGCCCGCCGTACGCGATAGCATGGCACACAAGGAGTCCGGCTGGAAACCGACGAGCGACGCGATGCAGTACAAGGGCGAGGACGTCACGGACCACGCCGTCGCTCCGGGCGAGATCAACGACGGCGCGAAGGAGCCGGACGACGACGAGTAGTTCTCAGGCGACGAGGTCCCGTTCGAACTCGACGAACCCGCGGAGCACGTGGACCGCTGCGAGGTAGAACGGTTCGTCCGTGTGTTCGACGACGTCCTCTAGGTACGCGTCCAGCCACGTCGAGAGGTGTTCGTCGATGAACACGCGCTCGAAGCCCACCGCTTCCTCCTCGCCGGCCTCCTGCCGGCGCAGGAGGTTCCGGAGGAAGAGGAGTTCGACGCCGAGGTAGTCGGCCTCCTCGCTGACCGACTCCGGGACCTTCCAGCCGGCCGCGCCGTAGCTGGCGTCGACGTCCGCCAGCCCCGAGGAGAGGAAGTCGGTGTCCTCGCGGTAGTACGTCTCGTGGGGCTGGACGGGCGGCCGCGGGCCGACGAACAGCCGCGTGAACTCCTTGGCGAGCTCGTCGGTCACGTCGGCGGGGTCGCGGCCCTCGTTCTCGTCGACGAACTCGTGGAGGTAGTCGAAGCCGCGGTCGAGGTCGTCGTTGACGGAGTCGGCGGGCGTGTCGAGGCCGCCGTCGAGGAGCCGCTCGACGAACGCCTCGTCGGGGGTGTCGTGGAGTGCGTCGACGAGGTAGTCGACGAGTTCGAGTCGCGCGTCGTAGAGTGCCTGCTGGTCCAAGCTCATGGTTATCTGTCGTAGACGAGTTTCGCGCGGCAGTCGCCGCAGTACTCGAAGACGTCGCCGTCGGCGTCGGGCGCGATGCCCGAGACGACGTCGCCGACCTCCTCGCTGATCTTCCGGGCGGACGCCTCGCTGGTGAACGGCTTCCCGCAGCGCCGGCACTCGCGCATCTCGCCGTCGGCGACGGCCGTCCACGCGTCGCCGTCGTTGTGCTCGGGGAGGAGGTCGACCTCGAGGCCGCCCTCGACGGTGATGGCGTCCTCCATGCAGCCCTCCTCGCAGAGCCCGCAGTTCACGCAGCGCTCGTGGTTGAACTCGAGGCCGGCCTCCTCGCGGCGGAGCGCGTCCGTCGGGCAGAGGTTCGAGCACGTCGGCGTGAACGTGCAGTCGTCGCTGACCTCGACGCGGCCGAACGACTCCAGCCCGCGAATCACGTCCCGCGCGTCGACGTGCGGGAGGATGGCGCGCACGCTCTCCAGCGCCCAGTCGTGGGTGTTGAACTCGGGGTTCGCGGCGGTCGGGTCCGCGACGCCCTCGGCGTCGTGGCCGGTCGGCACGGGCGAGGGGTCGAGGCCGAACTCGACGAACCGGCCGACGTCCTCGACGAACGCCTCCGGCTCGCCGGGCTCGGGCGCGAAGAACGCGGTCCGGTGGCCGAGCCCGAGGTCGTTGGTCGCGCGGTTCAGCCGCTTCACGAGGTCGGCCTTCGGGTCGGGGCCGGAGTGGAGGCAGTCGCCGCCGCAGCCGACGATGGCGACGCCGTCCGCGCCCGCGGCGAGCGCGTGGAGGACGTGGGCCTCGCCGACGGTGTCCGCGCAGGGCACCTCGACGGGGAGCAGCGGCGGGTACTCGATGCCGTCCTGCTGGCGGGCGCGGCGGCCGTACTCGTCGAGCGCGCGGCTCGCGCGCTCGTCGCAGACGAACGCCACGACGCCGGTCTCGATGCCGTCGTCGCCGGAGAGCAGCCCGGCGTCGTCGCGTTCGACGAGCAGCGACTCGACCTCGCGGGCGATGCGCTCGTTCGACGGCTCGCGGGCGCGGACTGCGCCCGTCGGGCAGGCGCTCGTACACGCGCCGCAGCCCTCGCAGGCGACCTCGTCGAACTCCACGCTGTCGATGCTGGGCCGGGAGACCGCGCCGTGCGGGCAGGCGTCCGAACAGACGGTACAGCCCTGCTGGCTGGACGCGCCCGCGGCGCAGACGTCCATGTCGACGTCGAGGAACTGGGGCTTCTCGATGCCGCCGAGCAGGTCCTGCACGGCGGCGACGGTCGCGGCGTCGACGGGGCCGGTGTAGAAGCCCATGCGGCCGCCGCGGGTGTCGCGGGCGGCGTCCGGGTAGACGACCTGGTCGGCTTCGACGGTGCGCTCCTCGGGGTGGATGGCGTCCGTGGGACAGCAGTCCACCCAGTCGCCGTCCGGCGCGCCCGGCAGCACGTCGACGGGCTTGCTCGTGACGTACTCGTCGGGCCCCTGCTCGACGCACTCCATGCAGTCGATACAGTCCTCGGTGACGCCGGCCTGCACCTGCAGTTCGAACTCGCCGTAGACGCCGTCGACGTCCGTGACGCGGCCCCGGGCGATGGTGACGTCCCGGAGGTCGTAGTCGGCGTCGGCGAAGTCCTCGCCGTCCGCGAGCAGCGTGACGTCCGCCGAGTCCGAGAGCGCTTCCGCGGCCTCGGGGTCGCCGACGACCACCACGTCGTCGCCGGCCTCCCGGGAGACCGACCGCGGCGGCGCCTCCTCGCGGAGGCCGGCGTACGCGGCGTTGATTTTGCGCGCCACGAGGTCCGTGGCGTCGGCCTCGTCGTGGACCCACGCCGCCCGCTCGCGGTGGTCGACGAACGAGATCGCGTCCGGGTGGAGCCCGGCGTCGTCGAGCACCGTCCGGTACCGTCGCTTGCAACTGTCGCTTGCCGCCGTGACTATCAGGTGGTCGAGGTCGTACTCCTCGACGACGTGTCGGACCTTCGGGAGTCCCTCCGAGCAGAGGAGCGACCCGCTCGCGACGACGTCGACGTCGCGGACGCCCTCGCGGACCCCCTCGAGGTCGAGGTCTACCGCGCCACCGCAGCCACAGACGAACGCCCCGACATTCATTCACTCCCCGTTACGTGCGACAACCGAAAGAGGTTGCGGCTGGTCGGCGCGAAGAACCGGCAGAACCGGCCACATTCGTGGGTCTCGGAGGTCAGAATGCCGGAACGAGGCAGGAACACTAAAGTGGCTGCTCTCCCATAATCGTGTTACACGGTGACAGGCTCTAACCCATGAGTACACAACCGGTCTCTCTGGACCTAGACCGCCGCTCGTTCATGAAGGCGAGCGCGCTCGCAGGGGGCATCGCGCTCGGCGGCGGGATAACCGGCCAGACGCTCGCTCAGGACGGCGAAAGCGGCGGCGCCGACGTCTCCGGCGAGGACTCCACGCTCACGAAGACCATCTGTAACTTCTGTGCGGTCGGGTGTGGGTTCCGCGGGGAACGCGAAGGCGACGCTTTCGTCGGGCAGGAGCCCTGGGAGGAGAACCCGATCAACAACGGGTCGCTCTGCTCGAAGGGGGCTGCCATCTACGGCAGCGAACACTCCGAGCGACGTCTGAAACATCCGATGCGGAAGGAAGACGGCGAGTGGAAGAAGATCACGTGGGACGAGGCGTACTCCCACATCACGGAGGAGCTCGAGCGCATCTGGGAGGAGTACGGCCGCGACTCCCTGATGTTCCTCGGGAGCGCCCACCACTGCAACGAGGAGGCGTACGCGTCCCGCAAGCTCGCCTCCTTCATGGGCACGAACAACATCGACCACCAGGCCCGCATCTGCCACTCCACGACCGTCACCGGCCTCGCGAACACGTGGGGCTACGGTGCGATGACGAACACGGTCAACGACTACCGGAACTTCGACCTCAACATCATCATCGGGCAGAACCCCGCGGAAGCCCACCCCATCGCGATGCAGCACATCCTCGAGGGGCAGGCCCGCGGCGGCACGGTGGTCTCCGTCGACCCCCGGTACACGAAGACGTCCGCTCACGCGGACGACTTCTACCGGCTGCGGCCCGGGACGGACGTCGCCCTGATGATGGGGCTGATCCGGTACCTCCGCGAGCAGGGCGAGCTCGACGACGAGATGCTCGAGGACCGCGTGCAGGGGTGGCCGGACGTCGACGGCGAGCTCGACGACTACGACCCCGAGACCGTCGAGGAGATCACGTGGATCAGCGCCGAGCGCGTGCGCGAGCTCGGCGACCTCATCATCGAGAACAAACCCAACGTCCAGATCGAGTGGGCGATGGGCGGCACCCAGCACAACAACGGCACGCAGAACATCCGGTCGTACGCCCTGACGAGCCTCGCCTCCGGGAGCGCCGCCCGCTCGGGCGGCGGCCTGCAGGTGATGCGCGGGCACGCGAACGTGCAGGGGGCGACCGACCTCGGCGTCGCCAGCCACATCCTCCCCGGCTACTACGCGGTGTCCAGCCGCGGGTCCTGGGAGTACTGGGCGGACGTCTGGGACCAGACGCCGGTGACCTCGGGGAGCGTCAGCTACGACGATCTCTACCAGAAGTTCGAGACGATGCCGCCCGAGCTGTACGAGCGGCAGGGCGGCGACGCGGGCGCGTCCGCGGAGGACCGCTCGCTGATGTTCCAGAACGGGCTGACGGTCGCCCGCTGGTTCGAGGGCGTCCTCGACCAGGACGACCGGCTGCTGGACTCGTCGCTGTACCAGGCGAACCCCGTGAAGGCGGCGTTCTTCTGGGGGCACTCCTCGAACTCCATCTCGGAGATGCCGCGGATGCGGCAGGCGATGGAGGCCCTGGACCTGCTGGTGGTCGTGGACCTGTTCCCGTCGCTGGCGTCCGTGCTGCCGGACCGCGACGACGGCGTCATCCTGCTGCCGGCGGCCAGCCAGTACGAGCACTGGCGCTCGGTCACGAACTCCCACCGCGCGGTGCAGTGGAGCGAGCCCGTGCGGCCGCCGAGCCACGAGGCGAAGCCGGACCTGCAGATCATGCAGGAGCTGGCCGACCGCCTCGGCTTCGGCGAGCACTTCGACTGGGGGTCGGGGCCCGAGCTGTTTAATGGGAAGTCGACCTACGAGGAGGTGCTCCGGGAGATCAACCTCGGCGTCCGCACCATCGGCTACCAGCAGAGCCCCGAGCGGCTCCAGCAACACCGGGAGTACGACTACGCGTTCTCCGAGGAGGACACGAAGTGCCACGACTCGGAGCTCCCGGTCAGCGGCGAGTACTGGAGTCTCCCGTGGCCGTGCTGGGGTGACGGCCACCCCGGCACGCCGATCCTGTGGACCGACGACGTCGACCCCCGCGAGGGCGGCCAGGACTTCCGCTCGCGGTGGGGGACGCAGGCGCCGACGCCCGAGGAGTGGGCGGCGATGGACACGGACAAGGAGTACCCGCTCCAGGAGACCTACGACCAGGGCGGCGAGGAGGCCCTGAACATGCTCCGGGCGTCGTTCTCGCCGGACTGGTACGCCGGCGAGATCGAGGGCGTCCCGGAGTACCCGGGCTTCGCGACGGCGTTCCCCGAGGACCTCGACAACCCCTCGGCGCTGTCGCTGCCGTTCGAGTACGCGCTCCGCGAGGACCGCTCGGCGTACGACACGGCGGTGGCGCTGAACGAGCGCGAGGAGTTCGACTTCGACCTCGACTTCTGGGAGCAGTTCGACAACCCCCAGCCGGACCCGCCGACGGGCCGCGGTCGCGCCCGCGCGGTGGCGTGGAACTTCCTCGACACGACGCCGGTCCACCGGGAGCCCATCGAGAGCCCCGAGCCGGAGCTCACCGAGGAGTGGCCGGCGAACGGCCAGCAGCACAACATCTACCGGCTGGACCAGAACAACGCCGAGGTCCAGAGCCAGGCGATGGAGCGCATCGCCGGCACGGACGGCGGCATCGACACCATCATGACGACCGGCCGGCAGGTCGAACACCAGGGCGGCGGCTCGGAGACGCGGTCGAACATCTTCACCGCGGACCTCCAGCCGCACATGTACGCCGAGATCCACCCGGACATGGCCGAGGAGCTCGGCGTGGACGGCGGCGAGCTCGTGGTCGTCGAGACGACGAACCGCGGCTCGGTGCTGGTGAAGGCCCGCGTGACGAACCGGCCGAACGCCGAGGAGACGTTCCTCCCGTACCACTGGGGCGGCATCTTCCAGGGGGAGGACCTCCTCGACGAGTACCCCGACGGGATGGCGCCGTACGCCATCGGGGACAGCGCGAACGCCATCACGTCGCCCGGCTACGACGTGGAGACCCAGATGCAGGAGACGAAGGCCGCGATGGTCCGCGTCCGGAAGGCGACGCAGGAGGTGGTCGACGAACTGAACATGGACGTCGACCTCTCGGAGTTCTCGTTCCCACAGGACGAGGCCGACATCGGTCGACAGAAAGACTTCGACGTCCGGGAGAACAAGCCCGTTCAGTAACAAATGTCATCGAACCAACAATCACAACGCGAGGTCTTGAGCCAGGGGGTCATGAGCACCGGCGACGGTGCCCGCATCTTCCCCGACGTCGAGGCCTGTATCGACTGCGGAGGCTGTGTCGTCGCGTGCAAGCGCACGTGGGACATCGGCCCGGAGGCACAGCGCATCAGCATCTCCACGATGTTCGAGGGCGAGGAAGCCGACGAGGGCTACAACGCCAACAGCTCGCAGGCCCTCGACGACGGCGCGTTCCCCGGCGAGACCGCCATCCCGATGCAGTGTTACCACTGCGAGAACGCGCCGTGCGTGTCGGTGTGTCCGACCGACGCCCTCCAGAAGAACGACGACGACTTCGTGCAGGTCAGCGAGGACCTCTGCGTCGGCTGCCAGTACTGCCTGTCGGCGTGTCCGTTCGGCGCCCCGCAGTTCCCCGACGAGGACGACGGCGGGAACGCGGTCGTCGGCACCGGCGGCATCATGGACAAGTGTACGATGTGCGAGGAGCGCCAGGACGTCGGGAAGGGCCCGGCGTGCGCCGAGGAGTGCGCGACTGACGCCATCCTCGTCGGCAGCCGGGCCAGATCGCGGACGAGCTCGACAAGCGCGACCGCGACCCGTTCTTCAACGACGAGGCCATGGAGGTCATCTTCGGCGAGGACGCGGAGGTGTTCGACTGATGGCTCGCCGCGACGACGCACGCGGCATGTCGGAGGCGCTCGCCGTCGCGGTCAGCGCCGTCGTCGGTATCGTCGTCGCAGTCGCCTCCGTCTGGTACGTCAACAGCGCGTACGGCACGAGCTTCGAGAACCTCTACCGGGTGAACCCGACCGTCGAGGGCGGCGGCGTCGGCGCCGACTACGTCGCCGGCAACACCGACCCGCTGCTGGACGCGCTCATCGTCGTCATCCACGCGGTCGACGTGCTGATGGGCGTGTTCATCCTCGCGCTCGTGTTCGTCCACTGGGGCGCGTTCCGCCGCCTCGGCGCGCGGATGCGCGACCACGACGAGCCCGCGGAGGTCGCCACCGACGGCGGCCGGGACGCCGACAACGGAGGTGAGAGCGCGTGACGAACATGGACCACGGGAAGTTCACGCGGGTCACCACGTACTTCCACTCGCTCCTGGCGCTGGACGTCTTCCTGTTGTTCTTCACGGGCTACTCCGTGATGTTCAACGACGAACTCTGGTGGATGGTGGAGTTCATGGGCGGCAACGCGGGCGTGCTCGCGCTCCACCGCATCGCCGGCTTCGCGCTCATCGTGCTCACCGTCTTCTGGGTGACGCTGATGCTCGTCGGGCCGGGCCGCCGGAAGAACTTCAAGGCGGTGCTGCCGACGCCGACGGACGCCAAGGCGTTCATCCAGGACGTGCAGTTCGTGCTCGGGCGCGCCGACGAGCGCCACCCGAACGCCCGCCAGTTCGCGGGCTACTCCAGCGACGAGGTCCCGCTGCTGTCGTACGTCGGGAAGGGCGTCGTCTGGATCTTCACCGTCGAGCTCGTGTTGCTGATGATCTCCGGCCTGCTCATCTGGTCGAAGACCGGCGCGGCCCAGCTCTTCCAGACGAAGGCCGCCGCGACCGCGTTCGTCACCTTCCACGGCCTGCTCGGGGTCGTGATGGTGATGGGGATCATGTTCCACATCTTCGAGCACGGGTTCCATCCCGCGTTCTACCCCGTGGAGATGAAGGCGTTCGTGCCGAAGTCGGTGATGCCCCACGAGGAACACGACGACCACGAGGGCACCGGCATCGAGCTGCTCTCGCTGCGGCCCACGTGGAAGTGGGCGGTGAACCTCGCGGGCGCCGCGGTGGTCATCGGCATCGTGAGCGTGCTCGTCGGGAGCATCTTCGACTCCGGCTACCCGATACCCGCCGGGCTGACGCCGGGCGGCGGGCCGACGAGCGTCCTGCTCACCATCGGCATCAACATCGGGATGTTCGTGCTACTGCTCGGCGTCGTGCTGTCGACGTACGGCAACGTCCTGCGCGCTCGCTACGAGCAGCAGGTCGCCGGCGAGCAGGACTCCGAGCCCGAGACGGCCGCCGACGGCGGCCAGCCGCGCGACGACGACTGACGCTCCCGCGCACTCGTTTTTCGCCCGTCAGCCGGTTCGTTTAAGGCGCTCGTCGTGTTATCCGCTATCATGGCTGGAGTACTCGACCTCGTGTACGTCGCGCTCGCACTGGTGGTCGCCGTCGGCGGCGTGTTCACCGTCTGGTGGGTCGGCCGCGACCTCGACGACGGCGTCGACGCGACGTCTGACCTGCTGCGCGCGGTCGCCGTCTCGGCGTTCCTCGTGCTGCTGGCGTGGCCGCTGGTCAGCTGAATCGCGCGGAAGAACGACGCAGTTCTCGCGGTCTCAGGCGGTGAGTAGCTCCGCGGACGCCTCCGAGAGCTCCACGGTGACGTCCTGTCGGGTCTGCTGGCTGATCTGGTCGATGTTCCGCGTGAGCACGTCGAGGATGTCCTCGGGCTCGGGGTAGACGAGCATGTTGCCGTCGTCGTCCTCCATCACGAGCTGGGTGTCCGCGAGGTTCACCTGGTCGTGTTCGAGGTGCGCGACGATGGCGGGCAGCTCCTCGGCGCCGCCCGGGTCGCCCTCCTCGACCATCGTGACGTAGAGTGCATCCAGTCCGATGAGGTCCTTGTACTCGCGGACGCGGCGGGCGATCTCGACCATGTCGTTCGTGACGTCGGTCTTCTCTGGGTTGCCGTGTTCGCCCTCGTAGCAGTGTTTGCACACCCGCAGTTCGATACGCATACCACAGCGAAGGGCCGACGGCCGCTTGAACCTTCGGCTGTGCGGGCGATTTTCCGTCTCTCGGGCGACGCAAGATTAACCACCCGTCCCGCCGAACGGTCGGGTATGCCCGCCGAAACGCTCGCGAACTACCTCCGCGAGCTCGACGCCGGCTCCCTGCTCGCTGCCGTCCACTACGAGGGCGACGACTACGAGACGGTCGTCCGCTCGGAGGGGCTCGAGGAAGCGTACACCGACGACGAGTTCGAGGAGATGGCCAAGCACTTCGTGCTGAAGGGGTTCGACGACCCGCTCGAACAGCCCGAGTTCCCCCGGTTCGGCCACCTCGACGCGACCGTCCGGTGGTTCCACGAGGTCGTCGTCGTCCAGGTCCCCCTCGACGACTGGTCGGGCGTCATCGTCGCGTTCGACCGGGACTCCATCGCGGACACGGGGACGCTCGTCGACGGCCTGCTGGAGTACGTCGAGGAGACCTTCGAGGACCACGGCGACCCCGAGGACGACCCGGACGAGTTCGCCGACGAGTTCAGCTAGTAGGAGACCCACTCGGTCGGCGAGTCACCGAGGCCGACCACGCGCAGTTCGCGGCCGTCGTCCTCGCTGCGCGTCTGAATCATCCCGTCGTACAGCGGCGCGAGCATGTCGAAGCTCTCGCGGTTGCTCGTGTCCAGGACGCCCAGCCCCAGCCAGTCGAGCCGTTCGACGTGGCCGACGAAGACGTGGAGGAAGCGGTAGACCCGGCGGACGTCCGCGTACATCAGCATCGTCGAGATGGTGGAGATGTCGAGGCGGACGCAGTCGCACTCGCGTTCGAGCCGCTGGAAGATGCCGCCCAGCCGGATGCCCATGTCGGTGACGTCCCCGGGCGAGGAGACGTACTTCACGAAGTCCTGGTCGCGCACGGACTCGCCGCGCTGGCGGGTCACGCAGTCGACGATGCCGGCGCGGCCGCGCTTCACCTGGTCCCAGAGGTGCGGCGCGCGCTGGCGGATGGTCTTCGTGCTGTCGTGCGCGCCGACGACGATGCCGCCGTCGCCGTGCTCGCAGCCGTGGTCGACCAGCGAGAGCGCGAGTTCGCGTTTCCCCGTCAGCGGCGGCCCCCCGACGAGGAGGTTCGCCCCCTCGGGGAGCTCCTCGACGGGAAGGAACTCAGCGGCGTCGTAGCCCATTACGTGGACGTGGGCGCCGCTCCGTCATAGTGCTTGTTCCCGGAGCGTCACCCGGAGTTTCACAACGTCGCCTACTCCCGCTCCGCGCGGAGTTCTTCGACGAGCCCGCGGGCGGCCTCGCGGACGGCTTCGTCGCTGGACTGGCCGGGCTCCCAGCCGAGCGCGGCGAGCTTCTCGATGGAGAGGCGCATCTTCGGGACGTCCCCGGTCCACCCGCGGTCGCCGCCCGTGTACTCGTAGTCGGGGTCGACGCCGAGCTCGTCCGCGACGATGTCCGCGATGCGGTTGACGGAGGTAGTGGTGCGCGTGCCGAGGTTGTAGACGTTGAAGTCCTGGTCGGCGTGTTCGACGACGTGAGTCATCGCGTCCACGCACTCCTCGACGTGCATGTAGGACTTCTCCTGCCGGCCGTCGCCGAGAATCTCCAGCGTCTCGGGGTCGTCGAGGAGCTTCTCGATGAAGTCCGGGACGACGTTGCCGCGCTGGCGCGGGCCGACGATGTTCGCGAACCGGTACACCCACGACTGGACGCCGTAGGAGTGGGCGTACGTCGAAATCAGGCCCTCGTCGGCGAGCTTGCTCGACCCGTACACGGAGATGGGCTCCAGCGGCGCGTAGTCCTCCGGCGTCGGCATCGGCGCCTCGCCGTACACCGTCGAGGACGAGGTGAACGCGAGCTTGTCGACACCGACCTCGCGCATGCGCTCGAGGACGTTGTACGTCATCTCCGTGTTCTCCTCGAACAGCTGGCGGGGCTCGCCGTAGTTCGTGTCCGTGTACGCCGCGAAGTGGAAGACGACGTCGACGTCCCCGGTGATTACCTCGGCCACGTCCTCGGGGTCGCGCACGTCCGCCTCCGCGAACTCCACGCCGTCCGGGACGCGGTCCCGGGTGCCCTTCGAGAGGTTGTCCACCGCGAGCACGTCGTTGTCGGCGGCGAGCTCCGCGGCGAGGTGCGAGCCGACCAGCCCGGCCGCGCCCGTCACGACGACGCGCTTGCCTGAGAGGTCCATACCCGACGAGACCGGACCGTCGGCCAAGAGCGTTCCGATGGGCGAGACGCCGGCAACGAGCGCGCCCGCGGAGAGACTTTTGAACCTGTGGCACTTCCACTGAGACATGGATTCTCCCTTCGACGTGCTCGGGGTCGACGAGGACGCCAGTGAGGGGGAGATCGAGAGCGCGTACCGCGAGCGCGTCAAGGAAGCCCACCCCGACCAGGGCGGGTCCGCCGCGGAGTTCCAGCTGGTGCGGGCGGCCTACGAGAAGGTCACCAGCGAGGACGCCGACGACGGCTCCGACATCGCGACGGAGGCGGGCTTCGGGAGCGAGCCGTCGTCGGACTACCGCGTCGACCCCGACCGGGACTTCCGGCCGTGGGAGGAGTCCCGCGTCGAGTACCTGAACTACGCCGTCCTCGACGACTACGGCTGGTCGCTGGACGACGAGGACCTCTTCGAGCGCGCGGCCGACGCCGGCCTCGACCCCGTGAACCACGGCGAGTTCGACGTCCAGCCCGGCGAGTCGCTGCTGGACGCCGCCGAGGACCGCGGGTTCGCGTGGCCGTACGCCTGCCGCGGCGGCGCGTGCGCGAACTGCGCGGTCGTCGTCGTCGACGGCGACCTCTCCCAGCCCGCCGACCACATCCTCTCCCCGGAGCTCGTCGACCGGAACATCCGGCTGTCCTGCAACGGCATCCCCGCGACCGAGGAGCTCCAGGTGGTGTACAACGTCAAACACCTCCCCGAGCTCGAGGACCTCCGGCTGCCGCCGTACCCCTTCGAGCTCGCGCACGCCGACGACTGACGCGGCGAGTCGAAACGCGTACCCCCGCGGGGCGACTCCCCGCGAGTATGCACGGACACCCCGAGGTCGCGGTGCTCCGGTACGGCCACCGGCCGGGCCGGGACGACCGCATGACCACCCACGTCGGCCTGACGGCGCGCGCGCTCGGCGCGGACCGCGTCGTCCTGCCGGACAACGCGACGCAGTCCGCGGAGACCGTCCGGGACATCACCGGGCGGTTCGGCGGCCCCTTCGAGGTCGGCCTCACCGACGAACTGGACGCCACCATCGACCGCTGGGAGGGCGCCATCGTCCACCTCACGATGTACGGCGAGCGCCTGCAGGACGTCGAGGCCGACGTCCGCGAGACCCACGCCGAGGCGCCGCTGCTCGTCGTCGTCGGCGGCGAGAAGGTGCCCGGAGACGTCTACGAGGCGGCGGACTGGAACCTCGCCGTGACGAACCAGCCCCACTCCGAGGTCGCGGGGCTGGCGGTGTTCCTCGACCACCTCTTCGACGGCGCGGAACTCGACCAGGCGTACGAGGACGCCGAGCAGCGCGTGGTGCCCCAGGAGCTCGGGAAGCGCGTCGAGGACGTCGACGAGGAGTGAGCGGGCGCGTCGTCCCCCAATACTGCCAGTAGGGGAAGCCTTCTGTGACCGGTGGACCCCCGTTCGAGTATGAGCGTCAGCGACAGGATTTCGAGAGTCGCACAGGTCGCGAGCAAGTACTTCGTCGTCTGGGTCGTCGCCGCGGCGGGGCTCGCGCTCGTCGAACCCGACCCGTTCGTCCCGGTGCTGAACTACGTCAACCCGCTGCTCGGCATCATCATGCTCGGGATGGGGCTGACCCTCCAGCCCGCGGACTTCAAGCGCCTCGTCGAGCGCCCCGTCGACGTCGGCATCGGCGCGGTCACGCAGTGGCTCGTGATGCCGCTGGCCGCGTACGGGCTCTACCTCCTCTTCGACCTGCCGGACGCCATCGGCGTCGGCCTCATCCTCGTCGGCGCCGCGCCCGGCGGCACGGCGTCGAACGTGATGTCGTATCTCGGCCGCGGCGACGTGGCGCTGTCGGTCGCCATCACGACGGTGACGACGCTCGCCGCGCCCATCGTGATGCCCGCGTGGACGCTGTTCATCCTCGGGGAGAGCATCGACGTGACGTTCGCGGAGATGTTCACGAGCATCGTCCAGATCGTCATCATCCCGGTCGTGCTCGGGTTCGGCATCCGGTACGTCCTCGACCGCTACTCGCCGAAGGCGCCGAAGTCGGCGTCGACGTCTTCCCCGTCATCAGCGTCGCCGCCATCGTCGCCATCGTCGCCGGCGTCGTCGGCGCGAACGTCGACAACATCCTCACCGCGGGCGCGCTCGTGCTCGCGGCGGTCGTCCTCCACAACGGCATCGGCCTCGGCGCGGGCTACGGCGTCGGCCGCCTCTTCGGGATGTCCGAGGACCGCGTGCGGACGACGGCCTTCGAGGTCGGCCTCCAGAACAGCGGGCTAGCGGTGGCGCTCGCGGCGTCGCTGTTCGAGCCCGCGGCGGCGCTAATTCCCGCGCTGTTCAGCGTCTGGCACAACGTCACCGGCCCCGCGCTCGCGAGCTACTTCACGTGGCGCGACGACCAGCGCGCGGGCGCCGCCAGCCCGACCGCGGACTGACCGCGCGCCCGTCAGACGGGGGAGTGACAAGACTTAATGCCGGCGCGGACCGCTTTTTGACGTAATGGCTTTTGAGGAGCTACTCGACGACCCCGTGGTTCAGAAGTACCTCCACGAGCTGGTCGGGCCGAAGGGGATGCCGGTCGCGGTGTCCCCGCCGGACGGCGAGGTGACCGACGAGGAGCTCGCCGAGCGGCTGGGGCTCGAACTGAACGACGTGCGCCGCGCGCTGTTCATCCTCTACGAGAACGACCTCGCGACGTACCGCCGCGTCCGCGACGAGGACTCGGGGTGGCTCACCTACCTCTGGACGTTCGAGTACGACAACGTCCCGGAGAACCTCCGCGAGGAGATGGACCGCCTGCTCGAGGCGCTCGTCGAGCGCCGCGAGTACGAGCTGAACAACGAGTTCTACCTCTGCGAGGTGTGCTCGATTCGCTTCGAGTTCGGCGAGGCGATGGACCTCGGCTTCGAGTGCCCCGAGTGCGGGTCGCCAGTCGAAGCGATGGAGAACACCGACCTCGTGGAGGCGATGGACGACCGCATCGAGAACCTCCGCTCGGAGCTCGGCGTGAGGGCCTGATGGTCGTCCTCGCAACCAAGCTCTACGTGGAGGGCGACGCCCGCGAGCGCGCGCTGGACAGCCTCCGGTCGCAGGTAGACAACGACGTCGGCGACCTCGACGTGGAGTACGACGTGGGCGTGCGCCACGACGACTTCCCGACGGTCACCCTCGAGGGGCCGGACGAGGTGGCCGCGCGGAACGTCCTCGCGGAGACGTGGGGCGAAATCACGGACGGCTTCGAGGCCGGCGAGACGTACGTCGGGACGCTGGAGTCCTGGGACGACGACGGGTTCGTGCTCGACGCCGGCGAGGACGTCGTCGTGCCCGCCGACGAGCTCGGCCTCGGCCCGGGGACGCCCGCCCAGATTCGGGAGCGCTTCGGGCTCGTCCAGCACGTGCCGCTCCGGTTCACGTACGGCGAGACGCCCGCGCTCGCCGACGAGGAGCGCGACCG
>NZ_WPCF01000105.1 GCF_009741975.1 Halobacterium sp. CBA1126 | reverse complement strand
CGTCCTCGACGACGAGCAGCGCTTCGTCAACCTCGTCACCCAGCTCGCGGCGCGGGACGGCGTCGAGCTGAACGCCTCGAACCCCTCCGCGAAGGTGAACCTCGAACCCGCGGAAGTCGACGGCGACGTGACGATTCGGTGTGCGGTCGCGCTCCCCGTCATCAGCGAGGGCGGCCCGCACGTCTCCATCCGCAAGCAGGCCGCGGAGCCGCTGACGCCCGTCGACCTGCTCCAGCAGGGCACCGTCTCCGTCGACGTCGTCGCGCTGCTCTGGCTGGTCTACGAGCACCACGGCGTCGTCCTCTTCTCCGGCCCCACGGGCGTCGGGAAGACCACGCTGATGAACGCCCACATGCCGTTCGTCCCGTTCGACGACCGCCCCATCAGCATCGACGAGGGCAGCCGTGAGGTCCGGCTCCCCCACGAGACCGGCGTCTCGCTGACGACCCGCGAGCACGAACGCGAGTTCAAGCGCGTCTCCATGGCGGACCTGATGACGGAGACGAACTACCTGAACCCGGACGTGGAGGTCATCGCGGAGATAAATACGGAGGAGAGCTTCGAGAGCTTCGCGAACGTCCTCAACACGGGGCACGGCGTCGTCGGCACCACGCACGCCGAGGACGTCGAGACGCTCGTGAACCGCGCCATCGAGCAGGGCGTCCCGCCGTACCTCCTGCGGGAGGTCGACCTCGTCGTCTTCCCGCGGCACGTCGACGGCGAGCGCTACGTCGGCGAAATCGTGGAGCTCGTTGCCGAGCCGAGCGCGGACACCGAGACCGTCGAGAAGGACGGCAGCGAGGTCCACTTCCGCCGGATACTCGAGCGCACGCCGGACGGCGGCTTCGAGTTCGCGGGCGCGGACGCGGTCGGCTTCCTCGACCAGCTCGCGGCGCGCACGGACCGCCCCGTCGCGGACGTCCGCGAGGAGTTCGCGCAGAAGCGCCGGTACGTCCAGTACCTCGAACGCGAGGACGTCTCGGCGTTCGACGACCTGTTCGGGCTGCTGTCGGACCTGCGGACCGACGAGACCGCGACCGTCGAACGCCTCCAGCGGAGGGCCGGCGAGTGACGCCGACGGAGGGCGAACGGTGACCGCTTCGCTGGGCGTCGTCGACCGCGTGCTGTACGCGCTGTTCGCGCGCCACGCCGACCGCGGCCGCCACGACGCGACCGGAAGCGCTACCGCGCGAGCCGGCTGCCCGTGAGCTTCGACGTCTTCCTCTCGCGGGTCTACGGCGCGTCGTGGCTGGCGTTTGCCGCCGGCAGCGTGCTCGCCGCCGCGGCCGCCGCGCTCGTGGTGCCGCCCGCAGCGTTCGCCTCGCTCGCCGGGGTCTCGCCGTTCGCGCCGTCGGTCACGCCCGCGGTCGTCGTCGGGCTGTCGGCGGGCCTGCTCGCGAAGCGCGCCGCGGTCGAACTCGGCGGCCGCTACCTCGGCTGGCGGGCGCGCAGCCGCCGGTCGGAGATCGTGGGGACGCTCCCGGGCGCCGTCCGCTACCTCTCCGTGCTCGCCTCCGGGACCACGGACGAACGAGAGTTGCTCTCCCGTGTCGCCGACCGGCCGGCCGCGTACGGCGAGACCGCCGCCGCGTTCCAAGACGTGCTCAACACCGCGGATCTCACGGGGAGCGTCGACCGCGGGCTGCGCGTGGTCGCCCGCGACACGCCGAGCAGGGAGCTGCTCGCGCCGTTCCTCCTGAAGCTCCGCGAGCACGCCACGCAGGGCCCGGACGCGGTCGCGCAGTACCTCGAACTGGAGTCCCGGATGCTCGCGAACCGCCGCGAGCGCACCCGCGAGCGCGCCGCGGGCTTCCTCGAACTCGTCGCGGAGCTGTTCATCGTGTTGCTCGTGCTGCCCGCGCTGCTGGTCATCGTCGCCACCGTCCTGAGCGTGCTCGCGCCCGGCCTCGGCCACGTCGTCGAGACGCCGGCGGGCGCGGCGACCGTGCGGGAACTGCTCGTGTTCGGCAGCGCGGCCTTCGTGCTCGTGGTCGGCGCGCTCGCCGCGTACCTCGTCGTCGAGATGCGGCCGCGGGGGTTCGCGTGGAGCGGTCACGAGCGCTCCGCGGGCCTCGGCGTGCTCGCGAACGCCACGCGCAACCCCGCCGACGCCGCCGTCGTCCTCGCGCTGCCCGCGCTCGGCGTCGGCGCCGCACTCTGGGAGGCGGGGCTGACGCCCGCGAACGTCGCCTTACTCGGGTACGTCGCGTTCGCCGTCCCCGTCGGACTGGTCGCCGTCCGCCGGGCGCGCATCGACGACGCGAAAGACCGCGAGATACAGGACTTCGTCCACGCCGTCTCCGGGCACGTCAGCCTCGGACGGCCGTTCGGGGACGCCGTCGAGCGGGTCGCTCGCGACGTCGACGCCGGCCCGCTCGAGCCGGACATCCGCGACCTCGCGTTCAACCTCGGCGTCACCACCCGCGGCGAGGACGTCCGCGCGGCCGCCCTCGACCGGTTCGTCGAGCGCGTCGACACCCAACTCGCCGCCCAGACCGTCGGCCTCGTCTCCGGCGCGCTCGACGCCGGCAGCGACGCCGACGCCGCCTTCGAGGCGCTCCAGGCGGAGGTCGGGCGGCTCTACCACGAGAAGCGCGCGCTGCGCTCGCGGCTGCTCGTCTACGTCGCCGTCGGCTGGACGACCGCGGTTCTCGTCGTCGGCATCACGGTCGCGGTGAACCTCGCGGTCCTCGACAGCTTCGCGCAGCTCTCGTCGGTGACGAACGCGGCCAACGCCAGCGGGCTCGCCATCGACCCGGGCGCGGTCGACCTCGAGCGCGACCGCTACCGGTTCTACCTCGTGACGCAGGCGACGATGCTCTCCTGCGGGTGGTTCGCGGGCGCGCGAGCCGCGGCCGGTACGACGCGCTGCTGCACTCCGGGCTGCTCGTGGCGTTCGCGTACGCCGTCTTCGCGGGGGTGGGGATGCTGTGAGCCGCGGCCAGTCGAACGTCGTCGCGTCGCCGTCCTGCTCGGCGTGACCGTGGTAGCGCTCGGCCTGGTGACCGCGAGCGTCGGCACGGTCGTCGACCAGCACGCCGCCGCCAGCGACGCCCAGCGGGTCGCGGACGACCTCGACGAGGCGCTCCGGCCCGTCGAGACCACGGGCGTGCGGCGCGGCACGGTGTCGTTCTCCAGCGGCAGCCTCGAGACGCTCGACCGCGAGGTGCGCGTCCTCGACAGCGGCGGCACCGCCGCGGTCGTGGACGCGAACGCGCTGCGGTTCACGTCGGCGGACCGCGGCGCGACCTACCTCGCGGGGGCGGTGCTCGCGCACGGGTCCGGCTGGTCGCGCACGCGCTCGCCGGTGACCGTGACCGCCGATCCGGACGTCCTCGTCGTGAGCGTGCCCGCGCTCGACGGCGACGTGGCGCGGGCGGCCAGCGGCGGCGCGACGTACACGCTGCGATCGAACGTCTCCCACGACCGCCGGAACCTCGGGCGCGGCGGCTACCGGGTCGCGGTCGAGACCGAACACACGGAGGCGGTCCGCGCGCAGTTCGAGCGCTGGAACGCCACCGTGACCCAGCGCGACGTCGACGGCGACGGGGTGCCGAGCGTGGTAGCGGACTTCTCGGGCGCGCGGACCGCGTACGTCGTCGTCCACGAGACGGAGGTGTCGGTGACGTGACCGACGAGCGCGCGGTCGCTCCCGCGGTCGGGAAGGCGCTGGAGGCCGGCATCGTCGTGCTGTTCGTCGCGCTCCTCACGACGACGCTGTACGGCGGCGTCGTCCCGAACGCTCGAACCGCCGCGGCCGGCGAGGTGGGCGAGCGGGCGCTTCAGCACGCGGCCGCGAACGTCGAAGCGGCGGTGCCGGCGCACGCGAGCGCGGACGCCCCGGCGGGAACGGTCGTCGCGGAGCGCCGCGTCAGCCTCCCGGACACGATTCGCGGCCGCGGCTACCGCGTAGCCGCGAACGACACGTCCCTCGCGCTCGTCCACGAGCACGCCGACGTGGGCGGGAAGACGCCGCTCGTCCTCCCGGACCGCGTGCGAGCGGTGCGCGGGAACTGGACGGACAGCGACGGCGTCGTTCGCGTGCGAACGCACCCAGACGGCGGGTTCATCGTCGAACTCGCGGAGGGAGAACGGTGACCCGCGCGCAGGCGAACCTCCCGGCACTCGCGATAGCGCTCCTGCTGGTCGTCGCGAGCGTCGCGGCGACCGTCGGGCTCGCCGGGAGCGCGTTCGCGGGCGCGGACACCGACCCGGCCGAGGACCGGCTCGCGGCCAGCACCGCCGACCGGCTCGTCGCCGCGGACGGCCCGCTGTCGGTGCGGGCGAACGTGCTCTCGGAGGCCGCCGTCGCGAACGCGAGCGAGCGACTCGAGGGCGTGCTCCCCGCGGACGCGGCGGTCCGAGTGACCCTCGACGGCGAGCCGATTCTCGAACGCGGCGACCCCGCGGGCGGGGCGACGATGCGCCGCGTCGTGCTCGTCGCGGACGCCGGCCAGCGCGCCCTCACGCCGACGTTCGAGAGCGGGGCGACGGTGACGCTGCCGCGGCGGACCGGTGGGGCGACGCTGACGTTCCGCGACGGCGCGGACGTGACCGCGGTGCGCGCGAACGACCGCGTCGTCCTGCACGACGAGGCGGGACTCGACGGCGCATACGACGTCGAGCTCTCGCGGTACGACACCGTGACGCTGGCGTTCGCCACCGAGAGCGAGCCGGCGCCCGGGAGCGTGACCGTCAGCTACCGGGCCGAAACCACTACGAAGGCCGTCCTCGGGGTGACCGTGGATGCGTGAGGGGGCGCGCGGCCAGCTCTCGCTGTCGGTCGTGGAGGCGGGCGTCGGCGTGCTGTTCGTGGTCGCCGTGGCGAGCGCGTTCGCGTTCGGGACGCCCGCGGGCGGCGTCGGCGAGCGCGCGCAGCTCGACGCGTACGCCGAGGACGCGGCGACCGTGCTGGCGAACGAGCCGCCCCAGCACGGCGACGCGACGCGGCTCGCGGAGGTGGCGGCCTCCGAGGACTCCTTCGAGCGCGAGCGCGCCGCGCTGGAGCGCCGCGTCGACCGCATCCTCCCGGACAACCTCATGTTCCGCGTGCGGACGCCCCACGGCGCCGTCGGCCACGTCCGGCCGTCGAACGCGGCGGTCGGCGTCGCGCGCGTCCCCACCGGGAACGGACCCGTCACCGTCTGGGTGTGGTACGCGTGAGCGACCGCGGCCAGCTCGTGCTCGTCGCGGCCGCCGTCGCCGCGCTCGCGCTCGTCCCGGTCGCCGCGGCGTACCTCCAGTTCGGCTACGCGCCGGCGGTCGCGGACGTCGGCGGGGACCACGGCGAGCGCGTCTCCCGGAGCCTCGACCGCGTCGTGGACGACGCGGCGGAGCAGGCCGCGGGAACCGCGTGGGCGAACCGGGAGCGCGCAGTCCAGCGGGTCGAAGCGTCGCTGGAGTCACCGGTCCGGACGGTCGAACGCGCGCAGCTCGGAGACGGCGTTGTCGTGGACGTCTCGACGGACGAGGCGCTCGCGGAACAAGTCGACTGCCCGGGCGGTCGCGGTCGGTCGTTCGGCGCGTGCGAAGCCCACGGCGGCGTCGTCGTGCAGGAACGAGCCGGCGAGACCGTAGTCGTCGCTGTCGCGTTCGACGTCCGCGTCTCGACGCCGGACGGGACGACGCGGTTCGCGCGCACCGTGCGGCCGCGGTGACGGCCGCAGAGTGTTCGGACTGGGTCGGCGGTTCCCGGAGCCGTGTCGCCGGCGGTCAGAGCGGGCGTCTCGGCCCGGTCAGAGCGGGTCCGGCGACGCCGGCGGCGTGCGCTTGTGCTCGCTCTGCTCGTGCATCTCGACGATGTACTCCACCTCCTCGACGGAGGTGTCGGCGAGGCGGGCGGTCTCCTCGGTTGGGACGCCGCCGTCGACGTGGAGCGCCAGGATGGCGTCGAGGGTGTCGTAGTCGACGCCGAACTCCTCCTCGTCGGTGTCGTAGTCGACCATCCCGCCCGTGGGCGTCTTCTGGACGAGCGACTCGTCGACGCCGAGGTGGGCGGCGACCTGCCGGACCTGCTGCTTGTAGAGGTTGCCGAGCGGGTTGCAGTCGACGCCGCCGTCGCCGAACTTCGTCACGTAGCCGGTGCCGAGCTCGGCGCGGTTGCCCGTGCCGAGGACGAGCTTGTCCTCGATGGCGGCGACGAGGTAGTTCAGCGTCATCCGGACGCGCGCGCTCGTGTTGCCGACGTACCGGCCCTCCCAGCGGCCCTCGGAGTCGTCGTCGTGGTCCGCGTCGTACGTCTCCAGGATCTCGTCGACGATGGAGTCGATCTCGAGGACGTTGTAGTCGATGCCGAGGTCGCGGGCGACCCGCTCGGCGTCGCTCATGTTCTCGTCCTCGTTGACCGCCTTCGGGAGGAGGAGGCCGTGGACCGCGTCAGCGCCGAGCGCCTCGACCGCGAGGTGGGCGGTCGTCGTGCTGTCGATGCCCCCGGAGAGCGCGACGAGCGCGCCGTCGACGTCGGCGGCGTCGACCTGGTCCTCGATGAACCCGGTGACGTGGTCGACCTGCGCGGCGAGTTCGGCTTCCGAGAACCGGAGGTCGACTGGTTCGATGCGCGTCTGCGTCTGCTCGTACAGGTTCGCCATGATGCCCGGCGTGTCTCGGCTTCGCACGGAAAAACGATGCGAACGAACGTCCCCGTTCGACCGGGCGCCGGCAGTGTCGGCAGCTACCACACGACACATTCAAGTCCGTCGAGCAGGTGGGTGGGGTAAGGGTAGGCGGGAACTCAACCCACGAGAACCCGGCTGCATCGCTTCTCTCGCCCGAATTCGGGCGGACGCTACCGACCCAGAGCCGAATGCAACGAACTGACCAGCAGATGGTGTGCGACGACCGAACTCCGTCGACGCCCGCGACACCGCAGGCGCATCGAACGCTCGACCGACCGACCGCCGGTCCCGACGGCCGACCGCGAGTCGAGCGAACCGAGCCGGGAGCGGCCGACCGGCGACCGCGGTTCCGAACGGAGGGAGCGTCCGATGGACGATAGCGACGACCGCGGCGGGCTGACCGAGGGCCTCCAGGTGGAGCTGTTCCACCCGGAGACCGAACGCGAGCCCGGCGACGGGAACATCCAGAAGTTCGGGTTCGACGTCCACCCGGTCGTCTTCCCGGTGGCGCTGCTCGTCATCGCGCTGTTCGTCGGCGCGACCATCCTCCTCGGCGACCAGGCGGCCCGGACCTACATGGACGTCCGGGCGTTCTTCGAGGGGAACTTCGGGTGGTTCTTCCTCCTCGCCGTGAACGTCTTCATCGGCGCGCTCCTGTTCTTCGCGTTCAGCAAGTACGGCGACATCCGCATCGGCGGCGTGGAAGCGGAGAAGGAGTTCAGCGACTTCGCCTGGATGGCGATGCTGTTCAGCGCCGGCATGGGCATCGGCCTGATGTTCTTCAGCGTCTCCGAGCCCCTGAACTACTTCGCGACCGTCCCCGGGTTCTACGACGCCCAGTCGGGGACCGGGGAGGCCGGCGTCGCCGCGATGACGCAGACGTTCTTCCACTGGGGGTTCCACCCGTGGGCGGTGTACGGGCTGGTCGGCCTCGGGCTGGCGTTCTTCTCGTTCAACCGGGGGCTCCCCCTGACCTTCCGGTCGATCTTCTGGCCGCTGCTGGGCGAGCGCATCTACGGCTGGCCCGGCCACCTCATCGACCTCGTGACGGTGTTCGCGACGCTGTTCGGGCTCGCGACGTCGCTCGGCCTCGGCGTCAAACAGATCAACACCGGGCTGGCGTACATCCTCGGTGACGTCCTCGGCGTCGCCACCGTGCCGACGGGAACCGGCCCGCAGATACTCCTCATCGCCGCCATCACCGCCATCGCGACGGCGTCCGTCGCCGCCGGCCTCGAGAGCGGCGTGAAGCGGCTGAGCACGGTCAACGTCTACCTGATGTTCGCCCTGCTCGGGTTCGTCCTCATCGTCGGGCCGACCGTCTACGTCTTCGGCGCGTGGGTGCAGGGCCTCGGCTCGTACCTCGGCGCCCTTCCGTCGCTGGCGTTCTTCACGGGCGCGCTCGGCGACGGCCAGTCGACGGTGAACACCTGGACGGTGTTCTACTGGGCGTGGTGGATCGCGTGGTCGCCGTTCGTCGGGACGTTCATCGCGCGCATCTCGAAGGGCCGGACCGTCCGGGAGTTCGTCGTCGGCGTGCTCGTCATCCCCTCGGTGTTCTCCACGCTGTGGCTGGCGACGTTCGGCGGGAGCGCGCTGTTCAACTCCCTGCAGGGCAACGGCGCGGTGCTCGCGGCCTACGACCAGGCCGGCCAGACCGTCGCGATGTTCGCGCTGCTCGAACAGTTCCCCGTCGGCGCCGTCTCCGGACTGCTCGCCGTCCTGCTCGTGGTCACGTTCTTCGTCACGTCCTCGGACTCGGGGTCGCTGGTCGTCGACCACCTGACCTCCGGCGGCAAACGCGACGTGCCGAAGGTCCAGCGGATCTTCTGGGCGTCCGTCGAGGGCGGCGTCGCCGCCCTGTTGCTGTACGGCGGCGGCCTCAACGCGTTGCAGACGGCCGCCATCGCGACCGGCTTCCCGTTCGCCGTCGTCCTCGTCGTGATGTGTTACACGCTCTACCTCGGCCTCGACAAGGAGTTCGAGGTCCTGCAGTCCGAGGAGTTCGCCGAGCGCGTCCAGGACATCACCGAGGAGGACATCGACGTCGACAAGTCCAGGTCGGAGGTCGTGACCGACATCCAGAAGAACCCCGAGAGCGCGGACGACTGACGGCTACGCGCCGTCGAGGTCGTCGAACCCCCACTCCTCGGCGCGCTCGCGGGCCTCCTCGCGGGCGCGGTCCCGAATCGCCTCGACCTTCTGTTCGTCCGCGAGGAACGCTTCGACGGCGTCGAGGTCGCCG
>NZ_WPCF01000115.1 GCF_009741975.1 Halobacterium sp. CBA1126 | reverse complement strand
ACTACGTCCCGGTGGCCGATGCACAACGTCTCCTCGCCCATCGCGACGATGGCGAGCGCGCAGGTCCGGCGCCGCCATCCCGAACAGCCTCGCCGTCGAGTTCCACTCCTACGAGCTCGGCTGGTGGTCGGACCTCGTCGAGGAGGACGTCATCGAGGACGGCTCCATCACCGTCCCCGAGGAGCCCGGCCTCGGCCTGACCCTCGACCTCGACACCGTCGAAGAGCACATGGTCGAAGGCGAGACGCTGTTCGACCCCGCATAGCGGGGTCGAGCGAGTGGGTCGCAGCGCGAACGCAGTGAGCGACCGTCTCACTACGTTCGACGAAGCGTAGTCTAACGGAGCTTCGTCGAGCACGCCGAGCTTCGCTCGGCGGCGTTCGACGAGGCGTAAGCCTCGTCGTGCTCGACAGACGAGCGTAGCGAGACGAAACGAACCCTAATTCTCCGAGCCGTTCGCCCGGGTAGCTACTCGCCGAGGCGCGCGTCCGTCACGTCGATGTGGCCGCGGTCGCCGTTCCAGACGGTCTCGTACGCCAGCTCGATAGGGCGGGACATGTGCGGGCCGTCCGTGACGAACGTCTCGAACTCGCCGCCCTCGCCGAGCACGTGGACGCCGTACTCGTCGTTGAGCGCCTCGAGCTCGTCCAGCGCCTCGCGGTCGAGCGTGCGGCCGAGCCACGACTCGTCGAGGCCGTAGGCGGCGACCTGCAGAATCGTGATTTCGAAGCCCGCGTCGAGCATCTCGTCGGCGAGCGCGCGGGGCTCGCGCTGCCACAGCGGCGCGAACACCTCGCAGCCGAGCCGCTCGGCCATCGCCTCGATGCGGGAGGTCTGGTACTCGCTCTCGACGGCGCCCGCGGTGACCCCGGCGAGGCCGCCGTCGAGGTCGGCGGCGAGGTCGGCGAGCGCGGCCTCAAGCGGCTCGAGTTCGGTGTCGCCCTGCGCGCCGGACTCGCTGGCGGCCGACGCCTCGAAGTCCGCGGGTTCGACGTCCACCAGCGGGACGCCGACGCTCTCGGCGGCGAGGCCCGCGAGCCGCGTCGCGGGCACGTGGTACATGTACGAGTCGCCCTCGGGGTGGACGGTGACGAGCCGCGCGACGTCCAGGCCCTCCTCGAGCGCGCGGTACAGCGCCCACGAGGAGTCCTTCCCGCCGGAGAACAGGCTCACCCACTGGCCGTCGGTCATACGCCCGCTTGCCGCCCGGCGTTGAAATACTCCACTATGGCTCCACGGGCCCCTCGCCGTCGACGTCGACGCCGCTGAACCGGGTCGCCACGCGGATGCCGACGACGCTGACGAGCACGCCCGCGACGACGAACGCCGCGAGGCGCTGCTCGGGCGTGAGCACGAAGCCGTCGACGGAGAGCGCGCCGAAGTCGGTCGCGGGCACGGAGACCGGGTCGAGCTCGCCCGCCAGCTCCATGAAGTACGCCGAGAACCCGCGGACGACCAGCCCGACCGCGAGCACGCCGAACGGGAGGTTGAGGAAGGAGGTCCGGACCGACTCCCGGCGGATGAACTCGTCGAACAGCCGGCCGGCGCTGGCCGCCAGCCCGCCGAGCGCGACCCACGGGACGCTGTAGTACGTGAACGCCATCGCGGTCAGCAACAGCGGCGTCTCCGCGGGGAGGTCCGAGACCTCGAGCGCGCCCGCGAACACGCCGACGAGCGCGAGCCCGGCCGCGACGACATACGTGACGATGGAGACGCGCCCGGAGTACAGCGCGTCCCGGGCCTGCGCGGGGACCTCCGCGAGGTAGTTCTCGATGCTCAGGCCCTTGTAGAGGACGAACAGCCCGATGACGGCGGTGATGGCGGCGACCGACACCGCGAGGCTGCCGGTCACCATCAGCAGCGCCGGGAACACCAGCAGCACGATGCCCAGCGGCACGAGCACGGTCTGCCGGAGCTCCTCGTCGGCGAGGAACTGCTTGAGGAGGTAGTACGTCGACTCGAGGTCGCGGGCCTGCCGGACGACCACGCGGTCGACGGCGTCGACCTGCAGGCGGCTCTCCACGATGGGGACGACGCGCTCGTCCTCGGCGCTGTCGATGACGACGACCGCCGAGTCGGGGTCGTAGCGGTCGATGAGGTCGTCAAGCTGGGCGGCGACCGAGCGGTCCGCGGAGACGCTGTCGCCGCTCCCGGAGATGGCCGCGACCACCGCGTCGTCGTCGCCGTCGCGGAGGTCCCGGGTGACCCGCAGCGCCTCCAGCAGGCAGTTCACCGCGGAGTCCTCGGGGTCGGCGACGCCCATCTCCACGACCAGCGACTGCACCGCCTCCCAGCCCGCGACCGGCGTCTGGAGCCCGGTCTCGCGGGGGATGTCCCCGGTCCGGTCCACACAGACGACCAGCGTTCGCATCTGTCGTCCACAGCGTCGCGCCGCCGTGGTAAAACCCCGCGCTCGGGTCAGCGGAGGTCGACAGTCGTCCCGTCGCCGACCGCGTCGGCCAGCCCCGCGCCGAGCGCGTACGCCGCGCCGACGGCGGTCCGCCGCATCCGCACGAACACGCCCCGCGGCGGCTCGAACTCCCGCACCTCGACGTCGTGGCCGAGTTCGCCTTCGAGGTAGGCCTCCGCGGCGTCCCGCGTCCCGAGGTCATCGACGAGGTCGCGCTCGCGGGCGTCCCGGCCGACGTAGACGCGGGCCTCGGTGTCCCGAATCTGCTCGGGGGAGAGGTTCCGGCCCTCGGCGACGCGCTCGACGAACGACTCGTAGACGTCGTCGACGAGCCCCTGCAGGTAGCGGCGGTCGTCCTCGCGCATCTCCCGCAGCGGGTTGCCGGCGTCCTTGTACTCGCCGGCGACGAACCGCTCGTAATCGACGCCGAGGTCCTCGGCGAGCGCCGCGGCGTTCAGCGTCGACCCGCGCACGCCGATGCTGCCGACGAGGCTGTTCTCCCGGGCGACCACGTGGTCGCAGGCGCTGGCGATCCAGTAGCCGCCGCTCGCGCAGACGTCCGTCACGTACGCGACGGTCGGCCCGTCGAAGTCCCGGACGGCGCGCCGGACGTCGTCGCTCGGGACGACCTCGCCGCCGGGCGTGTTCAGCCGGACGGCCAGCGCCTCCGTGTTGCCGTCCTCGTCGGCGCGCTCGATCTGGTCGACCACGGCGTCCGCGGGAATCTGGCGCGGGTCGGTCGGCAGCGACTCGCCGCCGTCGCGGGCGATCGGGCCCTCGACGCTGACCTCCGCGGTGTCGTACGCGGCGAAGGCGGTGTCCGCGGCGTTGCCCGCGAGCCGCAGGAACCCGGCGGCCGTCCCGAGCACCAGCAGGACGCCGAGAATCGTCGGACCGCCCGCCGGGACGCGCACGAACAGCGACCAGCCGACCGCGACGCCGACGACCACGCCGACCGCGAGCACGACGAGCCGACCGACTCGTTTGGAGAGTGTGTCCATGGCTACGCCGTCGGCGGCCGGCCCCGTAATTCACGCGGCCGACCGACTGCGAGCAGTGCCGTCGCTGTCGACCGGAAAATACGGAGAAATCCGCAGATAGCGTCGCTTAGAGGTGGCCGGACTTCTGGAGCTTGCGGAGGTCCTCGGTGTCGAGGGTCTCGCCCTCCTTGAACCGCTCGTAGATCTCCTCGGCCTCCTCGCGGGCTTCGGCCTGCTCGGCGGCGCGCTCGTCCTCGCGCTCCTCTTCTTCCTGCTTGTCGAGCTCGCGGAGGCGCTTCTGGACCTGCACGAACGCCTCGTGGTGGGCGTCGGCGGCTTCCTGGGCTTCCACGAACTTCTCGTGCATCTCGTCGGCCTCGTCGCGGATGTCGTCGGCCTCGCGGTAGGCCTCGATCATCTCGTTGTGGTGCTCCTGGGCCTTGTCCGCGAGCTCCGTCACCTTCTCGTGGTGCTCGGAGGCTTCCGCGCGGACCTCCTCGGCCTCGTCGACGAGCTCTTCGAGGTTGCCGGACTCGTCGAGTTTCTCCTTGCGGTCCTGGTACTCCTCGCGCTTGTCCTCGATCTTCTCGATGAGCTCGCGCTCGTCCTCGGTGGAGAGGACCTCGGTCTGCTGCTTGAACTCGAGCTGCTCGATCTCCTCTTTGAGCTCCTCGAGGTCCTTGCCCTCGTCGAGTTCGAGGTCCTGTTTGCGCTGCTCGACCTCGTCGAAGAGCTCGTTCGCCTCGGCGTTGAGCTCGTTGCGGACCTCCTTGTGCTCCTGGACGCGCTCGTTGAGCTCGTCGCGCTTCTCGCGGTGCTCCTGGGCCTCGTCGACCTTCTCTCGGGTCTTGGCGTTGAGCTCGTCTCGGTCGGAGGCTCGCGAGCTCGCGAGCTGGTTCAGCTCGTTGCGCCGGTCGCGGAACTGGCCGGCGTTCTTGATGAGCTGCCCCTTGGACTTCTCCTGGAGTTCTTCGTCAGTAATGAGTTCGTCTGCGCTCGATACTTCGATAGTTTGTTCTTCCTCAGCCATTGTTCAAACCTCGATGCCATACCCGCTGGGCGTTCGCGACAGCCGTCGCTCGGAGCGTGTTACTTCCCGGTCGGAAGGAGAACGTCCTGTCATTCTCTCGGGCTGTGCACGAACGCACGCAGCGTTCTGGTACCCGATAGTAACCCGCCACGCCACTTAAAATTTCCGGCGAGGCGTGCCGTGCAAGCAGTTGTCAGACCCCGTTCAGCGAGTGGTAACGGCTCCCACGACCCCGGGTAGCGTTACTTAAAGAACCGGGCGGGGAACGCCGCACACAAGTGCGGCTCCCGACAACCCCAGCGCATGGAAGAAGTCGTGCGGGCGACCGGCCACGAGCACGTCGCCGCCGAACACGCCTCGACGCTGGAAGTGACGACCGACGACTACCTCACGCCCGCCGGCGACTGCATCGTGGGCATCGACGCCGACCGCGCGCCCGCCGACTTCGACGACGAGTTCGTCGCCGCCTGCCGGGACGAGGACGCCACTGTCACGCTCGTCCTCGAAGCCGACGGCCACCGCGAGGAAGTCACGGGTTCGGGCCACCCCGACCTCGAGTTCGCGGACGACCGCAGCATGGTCGGCCGCACCAGCGACTACGTCGACGACCGCACGATCTTCGTGGACGCCGACAAGGCCGCCGCGGACCTCGACCGCGACCTCGTCGCCGCGCTCGCCGACGGCGCGGCCCTCACGGCGACGCTGCGCGTCGAGTAGGCTTTTCCTCCTGCGCGACCGACTGCCGCGTATGGACGAACCCGCGGAGAACATCTCGGGCGGCGACGCGGCCGCCGGCCGCTTCACCGAGTTCGAGCCCGGCGACGGGACGAGCCGCGCGGAGGCCGTCGTCGACCGCCTCGGGGAGCTGTACTGGCAGAAGGCGTACGGCGGCCGGGACGCCTTCGAGTGTCTCGTCCGCACGATTCTCAGCCAGAACACCAGCGACAAGGCCAGCCAGCCCGCCCACGACGCGCTGGTCGAGCGGTACGGCGGCGAGGACGTGGACCTCGCGGAGTCGCTCGCGAACGCCCACCAGGACGAGCTCGCCGAAACCATCTCCTCGGCGGGGCTGTACAACCAGAAGTCCGAGACCCTGATTCGCATCGCGGCCCGCGTCTGCGAGGAGTACGGCGGCGAGGACGGCTTCGACGAGTTCGTGCGCACCGGCGACCCCGACGAGGTGCGCGAGGCGCTGCTGGACATGAAAGGCGTCGGCCCGAAGACCGCGGACTGCGTGCTGCTGTTCGCGGGCGGCCGCGACGGCGTCTTCCCCGTAGACACGCACGTCCACCGCATCGCGCGCCGGCTCGGGCTCGCGGCCCCGGACGCCGACCACGAGGACGTCCGCGAAGCCCTCGAAGCCGAGGTGCCCGGCGAGAAGTGCGGGTTCGGCCACACGGCGATGATTCAGTTCGGCCGCGAGTACTGTTCGGCGCGCGAGCCCGCCTGTCTCGACGGGCCGGAGGCGTGCCCGCTGTACGACATCTGTGATAGGGTCGGCGTGGACGAAGTCGGCGAGGACGTCGTCGACCCGGCGGACGCCGCGGGCGACTAGTCGAGGCTCCGCCAGCAGGTGTCGGTGAACGACGCCAGCGGGATGTCGACGTCGGAGTCGACGCTGACGAACAGGCCCGTGTACTCCCGCTCGGCGAAGTGGAACGCGGTCACCTCCTCGAAGCGGTGCATCGAACAGCGGAGGTTCCCCGCGTCGAAGAGGTCCTCGAGGTGTTCGCGGCTGATGCCCTCGAGGACGAGGTTCCGGTGGATGGCGTCCCCGCGGTCCTCGAGGCGGGCGGTGACGTCCCCGCGGGCGTAGCGTAGCTCGTAGCCGTCCCGGTCGTACTCGGCGACGACCCGCAGTGCGTCTCCGGCCTGCTGCTGGAGCTTCGCGACGAGTTCGTCGCCCCCTGACATGTGTTGTCGTAACGGCCGGACGCGTTTGAAAGTTCGGCCGCGGGCTACGCGCTCCGGCCGTCTATCGTCTCGTTGCCCTCGAAACTGAAGTCGTCGCCCGCGGACGGCCCCACCGAGAGGAACGGGAGGTCCAGCTCCCACTCCGCGACGACGGAGAACCGCGAGAACGGGTTCGAGAGGAACTCCGGGAGGTCGCCGACGCCGTCGAAGCGCAGCTGGACGTCGACGGCGACGACGCGGGCGTCCATCGCGGAGCCGACCGCGCTGAACCCGAAGTCGCCGGCGGCGCCGAGGTTCGTGAACAGGTCGAGGTGGAGCCAGACGGAGATGTTCGTCTCGTTGCCGCCGACGTCGAACCGGTGGCCGCCCTCTCCCTCGACGGGCTGGTCGGCCTGGGCGCCTGTACGGCGGGCGCGGCGACCGCGGCGAACCGGAGCCAGCCACTCCCGCTGTCGCGGGTCGCGCCGAGCACGGCGAAGACGCCGACCTGCGCGGCGAGGACGCCCGCGGTGAGCGCCCGTCCCATCGTCCAGCCGGCGACGGCGGGGTGGGCGAACGCGCCGACGAACGCCGCGAGGACGCCCACCGAGAGGGGGACGCCGACTGCCGCCGCGGCCAGCCGCGTCGTGTCCCGGACGCCGAGGTGGACGGTGCCGCCCGCCGCGACGGCCGCAATCGCGGTGAACAGCGGCACTGCGCCGGCCGCCATGAAGTACAGCGACACCTGTCCGGTCGCGACCACCGCGCCGGCGACGAGCGCGCCGGCGCCGAGAACGACGGTGCCGGCGGTCTGCGCGTCGACGTCGGGCGTCAGGTCCGGAACGGCGCCGACCGCGCGGAAGAGCACGGCGAGCACGGCGAGCGCGGGCCCGAGCGCCATCGCGGCCCCGCGGAGGAACGCGGGGACGGTCGCGGCGACGAGCGCGAGCCGCGCGGCGGCCGCCGACGCGGGGCCGTGGCCGGGCGCGAACGTCACGTAGTCGTCGTCCGCGTGGTCGGTCCACTCGACGACCGAGACGCCGCGGTCGTGGCTCGCCGCGACGTGCGTGCCGGGCGCGTGGAGGGCGAACAGCTCGGCGTTCACCGTCCAGCCGGTCGACGTCTCCGCGAGCGCGTCGACCACGAC
>NZ_WPCF01000064.1 GCF_009741975.1 Halobacterium sp. CBA1126 | reverse complement strand
CCGTCGAGCGCGGCGACGACTGGTTCGCCGTCGCGGGCGACGGCCGGCCGCCGGGCGACGCCGACCCGGCGGCGTACTTCGAGTACGGGAGCGCGGTGCCGGACGCCGACGCGGGCATCCTGCTGCCGAACGTGCGGATGCTCGCGGCCGTCCACGGCTGGTCGGCGACGCTGGACGCGGACTACGAGGAGGGCGTCCGCGTGGTCGTCTCCGGGACGGAGGGCGTCAGTAGCCCCGTCGAGGACGCGGCCGGCCTCGACGCGCCCGCGAACTGAACGAACGTTCGACGCGCTGGCGGTTCGCGGACAGAATTTCGACGGAACGGGGAATTTATTTTCACCCAGTCCAGTGAACAGACAGAATGAGACTGCCGCTCCGCTCGTCGTCGGCCGTCCCGGAGCGGCTGGTCGCAACCGCTGTCGCCGTGACCCTCGCGCTCGTCGTCGAAGTCGCGGTCCGACTCCACGTCGACGCGCTGCTGTCTCCGGTGTCGCTGGTGTTCTCCGGGGAGTTCCTCGTGGGCATCGTCACGACCGCGCCGTTCGTCGCCGGCGTCGCGTACGCCGGCTACTGGCTCCGCGAGAGCGGCGTCGAAGTGGACCGCTACCGCCGCGTCTGGTGGTGGACGCTCGCGGGCGCCGCCGCGTCGCTCGTGTTGAACGTCATGCTGATGGGCGTCCTCTCGGTCGGGTCGACGCTGCTCGCGGTCGCGTGGCTGCGCTGGGCGGTCGCGGTGGGCCTCGGCGTCGGCGTCGGCATCGGCGTCACCGAAGCCCGAGCCATCCAGCAGGCGACGGAGGCCGAGCGGAACGCGGTCCGCGCCGAACACCTCGAAGTCCAGCGGGACCTGCTGGACTACCTCAACAGCCTGCTGCGCCACGAGGTGTTGAACGCGTCGAACGTCATCTCGGGGTACGCCGACCTCCTGCGGGACGAACAGGCCGACGGGACGCCGGCCGCGGAGTACGCCGAGACGATACGCCGCAAGAGCGACGAGGTGACCGGCGTCGTGCAGGACGTCCGCGTGCTGTTGCACGCCACCGAGGAGCGCGCGGACTTCGAGCGCGTCGACGTCGTCCCGCTGCTCCGCGACGAGGTCGCGAAGCTCTCGGACCTCGACGAGGACGCGGTCGTGGAGACCGACCTCCCCGAGACCGCGACCGTCCACGCCGACGCGCTGCTCGCCCGCGTGTTCGGGAACCTGCTCGCGAACGCCGTCGAGCACAACGACAGCGACCCGCCGCGCGTCCGGGTGCGGGGCAGCGTCGACGAGGAGTCCGTCACGATAGAGATCGAGGACAACGGGCCGGGCATCCCCGACGAGGAGGTAGCGACGCTGTTCGAGCGGCCGTCGCGGCGCGCCGCCGACCACGGCCTCGGGCTCTATCTGGTGGCGCGGCTCCTCGAACACTACTGCGGCAGCGTCGACCTCGTCGACACCGGCCCGGAGGGGTCGACGTTCCGCGTCACGCTCCCGCGGGAGCCGCCCGCCGAAACCACGCCGTCACCGTTCGTCGACCCGTTCAGCGACGCTCAGTAGTACCACGGGTAGTCCGAGAAGTCCGGCTCGCGCCCCTCCATGAACGCCTCCCGGCCCTCCTTCGCTTCGTCGGTCATGTAGCCGAGCCGGGTGGCCTCGCCCGCGAACACCTGCTGGTCGACGAGGCCGTCGTCGGCCATGTTGAACGCGTACTTCAGCATCCGCATCGCCGTCGGGGACTTCGACGCCATCTCGTCGGCCCACTCCAGCGCCACGTCCTCTAAGTCCTCGTGGGCGACGACCTCGTTGACCATCCCCATGTCCGCGGCCTCCTCGGCGTCGTAGGTCTTCCCGCGGAAGAACACCTCGCGGGCCTTCTTCTGGCCGATCTGCTTGGCGAGGTACGCCGACCCGAACCCGGCGTCGAAGGAGGCGACGTCGGGGTCCGTCTGGAGGAACTTCGCGTGCTCCTCGCTCGCGAGGGTCATGTCGCAGACGACGTGCAGGGAGTGCCCGCCGCCGACCGCCCATCCGGGGACGACCGCGACCACGGGCTTGGGCATGAACCGGATCGCGCGCTGGACCTCCAGGATGTGGAGCCGGCCGGCCTTCGCCTCGCGGACGTTCTCGTCCTCCTCGGCGGCGGCCTCGTCGCCGTCGCGGTACTCGTAGCCCGACTCCCCGCGGACCGACTGGTCGCCGCCCGAGCAGAACGCCCAGCCGCCGTCCGTCGGGCTCGGGCCGTTCCCCGTCAGGAGCACGCATCCAATATCTGTCTGGCGCTTCGCGTGGTCGAGCGCCTCGTGGAGCTCGTCGACGGTGCCCGGCCGGAACGCGTTCCGCACCTCGGGCCGGTCGAACGCGATGCGGACCGCGTCGACGTCCGTGCCGCGGTGGTAGGTGACGTCCTCGAAGTCGACGTCGTCGATTGGCTCCCACCGCTCAGCGTCGAAGATGTCCGAGACCATGCCCGAGAACGGGCGCGGCCGGCGCAAAAAGCTTCCCTACTCGGCGGCCTCGTCGGCGGACTCCTCGGACGCGTCGGTCGCGTCCTCGGGCCCGTCGTCGAGCACGCGCTCGGGGATGACCGACGGCGGCGTGGCGTCGAAGGGGCCGTCGGGGTCGGTGACCCACAGCGTGAGGTAGACGACGCAGGCCGCGACGACCGCGAGCGGGAACTGGAGCGTGAACACGCCGTAGACGACGCACGCGCCCATCGTCACCGCGGCGACAGTCTCGCGGTTCGTGCCGCCCGCGTACAGGAGCGCGGCGATGGTGAAACAGGCGACACCGACGCCGAGACCTAACAGCGGTTCGAACGCGAGGAAGAAGCTGTACAGCAGGGCGGAGACGCCGACGGCTACGGCGAGGATGCTTAGCGCGCGAGTGGTGGAGGGCATCGGATTGACGTGTCGGGGCGAGCTCCTTAGTCGTTGAGGTCGCGTTCGACGGCGGCGTCGAGGCGCTCGCGCTCCCGGTGGCTGGCCGCCGCGTCCGTCCGCACCTCGATGACTTGCGTGGCCGCGGAGTCGACGGACTCCCGGTAGGCCGCTCGGAACTCCTCGAGGGCGTCGACGCGCGCGAACGCGAAGTCGTAGACGTCCCCGAGCGGTTCGAAGTCGAGGCCGTGCGGCGTCTTGAACTGCCCCGTGAACGGCGGGTCGAAGTCCTCGATGGGGAGCATGTGGAAGATGCCACCGCCGTCGTTGTTCACGACGACGATAGTCGCGTCCACGTCGCAGCGGTCGAGCGCGAGCAGGCCGTTCGCGTCGTGGTAGTGCGCGAGGTCGCCCGTCACCACGACGAGCGGGTCGTCGGTCGCGCTCCCGGCGCCGAGGCCGGTCGACGTGATGCCGTCGATGCCCGACGCGCCGCGGTTCCCGAGCACGGTCAGCTCCGCGCTCCGCGGCCGCGCGAACCGATCTACGTCCCGGACGGGCATGCTGTTCGACACCATCACGGTCGCGGGGTCGGGCGCGTCGTCGACGGCCGCCGCGACAACGTCGCCCTCGAGGAGCGCGTCGCGGTCGACGCCGTCCACAACGTTCCAGTAGTCGCCTTCGAGGGCTGCGACGCGGTCGGCCCACTCGCCGCCCGAGCGGTTCACGCGGTCGGCGAGCGCGCGTGCCGTCTCGGTGGGGTCCGCGACCACGAGGTCCGAGGCCGTGAATGTCGCTTCGCGCCACCCGCCTGCGGGGTCGACGAGGAACTGGCGCGCGCCGCCGTCCCGGAGGTAGTGCCGGAGCGGCTTCGACGTCGGCGACGCGCCGAAGCGCAGGACGACGTCGGGCGCGGGCACGTCCGCGGCGAGGAAGCCGTCGTAGCCGCCCACGATTCGAGAATCGACGTGCTCGCCGAAGCGAACCCCCGACAGCGGGTCCGCGAACACCGGGAAGCCGGTCGCGTCGGCCAGCGCCGCCACGGCGTCCGCAGCGAGGCCGTGGGCGTCGTCCGGGCCGGCGACGACGAGGCCGCGGTCGGCGCCCTCGACTGCCTCGGCAAGCGCTTCGAGGGTCGCGTCGTCGGGCGCTGCGGGACTGTGACGGACGTCGACGAACGGGCCGTCGCGGCCCTCGGCGGCAAGCTGGTGCTCGTCGGCGAAGTCCTCGGGGACGTCACCGGGCACGTCGACCGGTTCGAGGGGTTTCTTGAACGGGACGTTGAGGTGGACGGGGCCGGGGTTCGCGCCGGTCGTCTCGCCGACGGCCCGCGCAATCGAGGTGCGGAGCGAGCGGAGTTTCCGGTCGTCGGCCTCGGGCTCGGGGAGTTCGCGGAACTGGCGGACGGCGTCGCCGTAGAGTTTGGTCTGGTCGACGGTCTGGTTCGCGCCCGAGTCCCGGAGCTCGGGCGGGCGGTCCGCGGTGAGCACGAGCAGCGGGACGCGGGCCTGATTCGCCTCCATCACCGCCGGGTGGAAGTTCGCCGTCGCGGTGCCGGACGTGGAGACGACAGGCGTGGGCTTTCCGGTGCGTTTCCCGCGGCCGAGCGCGAAGAACGCCGCCGAGCGCTCGTCGAGGTGCGAGAACACGCGGACGTCGTCGCGCTCGGCGAGCGCGACGGTCAGCGGCGTCGACCGGCTGCCCGGGCAGACGCAGGCGGCGTCGACGCCCGCGCCGACGAGCTCGTCGACGACGGCGCGCGCCCACAACGTGTTCCGGTTCGGCGCGCTCATGCTCGGAGCTCGTCCAGAATCGGCTGGTACTTGAGCTGTACTTCCTCGTACTCCTCGCTGGGGTCGCTGTCCGCGACGATGCCGTTGCCCGCGAACATCGTCACCGTGCGGTCGCGGGCGACCGCCGACCGCAGGCCGACCGCGAACGTGCCGTCGCCGTCGCCGTCGAACCAGCCGACCGGGGCGGCGTACCAGCCGCGGTCGAACGTCTCCGTCTCCCGGATGACGTTGAGCGCGGCCTCGGGCGGCAGCCCGCCGACGGCGGGCGTCGGGTGGAGCGCTTCGGCGACGTCGAGGACGTGGGTGTCCTCGCCGACGTCGGCCTCGATGGGCGTGCTGAGGTGCTGGATGTTCGAGAGCTTGCGGACGCTGCGCTCGCCCACGGTGACCTCGCCGAACGCGCCGAGCTGGTCGACGAGGGTGTCCGTGACGAGGCGCTGCTCGTGGCGGAGCTTCTCGCTGTCGCGGAGCCGCGCGGCGAGCTCGGCGTCGGCCTCGGGCGTGTCGCCGCGGCCGACCGACCCCGCGAGCGCCACCGTCTCCACGCGGCCGTCGCGGAGCGTCACGAGGCGCTCGGGGGTCGCGCCGAGGAACGCGGCGTCGCCGGTCGCTCCACGAGGAACCGGAAACACGACGGGTACGACTGGCGGAGCCGCTCCAGCAGGTCGCGGGGGTCGAGGTCGCCCGCCAGCTCCGCGCGCAGCGCGGTCGCGAGCACGACCTTCTGGAGGTCGCCGGCGTCGATGCGCGCGACGGCGCGCTCGACCTGCTCGCGCCACGACGCCTCGTCGCTGGTCGCGTCGTCGACTTCACGCCCGGCCGCGGGCCGCTGGGCTGCATCGCCGGCAGGCCCGCGACGTCCTCCCGGGCCGCGTCGAGGTCGGCCTCGACGGCTGCGGGGTCGACGGCTTCGCCCGCTCGCGTCACGGTCAGCCACGTCTCGTCGCCCGCGCTCGCCAGCTGGACTGCCGGGAGCACGAACTGCGCGGCCGGGAACCCGGCCCACGTGCCCTGGGGAGTGTGGTCGTCGTGGAACGCGAACCCGCCGAGTAATCGGGGCCGGGCGACCGCTGGACCGTCGTGGTCAGCATCGTCGTACAGCGCGGTCGCCCACTCGCGGACGGCGTCGAAGCGGTCGCCGCCCGCGGCGGTCACCGTGGCCGCGGCGCCGACCCCGGACAGCTCGAGGCCGTCCGGGTCCGCCCAGTGGATGCGGGGCGCCTGTCGGGCCGCCAAGAACGCCCGGTAGGAGACGTCGGCCACCCGGCAGCTCCTGCTCACGACCGCCCCGCGGGCGGCCGCTTCGCCGGACAGAGAACTCATTATCTGTGGTTCGGGACGCTGCGACTAAATAGGCTATCCTTCGGCAGCGACGACCGCTAGCTGTACCGGTCTTCGGCCCACGGGTCGGCGGTGTTCGAGTAGCCGCGCTTCTCCCAGTAGCCGCGCTCGGGCTCGGTGAGGAACTCCACGCCGTCGACCCACTTCGCGCCCTTGTACGCGTACTTGTGGGGGGTGACGACGCGCAGCGGGCCGCCGTGCTCGCGGGGGAGGTCGTCGCCGTCGAACGCCCACGTGAACAGCACTTCCTCGCGCATGCAGTCCTCCAGCGGGAGGTTCGTCGTGTAGCCGTCGAGCGCGTGGAACATCACCGTCGTCGCGTCGTCGTGGACGCCCGCGAGGTCGGCGAGCCGCGGGAACGGGACGCCCGTGAACTCGCAGTCGAACTTCGACCAGCCGGTGACGCAGTGGAAGTCCTGTCGCTGCGTGACCGACTCGAGGTCCCGGAACTCGTCGTAGGAGAACGAGAGCTCGTCGTCGACGGCGCCCGTGACGGTGAACGTCCAGTCCTCGCGGTCCCACTTCGGCGTCCCGCCCTTCGAGAGCACGGGGAACTTCGAGGTCTCGCGCTGGCCGGGCGGCAGCCGGTCGTCGCCGAACTCCTCGTAGAGGTCCGTGACGTCCACGACAGTCATACCGCCCGGTAGGGGCCGCGGTCACGTATTCCTACCGACTCGGGCGGACGCCACCGACGCCGCGAATCGAAGGCGTCGCGGGCTCAGGCCGGAGACGCGACAGGGTTCGCCCCCGTCAGGCTTAAGAACGGTGGCGGCGAAGCCCCGGCCAGAACGATGCCCCAAATCGAAGTCAACATCCCGGACCAGATCGAGATGCAGATCGCACAGCTCGTCGAACAGGGGGAGTTCGTCAGCCGCGAGGAAGCCGTCGAACAGCTGCTGTCGTCGGGGATTCGCGCGTACAAGACCAGCGGTCCCTCCGACGAGGAGGACGGCGCCGGCCTCGAGAGCGAGGGCGGCATGATGGGCCACGAAGACGAGTACGTCTTCTGAGCCCGCCCGCGGGCGGTCGGCGGCCCGCGCCCGCCGCGCCGGCGCTGCGCCGGGCGTGGTACGCTGTCGCGGACAACGCTTAAACGCCAGAATTCCCTACCGTAACCCAACATGCACAAGGACGAGCTCCTCGACCTCCACGAACAGATGGTGCAGATCAAAGACCAGTTCCTCGAGTTCGACAACGTCGACGACGACGCCTTCCAGGCGTACGAGGAGCTGGACGTCGAGCCCTCCCACGTCCACAAGTCCAAGAGCGAGCACAAGCACGCGGTGTTCCTGCTCGGCAACGCGCTCGCGGCGGCGATGAGCGAAGACGAGTTCTCGAACGCCGGCCGGCTCAGCAAGCGCATGCAGGAGCTCGCCGACGACGCGTCGAGCAAGCTGTAGCTGGTTCTCCGCTCGGGCTCGTCGCGGCCGTCAGACGCGCGTAGGGCGCCCGTCCGCCCGGAAAGTCTTATACGCGCCCCTTGCCTTCCAGTGGGTATGCAGGCACACACGGTCGAGCGGGTGGAGTCCTGGGACTCCCGGCCGTTCTCGGGTGGATTCCGCGAGCTCCAGGAGCTCGCGGACCGCGAGTTCTCGGGAGCGGTCGTCGCGGACGACGCGTGGCTGTTCATGTTGAACGGCCGCGTCATCGGCGTCTTCGAGGGCGCCGTCGAGGCGTTCGGCGACGCCAGCGGCACCGTCTACGAGGCCCCACACCCGAGTCTCGCGCTGCTGTTCTCGATGCAGGAGCGCGGCGGGGAGACGCAGGCGAAGTACTACACGAACGACACGCCGCTCTCGGAGGCCGCCGACACCCTCGAGGACGCGAACTTCACGGGCTACATCGAGCTCTCGGAGAACGTCCTCTCCGGGGACTACTACGTCGTCTACTACGGCGGCCGGTCGATGAGCGCGGCGTTCGTCGGCGCCAGCGAGGAGCTCATCACCGGCGACGAGGCCTTCGAGCGCGCCGACGACGAGGTCGGCGTCTACGAGGTGAAGAAGTCGCCGGTGAACGTCACCGAGATCCCGGAGCCCGACGGCGGGTCGGCCGCAGCCGCGGGCGGCTCCTCGGCCGACACAAAGAGCGACGCTGCAAGCGGCGCGACGGCCGCCGCCGGAGCGAGCGCAAGCACGCCCGACGACTCGGCGGACGACGAGGCGAGCGACGCCCAGTCCGAGTCCGAGCCCGAACCTGAACCCGCGGAGCCGGACGAGCCCGCCGACGAGACGCCCAGCGAGTCGACGGCGACGCCCGAGCGGGCCGCGGCGAGTGGACAGTCCGAACCCGCGGACGCCCGCGATGACACCGCCGAGGAGTCCGAGTCGTCGAACGAGCGCGCCGAAACGGCGGCCGCGTCTGCGGACGCCGACGAGGACCCCCAGCCCCGGAAGCGGGCGGCCGAGTCCGAGGAGACGATGGACGCCGAGGCCGCGGCGCAGGCGGCCGGCGAGGAGGGCGTCTTCGACCAGGAGGAGGAGTGGCGGAACGCCCGCTCGGTGCCGACCCTCGACCCGGAGAAGAGCGAGTCCACGGACGGCGGCGCGACCCGGAAACAGTCCGCGGCGGCGAGCAAGCGCGCGAAACAGCGGAAGCAGACCTCGAAGAGCACGTCTTCGAAGCAGCAGTCGCAGTCGTCCTCGTCGTCGAAGGGGAAGAGCGGGAAGCCCCGGTCGACCGTGGAGAAGCTCAAGCGCGCGGTCAAGCAGCGCGACGCGAAACTCGAGGAGGCGTCCGAGCGCATCGACGACCTCGAGAGCGAGCGGTCGGAACTCCGCGAGCGCGTGGAGACGCTGGAGGCCGAACGCGACGAGCTACAGGCCCGCGCCGAGGACCTCGAAGCGAAGTTGGAGGCGGCGGGCGGGGCGGACGCCGCGTCGGAGACCGACCTGACGCCGGAGGCGGCGCTGTCGGGGACGAACCTCTTCGTGCGCTACGACTCGAAGGGGAAGCCGACGCTCGACGACCTCGGCCCGGACACCGACCCGAGCGCGGTCAACCAGAACCTCCGCATCGACCACCACACGCAGTTCGACGCCGCGGAGGCGACCGTCGACGGCGAGGCCTACGAGTCGTTCCTCGAGTCGACGGCGGCCTACCGGTTCGTCTCGTGGGCGGTCCGGGAGCTCCCCTTCGAGGTCCGGGACGCCGGCCACACGAACGGGATCGCGGACCTCTACGAGGCGTTGCCGGACGTCGACCGCGCGGAACTGGACGGGACGGTTGCCGTCGACACCGAGGAGGGGTCGACGTCGCGGACGTTCGACGTCGTGTTGCGCGACCGGATGGGCGACCCGCTCGTGGTCGCGGAGCTGAACGCCGAGCGCGAGCCCGTGACCGGCGAGGAGATGGGCGCGCTCGTCGACGACGCCACGGCGGTCCGCGAGGGCGCCGACGAGCTCAGCGCGGCGATGTACGTCACGGCGTCGTTCTTCGAGCCCGCGGCCCTAGAGACGGCGAGCGAGGAGACGGGCGGCGGCGGCTTCCTCAGCCGCAGCGACAAGGAGAGCTTCGTGAACGTGGGCAGGAAATCCGGCTACCACCTCTGTCTGGTCGAGGACCGCAACGACGCGTTCCACCTGACCGTTCCGGAACTGTAAGCGAGGCTGAGAGTCGCGTTACTCGGCTTCGGCGGCGGCGTCGATCTTCATCGCTTCCATCTTGTCGACGAGGTCGTCGACCTTGCCGTCGAGTTCGTCGACGAACTCGCTGGTGCGCTCGGTCGTGATGGCGCCCTGCGAGGACGGCTCGATGAGGTTCTCCTCCTCGAGCACGCGCAGCGAGTACCGGACCTTGTGGTGCGGGTAGCCGGTCTCGTTGGACATCTTCACGATACCGATGGGTTCGTTCTCGATGACCATGCGGAGGACCTGCAGATGGCGCTCCAGCATATCGACTTCCTTCTCAAGCCGGTCTATCATGGCATTTGTTAACTTGTCTTGGCGGGGGTTTAAAGGTTGTCGTAGGGCGCGGGCGAGAACGTGACAGTACGAGCTTCCGAGTGGGAACAGTTAACGCTTGCGCCCGCCGCCGTCAGCGCCTCTGCTTTGCCCGTTCGTCCAACATCACCGCGGCGAGTCGAACTCGATGTACACGTGTGTGCCTACTTCCGGCGGCGAGACCGTAACCGGTTTGACGACGCTGGTGGAAGCCACTGGTATGACCGTCACCATCGTCGGGTCGCAACTCGGCGACGAAGGCAAAGGCGGCGTCGTCGACCTGTTCGGCGACGCGGCCGACGTCATCGCCCGGTACCAGGGCGGAGACAACGCCGGCCACACCGTCGTCGTCGGCGGCGACGAGTACAAGCTCTCCCTCGTCCCCTCGGGGGCCGTCCGCGGGAAGACCGGCGTGCTCGGGAACGGCTGCGTCGTCAACCCCGAGACGCTGTTCGAGGAGATCGACGCGCTCCGCGAGCGCGGCCTCGACCCCGACGTCCGGGTCGCCCGCCGCGCCCACGTCATCCTCCCGTACCACCGCGTGCTCGACGCATCGAGGAGGACGTCAAGTCCGACGCCGACCTCGACGCCGGCACGACGGGCCGCGGCATCGGCCCGACCTACGAGGACAAGGCCGGCCGCCGCGGCGTCCGCGTCGGCGACCTCCTCGACCCCGAGGTGCTCCGCGAGCGCCTCGAGTACGCCGTCCCGCAGAAGCGCGCGCTCTACGAGGACGTCTACGGCGGCGACGCCGGCGAGGAGTTCGACGTCGACGCGCTCTACGAGCAGTACCGCGCGTACGGCGAGCGCATCCGGAACGAGGGGATGGACGTCAACGCCGGCGACTACCTCGCCGACCGCATCGACGACGGCGACACCGTGATGCTGGAGGGCGCGCAGGGCACCAGCCTCGACATCGACCACGGCGTCTACCCCTACGTCACGTCCTCGAACCCGACCGCGGGCTACGCCGCGACCGGCACCGGCCTCGGCCCGACGACCGTCGGGCAGGGCGAGGTCGTCGGCGTCGTGAAGGCGTACCTCTCCCGGGTCGGCACCGGCCCGCTCCCCACGGAGCTCACGGGCGACGACGAGGACCTCGCCGAGTACATCCGCGAGGAGGGCGGCGAGTACGGCACCGTCACCGGGCGCCCGCGCCGCGTCGGCTGGCTCGACCTCCCGATGCTCCGGCACGCCGCGCGCGCGAACGGCTTCACCGGCCTCGCCATCAACCACCTCGACGTGCTCGCCGGCCTCGACGAGGTGAAGGTCGGCCACGCCTACGAGCTCGACGGCGACACCATCTACTCGATGCCCGCGACGACCGAGCGCTGGGGCGACTGCGAGCCCATCTTCCGGACGTTCGACGGCTGGCCGGAGTTCGACCCCGAGGCGGTCGCCGCCGAGGGCTACGAGGCGCTCCCCGAACAGGCCCGCGAGTACGTCGAGTACGTCGAGAGCGAACTCGACACCGCGGCGTACGCGCTCGGCGTCGGCCCCGGCCGCAAGGAGACCGTCGTCCAGCAGAACCCCTTCGAGCAGTAGCGCCCCGCAACCCGCACGCTTTTTGTCCGCGCCCCCGTCGACTCGGCCATGAAAGAAGACCTCGTGGACATCGTCTGCTGCCCGCTGGACAAACACGACCTCGAACTCGACGTCGAGGAGCGCGACGGCGACGAGGTGCTCTCGGGGACGCTGACCTGCACGGAGTGCGGCGAAACGTACCCCATCGAGGACGGCATCCCGAACCTCCTGCCGCCGGACATGCGCGAGGAGGCCCCGGCGTAACCCTCGGGAAGCTTTTTCTTACCCCGCGACAATCCATCGACCGTGCCCGACCGGCTGTCCGTCCACCTCAACCGCGACCACCCGCGCGACCTCGACCCGGCAGCGGCGTCGCTGGAGACGGACCGGTCGTTCGTCCTCGTCTTCGAGAACCACGGCGGCCCCATCCACGTCCACCTGCGCCTCGACGACGCGCTCGCCGCGGTCGCCGACATGGCGGCCACGCAGGTGTACGTCGACGAAGGGGAGACCCGCGGCGTCGAGATCTCGATCCCGCCGGACCACCCGCCGACGAAGGGGTACGTGGAGCTGTCGACGGGCTACGGCGCCGAGCAGGCGCGCGTGAACGTCACCGTCACCGACGAGCGCAAGGACGGCGGCCCGGACGTCGCCGTCGACGAGTCCCTCTCCGAGAAAGCCGAACCGACGGGCGACGAGGATTCGGTCGCGCTCGCGGACGTCGCCGTCCCGACCATCGCGGCGGCGGGCGTCGTCGTGGTCGTCGCCGCGCTCACGGTCTCCATCTCGGACTCGGTGGCGATGCTCGTGGGCGCGCTCGCAGTCCTCGGCGGCCTCGGCGTGGCCGCCTACCTGCTGTCGACGTGACTCACTCGTGGTCCTCGGGGTACGTCGGCGTCCCCGAGAGCCCGCGGTCGTCCATGCGCTTGGCGCGCAGGAACCGCGCGCGGTAGCGGTTCGCGCCCTCGTTGACGTCCGCTTCCCGAATCTCGTCCGTGCGGCCGTCTGCGACCGCGTCGACGATGTCCTCGAGCTGTTCTTTCTCCGCGGGCGTCAGCTCGAACGTGTACTCCCGGGACTCCTCGCGCTCGAGCGTCGTAAACTTCCGGGCGGCCGCGACGAACAGCGAACACGGCTCCCGGCACGGGAACTCGCCGTCGCCGCGGGGCACGTCGAGCTCCTCGTCGTCGCTCTCGTCCCACTCGCGGCGCTTCAGGCACTGCGAGTCCACGCAGCACGCCTCCGCGGCCCACTCGAGGGCGTCGCCGTCGAGCTGTTCGACGATGCCGTAGATGCCGGTCTGGCGCTCCGCGACCTCGTCCCAGTGGTCGACGTCGAGGTCGCCCTCGCGCTCGCGGTGCCAGTTCGACACCGTCGCCGGGTAGACGTACTCGACCGTCTGCACGGCCTCGCCGCCGTCGAGGTCGACAAACGCCCAGCCGTGCGGGAGGCTCGGCGCCGTCGACAGCGGCCGGTAGCGGCCCTCGTCGTCGTGCTTGACGAGGTGGCGTGCCTCCAGCGGGTCCGTGTAGGCGTCGACGTCCTCGCCGAGGTCGTCCTCGTGGCGGACCTCGTAGCGGCGCCGCCCGCCCTCGCTGAGCACCGCGGTCACGGCGAGTTCGCCCCACGAGCGCGTGTGGCCGCCGCGGAGTTCGTCGTACCGCTCTGGGACGCCGAGGTCGTCGGCGCCCTCCAGCCACCGGAGAAACGCGCGCCGGGGCGTGTCGTGGCCCGCGACGACGCGCTCCCAGTAGTACCAGTTCGTCGCGTACGGGTCGTCGGCGCGCTCCCGGAGCCCGTCCTCGCCGACCGTCACCTGTTCGTCGGGCGTCTCCCAGCGGTAGCCGCCGTCCGCGGGTTCGACGACGAGCCCGTCGAAGTCGATGCCGTCGTCGGCGTGCTCGGCGAGCGCGTCCGCGACGTCCTCGAGCGGTGCGGACGCCGACATCAGTCCCCCGCGCTCGCGGCGCCCTCGCTCTCGGTTCGCCGGCGGACGCGCTCGATGGCGTCCGCGAGGTCGGCGCCCGCGTCGTCGGCGCGCTCGAGGATGACGTCGGCCACGAGCGGCTCCGTCCCGACCGCGCCCGAGTACCAGATGCGGTGGCCGTCGACCTCCGTGGGGACGTCGTAGCCCGTCCGATAGTCGTCGGTCAGCCCCATGTCCTCGGGGATGTCCTCCTGCGTGTGGAAGCCGTCCGCGACGAACAGCGGCACGACGACGACGTCCTCGGCCTCGAAGAACTCGGTGACGTCGTCGACCTCGGGGTCCTCGTCCATGAACACCGCCTTCACCTCCTCGAAGCGGCCCGACTCGCGGATGCGGTCGGCGTGGTAGTGGATGGCCTTCGCGGAGTTCTCGTTGCGCTCGGTGCCGTGGCCGACGACCGCGAGGCCGAACCCCTCCCCCACGTCGGGGTCGTCGGTGATGGACTTCGCGCGCTCGACGATGACGTCGCTCATCGAGTCGTGGGTGCCGACCGGCCCGCAGTAGTGGACGGTCTTGTCCACGTCCCCGGCCTGCACGGTGACGTGGTCGGCGTCCGTGCCGTCCGAGTCCCAGTCCTCCGGGTCCCAGTCGGAGAGCCGGAGCTCCCGGGGGATGACCTGTTCGGTGAAGTACCCCTCGGAGATGAACAGCGGCACGACGAACACCTCCTCGGACTCGAGGGTGCGCAGCACCTCGCGGAACGACGGCTCCTCCTTCCAGAACGCCTCCCGGACCTCGTCGAAGGCGCCCGACGCGCGGATGGTGTCCGCGTGCGAGAACGCCGGGTCCGAGGACCCGGGGTTGAGGTGCGAACCGTGGCCGACGATGACCAGCGCTTGCATACGCCGTCGTTGGGGAGATGCGTCCTTAGTGGCTTCGCAACCGGCGCTCAGCGGCCGGACTATCGGTGAAGTTCGCCCCTTTTATCCTGTAGTACGAGAACCACGTCGTATCATGCGTCGCCGGGCGCTGCTGGCGGTCGCCCTCGCCGCCCTCCTCGCCACCAGCGGCTGCGTCGGCCTCGGCGTCCTCGGGGACGGCGCCGAGACGCCGCCGGAGGTCGACGTCGTCGACGAGTACGGCGACGTCGGCACGCTCGAAGCGACCCGCGTGACGACCTTCGACACCGGGAACGGCACGGAGGAGACGCGCGCGCTCGTCCGCGTCGACCTCTCGGGCGACCGGTTCAGGCAGTTCGAGCGCGTGCTCGCCCCCGAGTCCCGGGCTGGCGACGTGACCGTCGTCGACGAGGACGGGGCGATGCTGTACGACGCCGACGAGAACGAGGTGACGCGCGTCCCGCAGACCGCCGGCGGCGCCCGCGCCAACCGGTCG
>NZ_WPCF01000034.1 GCF_009741975.1 Halobacterium sp. CBA1126 | reverse complement strand
GACCTCGAAGCCCAGGACTGCACGCTCGAGGACGCCTACGTCCTCCTCGGCGAACGCGACGTCCTCCTCATCTCGACGCGCCCGACCGCGAAGCCGCCCTCCAGGCTCCATCGCCGCCGAGCGATACGGCATCAACATGCAGACCATGGAGGCCATGGACGTCGAGAAGCTCGGCGACCTCGTCGAGGACCTCTAAAAAACGACCTTTTGCGCTGCGGGCCGCCGTAGGCGGGCCCTCGGCAAAAGCTCGGCCAAAAGCGCGTCGTCCTCCCTACGGTCGTCCTCGCGCCTCCGCTCCCTTCGGTCGCGGAGCGAACCGCTTCGCTCGGGTTCTTCGAACCGCTCGCTCGCGGATGCAATCTCGTCGGCTGCTCGGGGAGCTACTGAACCGCCTGCGTAGGTTCAAGTAGGAGAGCGGGACCAACGCGGGCCGTGACCTGAATCCGGCGCAGGCCGGCCGAGGCGGGAGCGCGGCGCACCGGCCTGCGTATCTCGTGCCGCCTGTCAGCCCTACCTCACTATCGTCACCGGCACCGGCGAGCGCCGCACGACGCTCTCCGCGACGCTGCCGAGGAGGATGCGGGAGACGCCGGAGCGCCCGTGGCTCCCCATCACGATGTGGTTGACGTCGTTCTCGTCCGCGTAGTCGACGATGGCGCGGCTCGGCCGCCCGACCTCGGTGGCCGTGGCGAGCTCGTGGTCGTACTCGTCGGCGGTCTCCTGGGCCTCGTCGAACAGTTCCTCGGCGGCCTCTTTCGCCTGCTCGAACCACTCCTCGGAGTACCCCGGCACCGTCGCCTGCGCGGTGTACCCGGCTTCGATGGGGTCGATGACGTTGATGGCGGTGATGTCGGCGTCCTTGAAGTGTTCGAGCGCGTACTCGAGGGCTTCCCCGGACTGCTCGGAGCCGTCGACGGGGACGAGAATCTTCGTCATGGGTCGGCTGGGATTTGACCAGCGCGGGTAAAAATTCTATGGGCCGCTGCCCACTCGCCGGGACGGTCAGTCGCGGCCGTGCCGCGTCAGGCACGTCGGCAGCCCCTGGATCTCGACTGGCTCGGAGTTGTCCGGCGAGTAGACGACCATCTGGCCTTTCTCCATGTAGGGGACCTTCGACTGCAGCGACGGCGGGATGTTCACGGCGTTGATGGCGTCCTCGTCCCCGAGGTTCAACACGACCGTCGTGTTCACCTGCTTGAACACGGGGTCGGCGACGTCCTGGGGGTCCTGCGTGATGAGGAACAGCCCGAGGCGCTCCTTGCGACCCTGCTTGGCCGCTTCCGTGAACTTCCCGACGACCTTGTTCGCCTGCACGCTGTCGGCGTCCGCGAGGAAGTTGTGCGCCTCGTCCATCCCCACCACGAGCGGCGTCTCCTTGATGGTCTCGTAGCGGGGGTCGTTCGAGAGCTTCTGGTCGACGAGCAGGCTCGACACCGCCAGCACCACCGTCTCGGCCGCCCGCGAGTTGCTGATGTGGTAGGTCGGCACCACCGACAGCCGGCCCGGCCGGACGAACTGGCGGTCCTCCACGAGCTCGGTGATCGAGCGCGCGTCCTGGTCGAACAGCCCCGACGGCATCCCGTGGACGCGCCGCAGCACGGCCTCGTAGGTCGCCTCGTGGACGCGCCCGGACTCGTCGAGTTCCTCCTTCAGCGCGGGGTCGTCGAGGAACGAGCAGAACTCCTCGTACGTGCCGCCCTGCCCGTACTGGTCGAAGAACCGGTCGAGCAGCAGCCGGAGCGCGCCGTACTGGTTGTCGTTGAGGCCGCTGGAGGCGACCAGCCACGGGTTCGAGCGCACCATCGAGAACGGCACGGTGAACTCCACGCGCTCGGCGTCGTGGTGGTCGGCAGCGTACGACGCCGACCCGACCTTCGGCACGAACGCGACGGTGTCGTCGTGGCCGCCGTGGGCCAGCCCCTGCGTCTCCCAGCGGCGCTCGTCGCCGGCGTCCGCGTCGGGGTTGTCGTCGTGCATCTGCGCGTACTCGTCCTGCGGGTCGAACTGGACGACTGCCATCCGGCGCTCGGCGCCGCCCGCGTCCACGGGGTAGCGGCGGTCCTCGTGGAGGTACTGCCGGAGCACGTTCTTCGCGGAGTGGGTCTTCCCGGAGCCCGTGCCGCCCGCGACGAGCGTGTGCCGGAAGACCAGCGGGTCGCCGGCCTCGTAGTCGTCTTTCACGCGGTAGTCGATTGTCGGCGGCTCCGCCGCGGTCCGGACCTTCTCGCCGCCGACGGAGAGGTGGCCGAGGAAGACGCCGTCCTCCGGAATCTTCAGCCCGGTCTTGATCTCGGTGGCGTCGTCGGCCGCCCGCACCACCGTCTCGGGCTTCGGGACGCGGTCGGGCATCCGGCGCTTCAGGTCGCCGTCGTCGGAGTACAGGACCGCCACCGGGTCGAGCTCCGCGAGGAACTTGTAGTCCTGCTCGTCGACGCTCTCCGAGCGCATCGCGCGCCGCGCGTGAATCTCGGTGGCGTCGTCGCTCTGGAACGCCTGCACGTACTCGAGGCCGGTGATCTTGCAGAACAGCTTCTCGCCGCCGGGGTACGGCGCGACGAGGTACGAGCCGAGCCGGACCGACGACCGGTTGCCGGCGGTGACGTAGGCCTTCAGCGCGGTCTCCTGGCCGTCCTCGTGGATGCGCAGCCCCTCCGAGACGGCGAGCGCGCCGAGGCCGTCGTCGCTGCCGGTGTCGTCGAGGTCCGGGCGCTGGAAGTCGTCGGTATCGTCGGCGGCGTCGGCGTCGTCGCCGCCGTCGTGGTCCGCGAAGTCCCCGAGGTCGCTCATGCTCCGGTGGTGGCGGGCCGCGCACTAACCGCTTTCCCTCGCATCGCTGCTGGTGTCAGCGGGCTTATCCCCGTCGCGGCCGTAGCCTCGGGCCATGTTGCTGGTGCGCGGTTCGGCGGCGGGGACGACGTTGACGGGGACGTTGTACGAGCGCGGCGAGGACGCGCCGTCGTTCAAGGGGGCGCCCGACGAGGCGGCGCCGTACGTCTGGGTCTGCGACGAGTTCTACGCCGTCGAGAGCGGCGGGAGCACCCAGCAGGTCGGCGGGCAGGACGTCAACGTCGCCTTCGAGACGCCGATGCCCCGCGGGTTCGACACCCGCGAGCGGGCGCTGGACGCGGCCCGCGAGCACGTCCGCACGCAGTTCGCGCGCATCGGGGTCGACCCCGACGACGTCGACATCGAGGTCGAGCCCGAGCACGAGGCCGAGCGCTAGGCGTCGGTGTAGCCGTCGAACGCGCGCACGGCGACGCGGACGGAGACGGCCGCGAGCACGCCCGCGAGGAGCACGCCGGCGACGAGCGCGCCGACGTGGACGGCGGCCGCGGTGGTGCCGAGCAGGTTCGCGAGCGCGCCCGCCAGCGCAGGGACCTGGACGACAGTGGCGACGCCTGCGGTGAACAGGAACGCGAGCGTGTAGACGCCGAACGCCCACATCGAGGGGACGACGACTTCGCGGCTGCGGCTGATGCTGGTGGCGTCGTACTTCGGGTAGGTCGTGCCGACGCCGGCCGCGAGCGCCGGGGCGACCACCGGGAGGACGGCGGCCGCGGCGACGGTGCACGCGAGCGCGACCGGCGGGAGCGGGCTGAGGACGGCGAGCGCGCCCGCGACGGCGACCGTGAGCGGGACGCCGAAGGCGGCGCCGGCGGCGACGAGCCCGCCGACGAACTCCGGCCGGAGACGCCCGAAATCGCGGTGACCGGGAGTACGGCGCCTCGTCGCCGAGGGGGTTGAGCGTGAACGCGGCGCCGGTCATCCACGCGCCGTACAGGGCGACCGACGGCGGGAGCGAGGACGTGACGCGGCCCGCTTCGACGCTCGCCTGCACGGGCGTCACGAGGAGGAACGCGGGGTACGCGACGAAGACGAGCTTGATGGGGGCGCGGCGGGCGCGCAGCCAGCTCTTCCGCGCGACCCACGCGGGCCGCCGGCCGACGACGCGGTCGAGGCGGCCGCCGGTGACGGAGTCGGTCTCGCGCTCGCCGGCGTCGACGCTCTCGGTGTACCAGCGGCGCTCGGAGAGTCGGACGCTCGCGAGCACGCCGCCCGCGGCGAGGACGACGGAGCCGAGGAGGACGCCGGCGGCCTTCGCGGCGCTCGCCGAGGGGACGACCGCGAGCACGGCGAGGTCGGCGTACCACGAGACCGGCGAGGCTTCCGCGACGCGGAGGATTGGGGCGATTGCTTCGTCGAACCGCCCGGAGACGATGAGCCCGAAGTACGCGAGGAAGGCGGTCGCGCCGATGACCGTCTTGAAGCGCGCGACGAGCGCTGACCGGCTGGCGAGGTAGGCGACGCCGACGCCGACCGGGAAGCCGAGGAGGAACGCGGTCGCGGTGAGCGCGAGCACGGCGAGCGCCGCTAGCGGGAAGGACAGCGGCGAGCCCGCGCCGACCGCGAACGCGGCGGACGCGACCAGCAGGGGGACGACGAAGAAGCCGGCGGCGCGCACGTAGCCCGCGAGCAGCAGGCCGCCCACGACGTCGCGGGCGGGGACCGTGGTGAGGTAGCCGTCGCGGGCGTCGATGTCGCCGAGCTGGACGACGGTCATGTACGCCGCCATGAACAGCGTGAGCGTGGCGAGCCCGGCGGGCACGAGGCCGACGAGCCCCATCGCGTCCCCGGAGCCCGCGGCGAGGCCGCGACCGCCGACGTACGCGCCGAAGGCGGCCGCGGCGGTGAACGCGGCGCCGAACAGGACGACGACGGCGACGGACGCGAGCTGGGCGGTGCTCTTCCCGCGGAGCTTCCGCCACGCGATGCGGAGCTCGTTCGCGGCGATGCGCGCGGCGTGGGCCGGGTTCGGGAACGAGACCATCTCAGACCTCCTCGCCGTCGCCGATGCCGCCAGTGACTTCGAGGAAGACGTCCTCGAGCGTGCGCTCGTCGCCGGCCTCCGCGCGGGACTTGAGGCGTTCGGGGGAGCCCTCCGTGACGAGGCGGCCGTCGTAGAGCACGCCGACGGTGTCCGCGAGCTCGTCGACGACGGGGAGGATGTGCGTCGAGAGGAAGACCGTGGCGTCGCCCTCGGTGAGGTCGGCGATGGTGTCCCGGACGGTGCGGGCGGCCCGCGGGTCCAGCCCCGAAGTCGGTTCGTCGAGGAAGAGCACGTCGGGGTCGTGGAGCATCGCCTGGATGATGCCGACCTTCTGTTTCATCCCCTTCGAGTACGCGGAGATGCGCTTGTCCGCGTCCCCGGACAGGGAGAACCGGTCGAGCAGGTCGTCGATGCGGGCTTCGGCGTCGGCCTCGGGGAGGTCCCGCAGGCCGGCGACGTACCGGAGCTGTTCGCGGCCCGTGAGCTCGGCGTGCAGCGGCGGCTCCTCGGGCAGGTAGCCGATCTTCGAGACGACGGCGTCCCGGTCGGCGATGTCGGCGCCCGCGACCGTGCCGGAGCCGGCGCTGGGCTCCGTGAGCGTCGTGAGCATCCGCATCGTGGTCGTCTTCCCGGCGCCGTTCGGGCCGAGGAAGCCGTAGACTGTGCCCGCGGGGACGGCGAGTTCGAGGCCCTCGACGGCGGTCTCGTCGCCGTACCGCTTCGCGAGGTTGTGGGTCTCGATGGCGCGGTCGGTCATACCGACACTGCCGGCTCGCCGTGCTTAAAGGTGGACGGCGGTTCGCTGGCCGCGCAATCAGGCGTCGGGCCAGCGCTGGTCGTCGTAGTTCTCGTCGCGCCGGCTGTCGAAGGACTGCTCGAGCTTCCGGACGAGCTCCTCCTTCTCGGTGGCGCCGATGCGCGCGAGCTCGTCGGCCTTCCCGACGGGTTTCGGCGGGCCGGCCTCGGCGGCGACCTGACTGGTGACGTAGCGCTCGACGGCGTCCCGGCAGTCCTCGCTGTCGGCGAACGCGCGCGGGAGCTCGACCTTGTGCACGAGGTCCGTGCGGGGGTCGTAGACGACGAAGAACGCGACCTCGTACTCCTCGGCGGGGAGGTCGCGTTCGACGCCGAGCTCGCTCGAGTCCGCGAACACGCCGTCCGCGCCGAGCGTGGACGTGAACCACCCCGTCCACGCGAGTTCGTCCGTGATGCGGCGGTGTTCGTCCCCGTCGAACTCGCGCCGTTCGAGGACTTGCCCGAAGAACGCGGCGTCGCTCGACCACGGGGTCGGGCGGCCGCGGTCGCGGAGCGCGCGCACGAGCGCCTGACTCGCCGGGCTCTTCACGAACCCCGCGAGCGGCACGCCCTTCTCGGCGAAGCGCTCGACGAGGCGGACGTAGTTCTCCAGCACCTCGGCGACGAGCTCGTTCTCCGTGACGAGGTCCGCGAGGCTGGCGTGGCGGTCCGCCCAGTTGACGAGCTGCTTGGGGTAGACGGGGCCGTCCAGGAGAAGGAGGTCGTCGACGTCGTCGGCGTGTTCGAGGGCGTGGTGGCTCTCCGCGAGGTAGAGCGCGAGCCCGTGGACGACCCGCTCCTGGTCGCGGGCGAGCGGCGTGGTGTGGACGATGCGGCCCCGGCTGTACCCCTCGTCCCACGTCTGCCAGTCCGTGTCGGTGCGGACGGTGGCGTCGTTGGAGTGGACGCTCGTGATGACCGTCCGCGAGCGGTGGAGGTCGAGGTCGCTGGGGGTCGCGCTCATCGCGGCCTGCGCGAGGTCCAGCACCAGCCCGTTCTTGAACGTCTTCGGGTTGATGGTGCCGGAGTCGAGGCCGTGCGCGGTGTCGAACGGCGACGGCTGGAGCGCGAGCTCCTCGACGTCCGCGGCCGACCGGCGCAGTTCGGCGAGCGGTTCGAGGACGGGGCCGTCCTCGCCGTACAGCGGGTCGAGGTAGTTCGCCCACGTCTCCTCGGCGACGTCGCGGTGCTCCTCGGCGTCCACCTCGTGGCGGATGCGGCTCGCGAGGTCCGCGATGCCGTCGAAGTGGACGGGGTCGAGGGTCATGGCCGTCACTCGGACGCCGAGGGGCAAATAGCCCGTCGGTCGCCGGCCGGTTTCTTTACGCGGACTGACCGCCGGACGGCGGTGTTTACTCGCGCGCGAGCTAACTTTTGTCAGAATGGTTAAATGGTCGTCCGTCGTAGCCCGCCGTAGATGTCGCGGGACGACTCCACGGTCAACTGGCGACGCACCGACGACGGCGTGGAACTCTACGACGAGACCGACCCCGACGCGTGGATTCGGATGGCCGTCGAGCCCGGCGCACCCGCCGAGGAGCGACCGTACAGCGTCTGCTCGGAGTGCGGGCTCGTCGCCGCACAGCGCACCGTCCCCGGCCGCCACATGGTGTGCGCGGACTGCGGCGCCGAGTTCGACGCCGCCGACGCCGGCGGCGTCCGCGCGCCCGACGGCGACTGACGCGGGCTGCAGGCGACACGTAAATACGGGCGGCCCCCGGACCCCCGAACATGCAGGCCGCGCTGGTGATTCTCGACGGCTGGGGGCTCGCCGACCACGACAGACTGAACGCCGTCGAAGCGGCGGACACGCCGACCTTCGACGAGTACGCGCGCCGCGGCGGCTTCGGCACGCTCACCACGCACGGCCGCGAGGTCGGCCTCCCGCGCGGCCAGATGGGCAACAGCGAGGTCGGCCACCTCACCATCGGCTCCGGCCGCGTCGTCCTCCAGGAGTACACGCGCATCAACGACGCCATCGCTGACGGCGACCTCTGCGAGAACGACGCCATCAGCGACGCCCTCGACCACGTCGAGCGCACCGGCGGACGCGTCCACTTCCTCGGCCTCGTCAGCGACGGCGGCGTCCACTCCGACCACGAGCACCTCCACGCGCTCATCGAGTGCGCCGCTAGCCGCGACCTCCCCGCGACCACGCACGCGTTCACGGACGGCCGCGACACCGCGCCCCACGGCGGCGAGAACTACCTCCAGACCCTCCGGGAGGTCACCGAGGAGTACGACACCGGCGACGTCGCCACCGTGATCGGCCGGTACTACGCGATGGACCGCGACCAGAACTGGGAGCGCACGAAGCGCGCGTACGACGCCATCGTCCGCCGGGACGCCGACCACCACGCCGACACCGCCGTCGACGCCGTCCGGGAGAGCTACGACCGCGGCGACACCGACGAGTTCGTCGAACCCACGACCGTCGAGGGCGGCGCCGCCCTCGAGGAGGGCGACGCCGTCGTCTGCTTCAACTTCCGCGCCGACCGCGCGCGCCAGCTCGTCCGCATGCTCGCGGACGTCCGCCCCGAGGACTGGGAGAGCGAGGGCGTCGCCACGGACCCGCCCGCGGTGCCGGTGGCGACGATGACCGAGTACGACGAGACGTTCGACCTCCCGGTGGCCTTCGAGTCCAAGCGCCCCGCGGACACGCTCGGCGAAGTGCTCGCCGAGCAGTCGCTCACCCAGCTCCGGGTCGCCGAGTCCGAGAAGTACCCCCACGTGACGTACTTCCTGAACGGCGGCCGCGAGGTGGAGTTCGAGGGCGAGCGCCGCGAAATCGTCGAGAGCCCGGACGTCCCCACGTACGACCTCGCGCCCGAGATGAGCGCGGCGGGCGTCACCGACGTCGCCCTCGACGTCCTCGAATCCGACGACCCAGACGTGCTCGTGTTGAACTACGCGAACCCCGACATGGTCGGCCACACCGGCGACTACGAGGCCGCGATCGAGGCCGTCGAGACCGTCGACGGCGAACTCGGGCGCCTCGTCCCCGCGCTCCGCGAGTCGGGCGCGGACGTGCTCGTCACCGCCGACCACGGGAACGCCGACGACATGGGCACCCGCGAGGACCCCCACACCGCGCACACGTTCAACCCCGTGCCGTTCGTCCACCTCCCCGCCGCCGAGCGCGACGAGGGGAGCCGAGACGTCCGCGAGGACGGCGCGCTCCGGGACGTCGCGCCGACGGTCCTCTCGCTGCTCGGCGTCGAGCAGCCCGCGGCGATGACCGGCGACCCGCTGCTGGAGTGACACGGTGCTAGCGGAAGCCCACCCCTTTAGGGGTAGGAGGAAGTCAATACCGGCGGTCGTCGTCGCGCCGCCCGGAGACATCCTCGAGCGCTTCCTCGCGTTTCATCCGGTCGGTGTCCTCGGCCTCCGAGCGCACCAGCGAGTAGAGGACGACGCCCGCGACGAGGGCGAACAGGGCGAAGATGGCGAACAGTCCGAACGTGGTACCGGCGGCCATACCGGGCGCTACGCCGCCCGGCCACGTATTCGTTGGGTCAGTCCGCCCGGTAGACGACCTCGCCGTCGACGATCGTCGCCGCCACGTCGATGTCGCGGATGGATTCGGGCTGTTCCCACGGCGACTCCTCGAGCACCACGAGGTCCGCGAGCGCGTCCTTCTCGATGGTGCCTTGCTCGTCCTCGCGGAAGCCCGCGTACGCGCCGCCCGCGGTGTACGCGCGCAGCGCCTCGGTGACCGACAGCGACTGCGACTCGGCGGGCGCGTTCACGGCGTAGTGGACGCCCAGCAGCGGGTCCAGCGGCATGCAGTCGCTGCCGAACGCCAGCGGCACGCCCGCCTCGCGGTACGCGGGGAAGCGGTTGCTCGCCTCGCGGCGCTCCGTCCCGAGGCGGTCCTCGTAGAGGCCCTCGCCGCCGGCCCACTTCAGGAAGTTCGGCTGCATCGACGCCACCACGCCCAGGTCCGCCATCCGCTCGATGGCGTCGTCGCTCGCGAGTTCGGCGTGCTCGACGCGGTGGCGGCTCGCACCGGCGTCCGCGCACTCCTCGTAGGCGTCGAGCACGGCCTCGATGGCTTCGTCGCCGATGGCGTGCGCGGTCACCTGCAGGCCGGCGTCGTCGGCGCGCGCGACGAACTCGCGGAGCTTCTCGGGGTCGACGACCCACTTGCCGGTCTCGTCGGGGGCGTCGGCGTACGGCTCGGAGAGCTTCGCGGTGTGGCCGCCGAGGCTCCCGTCGGTGTACGTCTTCACGCCGCCGACCTCGACCATCCCGGAGCCGTGGTTCGTGCGGAGGCCGGTCTCTATGAGGGCGTCGAGGTGGTCGCGCCAGTAGTTCAGCCGCACGCGCACCGTCAGGTCGCCCGCGAGGTCCAGCTCGCGGAACGCCCGCGGCGCGTGGGACTGCCGCACCATGTCGTGGACGCACGTCACGCCCCGCTCGTTGGCCTCGCGCTGGGCCGCGCGCAGCAGCTCCTCGGTCTCCTCGGGGCCGGGCTCGGTCGCCGCGTAGACGACCTCCACGGCCTCCTCGACGAGGCGGCCGTCCCCGAGCACGTCGCCGTCGGGCAGCTCGTCGCCGTACTCCGCGAGGACGACGCCGTTCACGGTCGCCGTGTGCATGTCCTCGCGGATGGCGGCGACCGGCCGGTCGTCGCTGACCGCGTCGAGGTCCGACTGGTGGAGGTCGTCGGCGTCCCACGCGGACTCGTCGTAGCCGTACCCCAGCACCCACTCGTCGTCCGTCTCCGCCGCTCGCGCCTGCAGGCGTTCCGTGACCTCTTCGGGGCCGCTGGCGCCGCGGAGGTCCGCGTGGACGCCGTACTGGCCGACGGTCTCCATGTGCGTGTGGGCGTCCACGAACCCCGGGAGGACGACCCGGCCGTCGAGGTCGATTACCTCGGTGCCGGTGCCGACGAGGAACCCCGCGTCGTAGTCGTTGGCGAGCTGGACGACGCGGCCGTCACGGACCGCGAGCGCGTCGTAGGTCTCGTCGCCGAGCGCGTGGACCTCGCCGTCGCGCAACACGAGGTCGGCTGCCGCAGTCATGTCTCGAAGGCGGGCCTCCCCGGGCTTAGACGTTCGGGAAGCGGCCGGCGACCGCGCGCACCGGCAAAGGGCAACCTTCAGGGCGTCCCGCGACGACGCCCCGGTATGACCGACGCCAGCGACCTCGCCGACCGCGTGCAGGCCGGCGACCTCCGGCTCTACGAACTCGAGGACCACGCCGACGCCGACACCGCGGCCGCGGCGCGCCGCGAGCTCCTCGAACGCGAGACCGACGCGAGCCTCGACGCCACGGGCGCGTTCGCGTTCGACGCCGACGAGGTCGACCCGAACGTGGAGAACCTCGCGGGCGGCACCCAGCTCCCGCTCGGCGTCGCCGGACCGCTGGCGGTCTCGGGCGGCAGCGCGGACGACGAGTTCTACCTCCCGCTGGCGACCACGGAGGGCGCGCTCGTCGCCTCCGTCAACCGCGGCTGCTCGGCGATCACCGCCGCGGGCGGCGCGAACGCCCGCGTGACGAAGGTCGGGATGACCCGCGCGCCGGTCTTCCGCGTCGAAGACGTCACCGAGGGCGCCGAGGTCGCCGAGTGGGTCGAGGCCAACGTCGACGCGCTCCGGGAAGCCGCCGAGGGGACGACGAGCCACGGCGAACTCACCGAGGTGACGCCGTACGTCGTCGGCGACAGCGTCTTCCTGCGGTTCGCCTACGACACGAAGGACGCGATGGGAATGAACATGGCCACCATCGCCACCGAGGCCGCCGCCGACGTCGTGGAGTCGGAGACGCCCGCGGAACTCGTCGCGCTCTCGGGGAACCTCTGCTCGGACAAGAAGCCCGCCGCCATCAACGCCGTGGAGGGCCGCGGCCGCACCGTCACCGCGGACGTCACCATCCCCCGCGCGGTCGTCGAGGAGCGCTTCGACACCACCCCCGAAGCCATCGAGGAGGCGAACACCCGGAAGAACCTCATCGGCTCCGCGAAGGCCGGCAGCCTCGGGTTCAACGCGCACGCCGCGAACACCGTCGCCGCCGTCTTCCTCGCGACCGGGCAGGACGCCGCACAGGTCGTCGAGGGGTCGAACGCCATCACCACCGTCGAAGACAGGGGAGACGAACTGTACGCGTCCGTGAACCTCGCGAGCCTCGAAGTCGGGACGGTCGGCGGCGGCACCAAACTCCCGACCCAGCGCGAGGCGCTGGACGTGCTCGGCGTGCGGGGCGGCGGCGACCCCGCCGGCGCGAACGCGACGCGCTCGCGGAAATCATCGCGGCCGGCGCGCTCGCCGGCGAGCTCAGCCTGCTCGCGGCGCTGGCGTCCCGGCACCTCTCCTCGGCGCACGCGGAACTCGGGCGCTGACGCGAGCACTTTCAGTTTCAGTCCGCGGCAGACGCGGAGTTATTTTCCCGGCGCTCGTCGGGGAGAATATGAACGCACACACGGACGACGACCCCGAGGGGCGGTCGCGCGCGGTGAGCGCGCTCCGCGTGCTGAAGCTCCTGCTCACCGTGCTCGTGCTCGCGCTGACGCTCCTTCGCGCGCTCTCCGGGGGGCCGCTCTAGTCGACGGCCAGCCAGACGAGGTACGAGCCCGCCGCGAGCACGACCGCGACCCCGGCGACGGTCGCGGCCTCGCTCTCGAACAGTTCGCCGACCAGCAGCAGCAGCCACCCGACCACCGCGAGCACGTGGCCGACGCCGTGCTGGTGGTCGCCGGCGAGCACCCGCAGGATGGCGGCGAGCGCGAACCCGGCCGCGAACACGGCCGCGAGCGCCGCCAGCGTCGACATCCCGGGCACCGGCCACGACGGGTCGGTGCTCGCGACCACGACCACGACCGCTGCGCTCACGAGCGTCACACCCACGACGACCTGCCAGAGTCGCGCCAGCCGTCCGTCCATCGTCCGGACGTGGCACACCCACCGGCAAGAACGTGTGGGTCGACGGCTACAACAACCGGTAGCCGTCGCCCGCCTCGGTGACCTCGCCCGCGCGCCGGAGTTTCTCGAGCGCGCGCTCCACGTAGTCCCCGCCGACGCCGTGCTCGGCCGCGAACGCCTTCACCTCCGCCTCCGTGGGCTCGTCGAGTTCGCGCAGCGCGGTCCGCACGGCCTCGCGCTTCCCGAGGCTGCGCTGGGACTGCTCGACGCGCTCCTCGACGCCCGCCACCTCGTCGGTGTCGACGCCCGCCGAGTCGAGGAACTCCTCGTCGCTCATCCCCGCGTCTTCGGCGAAGTCCCCGAGCGTCGTGAAGTCCTCCAGTTCCGCGAACGCGTCGCCGTGGCCCGCGCGGTTCGCGAGCATCGACGCCCGCACCTCGCGGGCGTGGTCCTCGTCGTCGGTCTGCACGAACTTCCGGAGCTTCGAGAACCGGTGGCGTTTCTCGCAGCGCGGACACCCCGAGGTGTCGGGCCGCCCCTCCACGACCCACAGCGCGCCGCAGTCCGAGCAGCCGACGACCGCGTACGTCATCACCACCGAATCGGGCGCCCCCGGTGATAAACGTCCCGTCACCGCGTGGCGGTCGGTGCGAACGTGGACAACGTTGATGGCGCGCCGCGCCCTCTCCGCCGACGTGACCGACTCCGCGGACCACCGCGGCGACCGCTGGTGGGTGCCGATTGCCGTCCTCGCCGCGACCCTCCCCGTCGCCGTCGTGTTCAGCGCCGTCCTCCCGCCCGACGTGTTCGCGATGCTCCCGGTGGCCGCCGTCGTCCTCGTCGGACTGGCACTCGCGCTCTGCTCGCCGGCGTTCGTCTACTTCGACCGGCAGTACCTCGCCGCCGAAGCCGCGTGGACGCCCTCCGCGCTGTACTACCTGATGGTCGTGCCCGCCGTCGCGCCGTTCCTCGCACTCGCGTACGTCTACCGGCGCCACCAGCGCGTCGGCGTGCCCGCGAACCCGCTCGCGGACGAGCGCTGACCGGCCGCGCGCTGGACTTTTGTCGGCGCCCGCCGTCCGGTCGCCCATGGAGACTGACTCCCTCGCGGCCCTCGACCCCGTAGAAGCAGTCGACGGCGTCTACCTCGCGGAACTCGCCGTCGGCGAGCAGATGAGCGTCCAGCACTTCACCATCGAACCCGGCGCGGACGTCCCGGAACACGACCACCACCACGAGCAGGCCGGCTTCGTCTACGAGGGCGAACTCACGTTCCTCGTGGACGGCGAGGAGTTCACCGTCGGCGCCGGCGACGGCTACACCATCCCGGGCGGCGAGCCCCACGCCGCGCTCAACGAGGGCGACGTGCCCGTCCGCGGTATCGACGTCTTCTCGCCGCCCCGCGAGAACCCAGACTGGCAGGACTGACCTACCGCTGGACCGCGAACCCCTCCTCTTCGAGGACGTCCTTCACGCGGTCCTCGTGGTCGCCCTGCACCTCGACGCTGGTCTCCTTGGCGGTGCCGCCCGCGCCGAGGCGCTTCTTCAGCGTCGTCGCCACGTCCCCGACGTCGGTGACGTCCGGGTCGAACCCCTCGACGACCGTCACGGGCTTGTCGTACGTGCGGCGCTCGACGCGCACGGAGAGCTCCTGCTCGGCGCGCGCGATGTCTTCCACTCCCGGTACGTCGACGCCGCCGAAGTCGTCGTCCTCTGGCACGCGTCGACGTACGGTACCGAGACGCATAGGCGTTGTCGCCGACGCGCCGCTGGCCGAACGCGCGTCGAAAGAAGAACCGGGTGGTAGAACTCTCGAACGGACCGTTTAGGCGAGGTCGTGGATGCGCTCGACGACCTCCTCGGCGTACTCCGAGGTCGAGAGCTTCACGCCGCCCTCGACCTGCCGCTCGAGGTCGTAGGTGACGCGGTGCTCGCTGATCTGGTTCTCGACGGCCTCGTGGACGAGGTCGGCGGCGTCGTCCCAGCCGATGGACTCCAGCATGAGCTTGCCGGAGAGGATCAGCGCGGTCGGGTTCGCCTTGTCCTTGCCGGCGTGCTTCGGCGCGGAGCCGTGGACGGGCTCGGCGAGCACGCGGCCGTCGCCGAAGTTCGCGCCGGGCGCGATGCCGAGGCCGCCGATCTGGGCGCCCGCGGCGTCGCTGAGGTAGTCGCCGTTGAGGTTCGGCATCGCGAGCACGTCGTAGTTCGACGTGCGCGTCAGGAGCTGCTGGAGCATGTTGTCCGCGATGCGGTCCTTGACGACGACCTTGTCCTCGGGGGCTTCGCCGTCGTACTCCTCCCAGAGGGTGTCCTCGTCGATGGTCTGCTCGGGGAAGTCCTCCTCGGCGACCTCGTAGCCCCAGTCCCGGAACGCGCCCTCCGTGAACTTCATGATGTTGCCCTTGTGGACGAGGGTCACGGAGTCGCGGTCGTTCTCGATGGCGTACTCGATGGCGCGGCGGACCAGGCGCTTCGTGCCGAACTCGGTGATGGGTTTGACGCCGATACCGACGTCGCCGTCGTGGATCGTGGAGTCGAAGCCCATCTCGTCCTCGACGAAGTCGCGTACCTCCTCGACCTCGTCGGTGCCGGCCTCCCACTCGATGCCGGCGTAGACGTCCTCGGTGTTCTCCCGGAAGTTCACCATGTCCATCTCCTCGGGGTTCTTCACGGGCGAGGGGACGCCGTCGAGGTAGTACGTCGGTCGGACGTTCGCGTAGAGGTCGAGCTTCTTGCGGAGCGCGACGTTGAGGCTGCGGAAGCCGGCGCCGACGGGCGTCGTCAGCGGACCCTTGATGGCGACGCGGTGCTCGCGGATGGTCTCGACGGTCTCCTCGGGGAGGTTCTCGTCGTACTCCTCGCGGGCGGACCCGCCGGCGAGGACGCGGGCCCACTCGATGTTGCGTCCGGTCGCCTCGGCGGCGGCGTCGAGTACCTTCTGGGCCGCGGGCGCGACGTCCTTCCCGATTCCGTCCCCGAAGATGATGGGGATGATGGGGTTGTCGGGGACCTCGAGTTCGTCTGCTTCCTCGTCGTAGGTAATCTTCTCCCCGCTCTCGGGGACGTCGACGTTCTCGTAGCTCATAGTCGTATGAAGGTCACCCGATGCGCCTAAAAGGACTGCTGTTTCGCGCGGGCACGTCAACACGTCACGTAGAACTGCCCGTGGAGCCGCGAACGCGGCGAGATTGCGGCGGAACCCCCACACACTAAGCGGCCGGCTCCGCCAACACGTCGTATGCAGGTCATCGTACACGGCGGCGCCGGCGCGGCGTCCGACGAACCGGAGCCGCGGCAGGCGACCCTCGACGAGGCGGCGGACGCGGGCGCGAGCGAGGACGACCCCGTGGACGCCGTGGAGGCCGCGGTTCGCGTCCTCGAAGCGGACCCGCGGTTCAACGCCGGGACGGGCGGCGCGGTCCAGTCCGACGGCGTGATTCGCACGGACGCCGGCGTGATGACGAGCGGGCGGAACGTCAGTTCCGCGGGACGGGAGAGCGGCGGAGCCGCGAGCGACAGGGAAGCGGGCGCGGCGGCGTCGATGCCCGGCGTCGAAGCCGCCGTCTCGGTCGCGCGCGCCGTGATGGAGGAGACGCCGCACGTCCTCCTGAACGGCGTCCACGCAGTCGACTTCGCCGCCGACGTCGGTATCGACGTCGAGTGCGACCTCTGGAGCGAGGACACCCGCGAGCGCTGGAACGACCTCGACGACCACCCCGAGGGCGGCCCGCTCGAGCACCTGGAGTGGATTCGGGACAAGTTCGGGCAGGCGGATTCAGAAGGGCGCGACCAGAAGGACCACGACACCGTCGGCGCGGTCGCGTGCGACGGAGAGCAACTGGCTGCGGCGACGTCGACGGGCGGCCGCTGGCTCGCGCTCGCGGGCCGCGTCGGCGACGTCCCCCAGATCGGCTCGGGGTTCTACGCCGCGCCCGCGGGCGCCGCCTCCGCGACCGGCGCGGGCGAGGACATCGCGAAGACGACGCTGACCCGGCGTGCGGTTCGCCACCTCGAAGACGGGCTGGACGCGCAGGCCGCCGCGGACCGCGCAATCGCGGAGTTCGGCGAACTCACCGGGTCGTCGGCGGGCGTCATCGTGCTCGACGGCGACGGCGGGTTCGGGGAGGCGTTCGACGCGGAGGAGATGCAGACCGCGAGGGCTCGAACGGAGTGAGAGCCCTCGTTATTGCGAACGAAGTGAGCCGCGAGCGCCGCGAGAGACCACACGCCGCCGCCGACGGGAATCCCACAACCTCTTTCCCGCGTTCGGGCGAACGTTCGGGCATGGCAGACAGCGTGGAAGTCGGCTCGGAGGCGTACGAGAAGTACGTGGAGGCCGGCGAGATTCTCACCGACGTGATGGAGGCGGCCGCCGACCGAATCGAGGTCGGGGTCACGCAACTGGAGGTCGCGGAGTTCGCGGAGGAGCGCATCCGCGAGCTCGGCGGGGAGCCGGCGTTCCCGGTGAACATCAGCGTGGACGAGGAGGCGAGCCACGCGGCGCCGGGCGCCGACGACGAGACGGAGTTCGGCGAGGAGATGGTGTGTCTGGACGTGGGCGTCCACGTCGACGGCCACATCGCGGACGCGGCGACGACCGTCGACCTCTCCGGGAACCCGGAGCTCGTGGAGGCCGCGGAGGAGGCGCTCGACGCCGCCGTGGACGCCGTGGAGCCGGGCGTCCACACGGGCGAGATCGGCGCGGAGATTCAGGACGTCATCGAGGCGTACGGCTACAACCCCGTGGTGAATTTGACGGGCCACGGCGTGGACGTCTACGACGCGCACACGGGGCCGAACGTGCCGAACCGCGCGGTGGACTCGGGCACGGAGCTGCAGGTCGGGGACGTGCTCGCCATCGAGCCGTTCGCGACCGACGGGACGGGGAAGGTCTCGGAGGGGTCCGCGACCGAAATCTACGAGGTCGTCGGCGAGGGCAGCGTCCGGGACCGCCGCGCGCGCCAGCTGCTCGACGACCTCGAGCGGTTCGACGGGCTGCCGTTCGCGGCGCGGTGGCTGGACGCGCCGCGCGCGGAGATGAGCCTCCGGCGGCTCGAGATGGCGGACGTCGTGCGGTCGTATCCGGTGCTGAAAGAACAGGAGGGCGCGCTCGTGAGTCAGGACGAGCACACGCTCGTCGTCACCGAGGACGGCTGCACGGTGACGACGAACTAGGCGTCGTTCATCCGCTCGACGCGCACGGCGCCGCACTCGCGGCAGGTGGCGACGCGGTAGGGCTCCCGGGAGAACGCCGCGTTCTCGCCGCCGGCGCTCTCGGTGCGGAGCTCGATGGCGACCGCGTGCGGGGTCTCGGTCCCGCAGGTCGGGCATGGCTCGGTCATGGCGTCCGCCTGTGGCGGCTGGCTGGCCATCGGTTCCCCTCCGCGCGAGACTACTCGGTCCGCCAACAAATAAGCGGCCAAAGCGGTGAATGTGAACGCTCGACGCGCGGCACCGAAAAGCACCTGACGCGGGCCGCCGACTCCCGACCATGGAGCAGGTGTTCGCGCCGTGGCGCATCGAGTGGGTGGAACGCGAGGACAAGAACGAGGACGTCGACTGCGTGTTCTGCGAGTACCCCGAGCGCGGCGACGACCGCGAGCACCTCGTCGTCGCGCGCGCCGAGCACGCGTTCGTGATGCTGAACAACTACCCGTACAGCCCCGGGCACTGCATGGTCGTCCCGCACGCCCACACCGGCGACTACACGGCCCTCGACGACGAGACGCTGCTCGACCACGCGCGCCTCAAGCAGGCGACCTTCGACGCGCTCGAGGCCGCCTTCGACCCGAACGGCTTCAACGCCGGCCTCAACCTCGGCGGGGACGCCGCCGGCGGCAGCATCGACGACCACCTCCACACGCACGTCGTGCCGCGCTGGCGCGGCGACACCAACTTCATGCCCGTCATCGGGGACACCAAGGTCATCGTGGAGGCGCTCGAGGAGTCCTACGACCGCCTCCACGAGGCGTTCGCCGCCCACGACGCCGCCGAACCCACGGACAGCGGCGCGCCCAGACTCGATTTCGACTGAATCGAAACACCGAACCACCCGGGCGGGGTAGGAAGGGACGATGGACCGGCGCTCGACGGTCCGGCGGGTCGGCGGCGTCGTCTTCGCCGCGAACCTCGCCCTCGTCGCCGCGAAAGCCGCCGTCTGGTGGACGACCGGGAGCATCGCGGTCGGCTCCGAGGCGGTCAACAGCCTCGCGGACGTGGCGTACTCGCTGGTCGTGCTCGGCGGCCTCTACCTCACCACGCAGCCGCCGGACTTCGAACACCCCCACGGTCACGAGCGAATCGAGCCGTTCGTCTCGCTGTTCGTCGCCGTGGGCGTCCTCGCCGCGGGCGGCGCCGTCATCTGGTCGGCGTCCACGTCCCTGCTGGCCGGCTCGTACGGCCGCAGCGCGGGGCTCGCGGGCGTCGCCGTCCTCGCCGGCACCGCGGTCGGGAAGTACGCCCTCTACCGGTACTGTCTGGACGTCGCGGAGACCCACCGCTCGCCCGCGATTCGCGCGACCGCGCTCGACAACCGCAACGACATCCTCACCGCGGGCGCGGCGCTCGCCGGCGTCCTCGGCTCCGCCGCCGGCTACCCGATTCTGGACCCCGTGGCGGCGGTCGTGGTCGCCGTCGGCATCCTCTACACGGGCTACGAGATCGTCCGCGACAACGTCAACTACCTCGTCGGCGCCGCGCCCCCGGAGAACCTCCGCGAGGAGATCCTGGAGCGCGCGCTCGCCCACCCCAAGGTGGAGGGCGCCCACGACGTCGTCGCCCACTACGTCGGCCCCGAGGTCGACGTCAGCCTCCACGTCGAAGTCGAGGGCGAGATGACCCTCTACGAGGCCCACGACATCGAGACCGAGATCATCGAGTCCGTCCGCGAGATCCCCGAGGTGGACGACGTCTTCGTCCACGTCGACCCGAAGGAACTCGGCGAGTGGAAGCCCGACGGCCCCGCCTAGCGGGAACTTCTTTGGGGACTGCGAGCGAACCCCCGCCCATGAGCGAGGCGCGCCAGCTCCGGTGTCTCGAGTGTGGTCGCACCGCCCCGCCGAACGGCGACTGGACCTCCGGGACGCACCCGACGCTCGGGTCGCTGACGAAGTGCCCGGACTGCGGCAGCACGAACGTCCAGACGAAGCGGTAGCGCTCGCAGCCGGCGCGAGCCCGCCCGTACGGTGAAGTGGCGTCGCCGCGACGGGTTGCGCATGCCCGGCGAACCGTGGCCGGTCCTCGGCAGCACCGCCGCGACGGTCGCAGTCGCAGCCGCCGCCGGCGTCGTCGCCGCGCTCGCGACCGTCCGGGCCGCCGACCGGCCGCCCCGGCGCGCCGCCGTTCTCGTCGGCGTTCCCGTCGCCGCCGCGTCGCTCCTGCTGTGGTGGGCCGTCAACTACTGGACCGCGTACCCGTTCCCCGACTACGGCGGCCTGCACGTCCTCGGCGGCTGGCTCGCGCTCGCGTTCGGCCTCCTCCTCGCACAGATCGGGCTCGCCGCGTACGCGTTCGCGCGCTGGCGGCTCGTGGCCGGCCCCGTCGCGGCGTTCGCCGTCGTCGCCCTGACGTGGTTCAGTTTCCTCCGAGTCGGCGGCGAGACCGACGTCCTCTGGGTGTGGGCGCTCGTCTACGGCCCGGTGCTGTTGGCGGCGACGGCGCTCACGGTGGGCATCGAGTACGGCGCGCGTCGGGCAGCAGGAGACGTCGCCGCGTGAGAATCAGACGGGCTCGCCGAACGCGTAGACGGTCTGGTGGCCGGTGACCTCGACCGTCGCGAAGTCGCCGGGCTCGAGGCCGTGCTCGCCGGCGTTCTGCACGATGATCTGGCGGTAGCTGTCGTCGTAGCACTTCACGGAGTCGCCGGTGCCCTGCTCGGTGACGAGCACGTCGCGCTTCGTGCCGACCATCTCCTCGTGGGCCTCGGCGACGATGTCCATCTTGAGGTCGGTCATCGCCTTCGAGCGGTCCTTCTTCGTCTGGCCGCCCAGCCCCTTCATGTCGGCGGCGTCCGTGCCCGGGCGCTTCGAGAACCGCGTGACGTTGATCTTCTCCGGGCGGGTTTCCCGCAGGAGCGCCATCGACTGCTCGTGGTCGTGGTCGGTCTCCGTGGGGAAGCCGACGATGAAGTCCGTCGACAGCGTCCACTCCCCGAGGTAGTCGTCGAACGTCTCCACGATGTCGACGTACTGGTCGACCTCGTGCTGGCGGCGCATGTCTTCGAGCACGTCGTCGCTGCCGGACTGCACGGGCGCGTGCAGGAAGTTGTAGATCTCGTCGTGCTCGGCGAACACTTCCGCGAGCTCCTCGCGGATGCCGTGGACGCCGCCCGGGTTCGCCATCCCCACGCGGACCCGGAAGTCGCCCTCGATCTCGGTGGCGATGCGCTCCAGCAGCTCCGGGAGCTTCCGCTCGCCCGTGTCCCAGCCGTAGACGCCCGTGTCCTGTCCCGTGATCCGGATCTCCTTCGCGCCGGCGTGGACGAGCGCGCGGGCCTTCTCGACGTTCTCCTCGACGGGCGGGGAGTCCACGCGCCCGGTCGCCTGCTTCGTGATGCAGTACGAGCAGTTGCTCATGCAGCCCCGCGCGATGGGGAGGATGCCGATGACGCCGTCCAAGATGGGTTCGGCGTCCGGCGTCGTCGTCGGGCACTCCCCGTTCGTCACGGCCTCGGGCACGTCGTCCCAGTGGAGGACCTGCGCGTCCACGTCGGCCTCGGCGAACTCCTCGCCCTGCGCGAGCGCCATGCAGCCCGTGACGATGAGGTCCGCCGTCTCGTCCTCGAGTTCCTCGGCCCGCCGGAGCATGTTCCGCTCCGTCTTCTCCACGACCGTACAGGTGTTGAGGATGGCGACGTCCGCCTCGTCGGCCCCCTCGACCTTGTGGTGGCCGGCGTCGCGGAGGCGCCGCTCGATTTCGCGGCTCTCGCCGCGGTTCGAGGTACACCCGTACGTCTCGATGTGGTACTGGGCCATGCGTCGACCGAATCGTTGGCCGTCCGCGGGCAAAAGCACGACGATAGCCGGCGACGCTCTCGGCGAGCCCTGCCTACTCGTCGAACGTCTCCACGATGTTCACGCCGGAACTCGCGCCGATGCGCTCGCGCCCGCGTCGAACATCGCCTGCGCCGCCTCGTAGTCGCCGACGCCGCCGCTGGCCTTCACCGGAAGGTACTCGCTCATCAGTTCGACGTCCGGGACCGTCGCGCCGCCGTCCGAGAAGCCGGTCGCCGTCTTCACCATGTCCGCGCCCGCCGCCTCGGCCGCCCTGCAGGCTCGTGCTTCTCCTCGTCGTCGAGCAGCGGCGTCTCGATGATGACCTTCACGGGGAGGGGCGTGGCGTCGACGACCGCTTCGAGGTCCTCGCGCACGGCGTCCAGTTCGCCGGCCTTCAGGCGGCCGACGTTCGCCACCACGTCCAGTTCGTCTGCGCCGTCCTCGCGGGCGAGTTCGGCCTCCGCCGCTTTCGCTCCGGTGGCGTGCTGGCCGTGCGGGAACCCGACGACGGTGGCGACCGTGAGGTCCTCGGGCGCGTAGCTCCGCGCGTCGGCGACGTAACACGGCGGGATGCAGACGTTCAGTCCGTACTCGTCGGCCTCCTCGACGACGCGCTCGACGTCCGCGGGCGTCGTCTCCGGGCCGAGCACGGTGTGGTCGATGCGCGCGGCGAGCTCCTCGCGGTTCATACGCGAGTGGACGCGGCGCCGCGTGAAAAGTCGGTGGGTCGGGGACGCCAACTCCTTTTACCCGCGGCCCGAACCGGGTGGCATGCTCGCACCGGAGGTCGAGACCACCGCCGACGACATCGCGGAGATGGAAGTCCGGGGCGCCGCGACCATCGCGCGCGCCGCCGCCGACGCGCTCGAAGCGCAGGCCCGCGCCAGCGACGCCGCCACGCCCGCGGGCTTCCGGGAGGAGCTCCGCGCTGCCGCGCGGCGCCTGCGGGACACCCGCCCGACCGCGGTCAGCCTCCCGAACGCGCTCCGGTTCGTCCTCAACGAGGTCGACGGCGACTCGGTCGCTGACCTCCGCGCGGCCACCGTCGACGCGGCCGAGCGCTTCCGCGACCAGCTGGACCGCGCGCAGGACGACCTCGGCGCCATCGGCGCGAACCGCCTCCGGGACGGCGACACCATCATGACGCACTGCCACTCCACGGACGCGCTGGCGTGCGTCGAGGCCGCCCTCGACGACGGCAAGGACGTCGAGGCCATCGTCAAGGAGACGCGGCCCCGCAAGCAGGGTCACATCACCGCGAAACAGCTCCGCGAGTGGGACGTCCCCGTGACGATGGTGGTGGACAACGCCGCGCGGCGCTACCTCGACGACGTCGACCACGTGCTCGTCGGCGCGGACTCCATCGCCGCCGACGGCTCTGTCGTGAACAAGATCGGAACCAGCATGCTCGCCGTCTCCGCCCGCGAGCGCGGCGTCCCCGTGATGGTCGCCGCGCAGACGCTGAAGCTCCACCCGGACACCCTGACGGGCCACACGGTCGAAATCGAGATGCGCGACGAGGCCGAAGTCCTCAGCGACGAGGAACGCGCGGAGGTGGGCGACGTGGACGTGGAGAACCCCGCGTTCGACGTGACGCCGCCCCGCTACGTCGACGCCATCGTCACCGAGCGCGGGCAGTTCCCGCCGGAGAGCGTCGTCACGCTGATGCGGGAGCTGTACGGCGAGGGCACCAGCGAGCCGTGGGCTGAGGAATAGCAAGGTTTTCACGCGGCGCGGCCGCCCTCCCGGTATGGTCCTGCCCTCGGGGTTCGCGCTCCCGCCGCTCCCCTACCTCGCGGTCGTCGCCGCGGCCGTGCTCGCGGTCGGCTGGCTGCTCGCCCGCGAGGCGCCGCCGGTCACCGACCGCACGGTGCTGGCGTTCGCCCCGTGGATGGTGCTCGGGTCGACGCTGTACGTCTGCTTCCAGCTCCGCCTCTACCCCGACGCAGTCGCCCCGTTCTTCGGCTCGCCGACCGTCTACGCGTCGACGTTCGCCGCCGCGGGCGCGACGTGGCTCGCCGCCCGGCGTAGCGCCCGCCCGCTGCTCGCGCTCGCGGCCGTCGGCGCCGCCGGCGCGCTCGTCCCCACCGCGGCCGCAATCAGTTTCGGCCTCGCGAACGACACGCTGACGCTCGCGTGGCCGCTCGCCGCCGTCGTCGCCGCCGCGGTCATCGGCCACGTCGCGTGGTGGAGCGTCGAACGAGTACGCCCCGACGACGTCGCCGCCGTCGGCGCCGCCGGCGC
>NZ_WPCF01000126.1 GCF_009741975.1 Halobacterium sp. CBA1126 | reverse complement strand
GGCGGCGGCGAGCGCGGCGTGGCCGAGCGCGCCGAACGCCACGGCGGCGCCGGCGAGCAGCCGTTCGAGCGGTCGAAGCTCCTGTCCGAAGACGTCTCGTTCGCGTTCTGCGACGGCCATCGTCGTTCACCCACTTCGGGGTAGGCCGCGCAGGGGGACAATCCCCCGTCCCGATTCCAGCGCGGGTGCAAGCGCTCCCAGTCTGCGGGAACGCGCGAAAACGGTGAATCCCCCGGCCTCGGACACTGGGTCTCTTCTCTCCGCGCGACGCCGGTGAGAAAGTATTTGCCAGCCACCGGTGACGGGTGATTCATGTCGTTCCGGTTCTCCCGCAGACGTTCGTTGGCGGCCATCGGCGGTCTCCTCGCTTCGGCTGGGTGTGTGTCGTGGGGGTCGCCGAGCAGCGGCATCCTGCAGATCGAAACCGACGGTGTCGGCTACTCAGTGGACGTCACTGTCGCGAGTACGAGCGAGGCGGTAATCGATGAGACGTACGCTCTGGCCCCGGGCGAACCCGTCCACACGTCGTTCGTGCTCGAAGCGGACGCGGAATACGACGTGAATATCGACTTCGAACCGAGACTACGGGACGTGCCCGTCGGGGACGCCGCGACCGAGCGGGGATGGACGACCGACGGGCGCGAGATTCGCGGCGAAGTCGGGTTCTCGTCGTCAGACCGAGTCTACACGGTATCCGTCGACGATAGGGGCGTCGCAACCATCGAGTACGTGACGGACCGCCACGCCGTCTGACCCGAGCGGACGCTCAGCGGACGCTCGGTTGTTCGGTGCCGTCGTCTCCGAAAGAGAAGCCGCAGTGAGTGTGTTACTCGTCGGCGTCCGCGTCGCCGCTCTCGCTCGGGCGGTAGACGGAGACGTCGGCGACCTCGTCGCCGGCCTCGACGTCCATCACCTTCACGCCCTTCGTGTTCCGGCCGACCGTCGAAATCTCGCCGACGGGGAGGCGGATGATCTGGCCGCTCTCGCTCATCGCGACGAGGTTGTCGTCGTCGCCGACCGTGTCAAGGGAGACGACGCTGCCGTTCCGGTCGCCGGTCTTGATGTCCACGAGCCCCTTCCCGTTCCGGGACTGCTTCCGGTACTCCGACAGCGGCGTGCGCTTCCCGTAGCCGAACTCGGTGACCGTGAGCAGCGTGCGCTCGTCGTCGGGTTCGACGGGCGCGAGGCCGGCGACCCGGTCGTCGCCCTCGAGGTCCATCCCGCGGACGCCGCGGGCGTTCCGGCCCATCGCGCGCACGTCGGTCTCGTCGAAGCGAATCGCCATGCCGTCCTCGCTGCCGAGCACGACGTCGTGGCTGCCGTCCGTCACCTCGACGTCGGCGAGCTCGTCGCCGTCCTCGAGGCTGATGGCGATGATGCCCGTCGAGCGGATGTTCTCGAACTCGCCGACGGTCGTCCGCTTCACGTAGCCGTGGCGGGTCGCCATCGTGAGGTACTCGTCGTCGCTCTCGAAGTCGAGGTCGTCGGCCGTGACGACGGCCGAAATTTCCTCGCCGTCGTCGAGGTCGAGGATGTTGACCGCCGACGTCCCGCGCGCGGTGCGGGACATCTCCGGCACCTGGTGGACCTTCAGCCGGTAGACCTGGCCCTGGTTCGTGAAGCAGAGCAGGTAGTCGTGGGTGCTCGCGGTGAACACCGCGGACACGCGGTCCTCGTCCTTGAGGTCGGTGCCGATGATGCCCTTCCCGCCGCGGTGCTGGGCGTCGAACGTGTCGGCGGGCACGCGCTTGATGTAGTCGCTCTCCGTGAGCACGACCACGACGTCCTCCTCGGGAATGAGGTCCTCGTCGGTGACCGTGCCCGTGTCCTCGATGAACGACGTGCGGCGCTCGTCGGCGTACTGGTCTTTGACCTCGCGGAGCTCGTCTTTGATGACCGAGAGGAGCTCCTCCTCGCTGCCGAGAATCTCCTCGAGGCGCTCGATGCGCGCGGTCACGTCCTCGTACTCGTCCTCGATTTCGGCGGCCTCCATCGACGTGAGGCTGCCGAGCTGCATCCGCACGATGTGGTCGGCCTGGGCCTGCGTGAACCCGAAGTCGTCCTTCAGGGCTTCCTTGGCGTCGTCGCGGTCTTCGGCGTTCTGGATGGTCTCGACCACGTCGTCCGCCTGCTCGAGGGCCTTCAGGCGGCCTTCGAGGATGTGCGCGCGGTCCTCGGCCTCGGCGAGGTCGTGCTCGGAGCGCCGCCGCACCACTTCCTTCCGGTGGGCGACGTACTCCTCGAGCAGCTCCTTCAGCGTGAGGACCTTCGGCTGGCCGTCCACGAGCGCGAGGTTGATGACGCCGAACGTGCGCTCGAGGTGGGACTCGAGGAGGTGGTTCTCCACGACGTCCGCGTTCGCGTTCCGCTTCAGTTCGACGACGATGCGGATGCCGTTCCGGTCGGACTCGTCGCGGAGGTCGCGCACGCCGTCGAGGTCGCCGTCGCGGACGTCGTCCGCGATGCGCTCGACGAGCTTCGACTTGTTCTGCTGGTAGGGGAGCTCCGTGATGACGATGCTGTCACTCGAGTCTCCCTCCTCGACGTGGTACTCGGCGCGCATGCGGACGCGTCCCCGGCCCGTCTGGTAGGCCTGCTTGACGTCCGAGCGCCCGACGATGTTCCCCGCGGTCGGGAAGTCCGGCCCCTTCACGTACTCCATCAGGTCCACGACCGTGCAGTCGGGGTTGTCGATGAGGTGGACGGTGGCGTCCACGACCTCGCCGAGGTTGTGCGGCGGGACGTTCGTCGACATCCCGACCGCGATGCCCGAGGAGCCGTTCACGAGGAGGTTCGGGAACGCCGACGGCAGCACCTCCGGCTCCGTCAGGCGGTCGTCGTAGTTCGGCTGGAAGTCGACGGTGTCCTTCTCGATGTCCGTCAGCAGCTCCTCCGCGATGGGCGACATGCGGGCCTCCGTGTACCGCATCGCCGCCGCGGGGTCGCCGTCGACGCTGCCGAAGTTCCCCTGCCCGTCGACGAGCGGGTGGCGCATCGAGAAGTCCTGGGCCATCCGCACGAGCGCGTCGTAGATGGCGGAGTCGCCGTGCGGGTGGTAGTCGCCCATCGTGTCCCCGACGATGTTCGAGGACTTCCGGTGGCTGGAGCCGCTCGTCACGCCGGCCTCGTGCATCGCGTAGAGGATGCGGCGGTGGACGGGCTTGAGCCCGTCCCGGACGTCCGGGAGCGCGCGGCCCGCGATGACGCTCATCGCGTAGTCGATGTACGACTGCTCCATCTCCTCGTCCACGCGGACGTTCTTCACGCGGTCTGCCACCTCGTCGGGCGCGTCTGGGTCTGGTGCTTCCGAACTCATGTTAGATGTCCACCCACTCTGCGTCCGTGGCGTGGTCCTGGATGAACTGCTTGCGCGGCTCCACGGCGTCCCCCATCAGCACGGAGAACATCTTGTCCGCGGCCGCGGCGTCGTCGACGGTGATGCGCTTGAGGATGCGGTTCTCGGGGTCCATCGTGGTGTCCCAGAGCTGCTGGGGGTTCATCTCCCCGAGGCCCTTGAACCGCTGGACCTGCGTCGGGTTGCCGTCGCACTTCTCCTCGACGATGCGTTCGCGTTCCTCCTCGGTCATCGCGTCGTAGGTCTCCCCGCGGTACCGGATGCGGTACAGCGGCGGCTGGGCGGCGTACACGTACCCCGCTTCCAGCAGCGGCTTCATGTGCCGGTAGAAGAACGTCAACAGGAGCGTGCGGATGTGCGCCCCGTCGACGTCGGCGTCGGTCATCATCACGATCTTCTTGTACCGGATGTCGTCGATGTCGAACTCGTCGCCGATGCCGGTGCCGAGCGCGGTGATGATGTGCCGGATCTCGTCGTGTTCGAGGATACGGTCGAGGCGGTGTTTCTCGACGTTCAGAATCTTCCCGCCGAGCGGGAGGATGGCCTGGAACTCGGGGTTGCGGCCCTGCTTGGCGGAGCCGCCCGCGGAGTCGCCCTCGACGATGAACAGCTCGGCGTCGTCGGGGTCTTTCGTCTGGCAGTCCGCGAGCTTCCCCGGGAGGCTCGTCGAGGACAGCGCGCTCTTGCGGCGCGTGAGCTCTTCGGCCTTCTTCGCGGCCTTCCGCGCCTTCGCGGCCTCGACGGCCTTCTGGACGACCGCTTCCGCGGTGTCCGGGTGCTCCTCGAAGTACGTGCCCAGCCCCTCGTGGACCGTGCTCTCGACGATGCCCCGGACCTCGCTGTTGCCGAGTTTCGTCTTCGTCTGCCCCTCGAACTGCGGGTCGGGGTGTTTCACGGAGATGACCGCAGTCAGGCCCTCGCGGATGTCCTCGCCCTTGAGGTTCTCGCCGTCGAGCTCCCCGAGGAGGTTGTTCTCGTTCGCGTAGTCGTTGACGGTGCGCGTGAGCGCGGTCTTGAACCCCGTGAGGTGGGTGCCGCCCTCGCGGGTGTTGATGTTGTTCGCGAACGCGTGCGTCGAGGACTGGAGGTCGTCGGTCGCCTGCATCGCGATCTCGACCTGGATGCCGTCCTCGTCGCTCTCGAAGTAGATTACGTCCTCGTGGAGCTGCTGGCGGCTCTCGTTGAGGTACTCGACGAACTCCCGGATGCCGCCCTCGTACTCGAAGGTCACGGACTGCCCGTCGTCGCCGCGCTCGTCCGTGAGCGTGATCTCGACGCCGGAGTTGAGGAATGCGAGCTCGCGGAGCCGGGACTCGAGCGTGGAGAACTCGAAGTCGGTCGTCTCGAAGATGTCGCTGTCCGGGCGGAACCGGATGAGGGTGCCCGTCTCGTCGCTGTCCCCGATGCGCTCGAGGTCGGTGACGGGTTCGCCGTGCTCGAACTTCTCGCGGTACTTCCCGCCGTCGCGGGCGACCTCGACCGCGAGGCGCTCGGAGAGCGCGTTCACGACGGAGACGCCGACGCCGTGGAGCCCGCCGGAGACCTGGTAGGACTTCCCGTCGAACTTCCCGCCGGCGTGCAGGACGGTGAGGATGACCTCGACCGCGGGCCGGTCGTACTCCTCGTGGGTGTCTATGGGGATGCCGCGGCCGTCGTCCTCCACGCTCACGGAGCCGTCCTCGTGGAGGGTCACCTCGATGCGGTCGCAGTGTCCCGCGAGCGCTTCGTCGATGGAGTTGTCCACGACCTCGTAGACGAGATGATGGAGGCCACGAGCGTCAGTGGAACCGATGTACATCGCCGGCCGCTTCTGGACGGCCTCGAGGCCCTCCAGCACCTGAATCTGGCCGGCGCTGTACTCGCTTTGGTCAGACATGAACGTTGCATCTCTGTAGGCCCCCCGCCGGTAAAAAAGACTCGCACGCGTGCGCGCGAACCGAGCGCGCGGGTCAGCCGAGCGTCTGACGCGACCGCGGCTCGCGGCGCTCGTCGGCCCGCCCTCGCGCGTTCAGTTTCACTTTCACCCCGCACACCGCTGGGGTTTTACCCGCCGAACGGGAAGAGGGAGTATCGAATGACGTCCTTCCAGTCGACGCTCGGCGAGGAGGAGGGCATCGCGGAGGAGCTCGCCGCGAGCCAGCGCGAGATCTCCATCGCCGAGTTCTTCGAGAAGAACAAGCACATGCTCGGCTTCGACTCCGGGGCCCGAGGGCTGGTGACGGCCGTCAAGGAGGCCGTCGACAACGCCCTCGACGCCACGGAGGAGGCCGGCATCCTCCCCGACATCTACGTCGAAATCGAGGAGGGCCGGGACTACTACACCCTCGTCGTCGAGGACAACGGGCCGGGCATCACGAAAGACCAGATTCCGAAGATCTTCGGGAAGCTCCTGTACGGCTCGCGGTTCCACGCCCGCGAGCAGTCCCGCGGCCAGCAGGGCATCGGCATCTCCGCGGCCGTCCTCTACTCCCAGCTCACCTCCGGGAAGCCGGTGCGCATCGAGAGCCGCACGCAGGACTCGGGCGTCTCGAACTACTACGAGCTCATCATCGACACGGACACCAACGAGCCCGAAATCAGCGTCGAGGAGGAGCTCTCCGCGGCGGAGAGCGACCTCCGGGGGACCCACGGCACGCGCATCGAGATGGACCTCGAGGCGAACATGCGCGCCCGCGGCCAGCTCCACGACTACGTCAAGCACACCGCGGTCGTCAACCCCCACGCGCGCATCGAACTGCAGGAGCCGAAGGGCGAGATCAAGGCCGAGCGCGCCGAGGACGCCGGCCTCCCCGACGAGACCGAGGAGATTCGCCCCCACCCGCACGGCGTGGAGCTCGGGACGCTCATCAAGATGCTCGACGACACCGACTCCCACTCGGTCTCGGGGTTCCTCCAGTCGGAGTTCACGCGGGTCGGGAAGAAGACCGCCGACGGCATCGTGGACGCGTTCCGCGACCGCCACTACGGCCGCGAGGTGCGCTGGCGGCCGCCCGGAATCGACGCGGAGACGGACCTCGAGGCCGCCGTCGTCGACGCCGTCTCGAACAAGGGCGCCGAGGACACCGCGGCGTTCGCCGAGCGCGTCGCGG
>NZ_WPCF01000132.1 GCF_009741975.1 Halobacterium sp. CBA1126 | reverse complement strand
ACCCAGTTATGAACGGTGGAGCGTGCGCGTTCGACACCGAATACCTCAAAGAATCGAGACAGTATTCGAAAGTGAGAGTCCAGCGAGATGCAGCTGAATACTGAGCTTCATCAGCAGCTTCGGTGTCGCTTCTCGTTCAACAAAATCTAAGTCGATCTGGTCTAAACAAACCGCTGAGGCGGGTCGTTTTCTGGTCATGGACACCTGAAAACCACACCGACCTCACCTTTCAATCCTTATTCTGAACACTGCCGTAGCGCCGCCGCTGTCGAGCGTAGCTCCCGGAGAAGTCCTTCGTATCTATCCCTTGTCGCCAGAAGCACTTAAACCGACGTCGGGGTAGACGCTCGCGACGACCTTGAAGCGGACGGCGCCGCGGCTACGAGGCGTAGCACGCTGAGAAGCTCTTCGTATCTACTCCTTGTCGCCAGAATCACTTAAAGAGAACCCGCGCCCGTTCGACTGACTGCTCCCGCCTCGCGCTCACGTCCCCTCGACGAGCCGGCGGAGCTGGGACGGCGGGACGGCGCCGCGCGCGCCGTAGCCGTCGTACGCGAACGTCGGCACGCCCGTGACGCCGTGCTCCTGGGCCTCGCGGAACTTCTGGCGGAGTTCGTCGTGGTACTGCTCGGTCTCCACGACCTCCCGAATCTCCTCGGGGTCGAGGCCGACGTCCTCGGCGAGGTCGGCGAGCACGTCCACGTCGCCGATGTCGCGTTGCTCCTCCCAGAGCGCCTCGAAGATGGCGACGTCGAACTCCAGCCACTGCTCGGGGTAGCGGTCGCTGACGTACAGCGACGCCGCCTGCGCGTCCAGCGAGTCGACGTCCCGCGAGAAGTCCATCTCCATGTCGTCGGCGCCGTACTCCTCGCGGAGGCGCTCGACGTTCTCGCGGGCCTGCTCGAAGTACTCCTCGTCCTTCCCGTCGTCGGCGTCGTGGTCGATTTCGCCGTCCGGCCCGCGCTTCTGCGCGCGCAGGTCGAAGGGGTGCCACTCGACGGCCAGTTCCTCGTCGCGCTCGTCCTGGTACTGGGACAGCGAGTGCCGCCCGAGGTAGCAGAACGGGCAGACGTAGTCCGAGTACACCGTGATCTCGTCGGCGTCGCTCATCGCGACTCGGTAGGGAGCGCACGCCGAAAAGACCCCTGCTGGCGGGGGTTCCCGCTGGCACTCCGCCGGACGAGCCGTCGGCTCAGCGGTCGACGGCTCGGAGAAGTCCTCCGTATCTACCCCTTGTCGCCAGAAGCACTTAAACGAGGACGGGCGCGGTCACGCCGCCAGCGGCAGCGTGACCGTGAACACCGTCCCCTTCGGGTCGTTGTCCGCGACGCTGACGGAGCCGTCGTACTGCTCGACCAGCGTCCGCACGAGGTACAGGCCCACGCCGGTCCCCTGGCTCCCGATGCCGGCCTCCCCCTGCTCGAAGATGGCCTCCTTCTGGTGGTCGGGGATGCCCGGGCCGTTGTCCGCCACGCGGACCGCCACGGCGTCCGCGGACACCTCGCAGCTGACCTCGACGACCGGTTCGGCCTCGTCGTTGTGCTGGACGGCGTTGTTCAGGAGGTTCCGGAAGACGGACTCCAGCATCTCGTTGCCCGTCACTTCCACGTCCGGAACCTCGCCGTCGACGACGAACTCGGCGTCCGGGTACGACTCTCGCCGCATCTCGACGGCGTGCTCGAGGACGTCCCGCAGCGAGACGGGGTGGGTGTCGAGGTCCTCCCCGCTGGTCACCGTCTTCGCGTAGTCGCGGGCGACCTCCGTGAGGTCGATGACGCGCTCGCCGGCGTCCAGAATCCGCTGGCGGTACGGCTCCCCCTCCTCGTCGACGTGGTCGGCGAGCAGCTCCGCCCACCCCACGACGACGTTGACGTCGTTCCGGATGTCGTGGCGGAGGACGCGGTTCAGCGCGTCGAGCTCCTCCTCCCGGCGCTTCTGCTCGGTGATGTCCGTCGAGATGCCCACCACCTTCTCGACGCCGCCGTCGTCGTCCGGCAGCAGAATCTGGCGGTTCTGCAGCCACCGCACCGACCCGTCCGGGCGGACGACCCGCCCCACGTAGGACTCCTCGGGGCTCGCGCGCTCCATGTTCTCCCGGACGCGCTCCCGGTCGTCGGGGTGGATGGTCTCCAGCAGCCGAGCGGGGTCGTCCTCGACCTCCTCGGCGGGAATCCCCCAGACGTCCTCGAAGCCGTCGCTGATGTAGTCGAAGCGCTCGGGCGAGGAGGCGACCCAGATGGCGACCCCGTCGAGGTGGTCGACGAGCTGCCGGAAGTCCTCGCGCTGGTCGAGTGCGTCGCTCTCCATGGGGTCGCTCACGAACGACGGGGGCATAAGTCCACCCGTGGCTCCGGGCTTTCGGGAACGGCGAGCCCACGGCTACGGGACGTAGCGCCCGGAGAAGTCCTCCGTATCTATCCCTTGTCGCTAGAAGCACTTAAAGCGACGTCGAGGGAAGGTGTTCGGCGCAACGCACTCCGTCCTCGGCCCGCACCGTCCACGTGCGCGGCTGGCGTCCCCTCGTCGCGTGTTGCGCCGCGACGGCCAGCCCGCAGTGGTCTGCCGCGACCGACGGCGAGTCTTCGATTCTCGAACGCCGGCCCCGGTGGCCGGCGCGTCTCCGACGCCGACAGCCCAAGCACCAAAGTCGCGCCCGCCGGAACTCCCCGGCGTGCCCGAGCGCGCCGCGTTCCCCGGTCGCTTCCAGCCGTTCCACGTCGGCCACTACCGGACGGTCCGCCGGCTCCGCCGCGAGTACGACCTCGTCGTCGCCCTCGGCAGCCCCCAGAAGGCCCGGACGCCGCGGAACCCCCTGACGGCGGCCGAGCGCGAGCGCGTCGTCCGCGAGTGCTTCCCGGCCCTCGACCTCGTGCGCGTCCGCGACGAGGACCGCGGCGAAGCCGGCTACCCCGACTGGGGCCGCCGGCTCGTCGCGCGCACGGACGCCGACGTCGTCGTCACGGGCAACGAGACGGTCGCAGACATCGTCCGCGAGCACACCGACGCGCGCGTCGAAGCCCAGCGCCTGCACGACCCCGACCGCTACTCCGGCACCGAAATCCGGCGGCGCATCCGCGCGGGCGAGCCGTGGCGCGACCTCGTGCCCGACTGCTGTGCCGAGCGCGTCGCGGCGTACGCGCCCGTCGTCGCCGCGGCCGGCGAGGACCCCGAGTAGCCACGTGCTTTTTGCCGGTGGCGGCCGCGCGTCAGCCCGTGCCCGACTTCGCGCTCGACCCCGCGACCGCCGCCGACGAGATCCGGTCGTTCCTCGCGAGCTACCTCGACGCCGCGCCCGCCGACGGCTACGTCGTCGGCGTCAGCGGCGGCCTCGACTCCGTGCTCGCCGCACACCTGCTCGCCGACGCCGTCGGCCCCGAGCACGTGACCGCCCTACTGCTGCCCGCGGGCCCGAGCGACCCCGAGAACGTCGCGGACGCCCGGGACGTCTGCGAGCGCCTCGGCGTCGACTACCGCGAGACCGACGTCCAACCCATCGTCGACGACGTCACGGCCGCCCGCGAGGACCTCTCGAAGACCGCCGTCGGAAACGTGCAGGCCCGCGTCCGGATGGTGATGCTGTACCAGGCCGCCAACGACGAGGGGCGGCTCGTCGTCGGTCCGAACAACCGCTCGGAGCTCCTGCTCGGCTACTTCACGAAGTACGGCGACGGCGCCGCCGACGTCGCGCCGCTCGCGGACGTCTACAAGACCGAGGCCTACGCGCTCGCCCGCGAGGTCGGCGTCAGCGAGCACGTCGTCGAGAAGACGCCGACCGCGGAGCTCTGGGAGGGCCAGACCGACCCCGGCGAACTCGGCGCGCCCTACGAGACCATCGACCCGATTCTGCACGCATACGTCGACGAGGACCGCACAGTCGACGAGACGGTCGAAGCGACCGGCGAGGACCGCGAGACCGTCGCGTCGTTCGCGGAGCGCTACGAGGCCTCGACGCACAAGCGCGAGCGCCCGCCGTCGCCGGACCTCCGGTAGCTCAGAACGTGTCCACGCGGCCCGCAATCAGGTCCTCGGTGAGGTCGCCGACGGCCGCCAGTTCTTCTTCGAGGACGGCTTCGACGGCGGCGGCGTCGCCGACGGTCGTCACCACGTCCGCGGCCTGCGGCTCCGAGACCGGCGCCCCGATCTGGGAGAGCAACTGGACGCCCGCGTGCTCGGCGCCGAGGTCGTCGGCGAGCCGCCGCGAGACCCGTAGCGCCAGCAGATTGTACAGTTTCCCGACGTGGGTCACGGGGTTCTTCCCCGCGGTCGCCTCCAGGCTCATCGCGCGGTGGGGCGTGATGAGGCCGTTCGCGCGGTTCCCGCGGCCGACCGCGCCGTCGTCGCCGGCCTCCGCGGAGAGTCCGGTCGTCGTGAGGTACACCGACTCCTCGTCGTCCGCGGCGTTCACGTCCACGGACACCGGGACGTCGAGGGCGTCCGTGGCGTGGTCCTCGGCCAGTTCCGCCACCCGAGCGAGCACCTCGCGGTACGCCGCGAGCCCGTCGACGTAGCGGTCCACGACCGCGGCCGCGACCGTCAGGTGGACGCGGTCGCCGCGCCGGACCGCCATCAGTTTCACGTCCTTCCCCACGGCGTCCAGTTCGGTGTGGAGCCGCGGCTCCAGCGTCCGCACGTACCGCTCGGTCCGGGTGCCGGGCGCGTGCCCCACGCCGAAGCTCGTGTCGTTCGCGAGCGGCTCGCCGCCGCGCTCGAACAGCGAGCGCAGGTCCCCCGACGTCCGACCGATGCGCGTCTCCACCGCCACGTCGGCGGTGTCTAATTCGGGGACGGTGTCGAGGAGGTACTCGCGGGCGGCCTCGGTGGCCAGCCGGTCGACGGGCACGGACTCGCCGTCCACGTCGGTCGTGGCGCGCCCGCCGACGAGCACGTACAGCGGGTCGACGACCTCGCCGCCGCCGAACGCCGGTTCCGCGCGGCCCGCGCCGAGGTGGACCTTGTCCGTGTTGTGGTGGCAGACGCGCCCGAACTCCCGGCGGTAGTACCGGGAGAGCCGCCGGGAGACCGCCTCCGCGACGCCGTCGCACAGCGAGTCCGGGTGGCCGACCCCCTTCCGCTCGACGAACTCCATCCGCCGCGCAGCCGCGGGGTCGCCCGCGCACTGCTCGACGGCGACGTGTTCGACCATACGCCCCGGTCGGGGCCGCCCGGGAAAAGCCTGCGGGGGAAGCGTTACGGCGGCGTCGGCCGAACTTCCGGTGTGCCCACCGACTCACGGCCGGCGCCGGCGACGCGGTGCCGGCCCGAGCAGCCGCTCGCGAGCGTCTACGACGCGGCGTACGCGGGCGTCCCGAACTGGGACGTCGGCCACCCACAGCGGCCGTTCGTCCGCCTCGTCGAAGCCGGCGTCCTCGACGGCCCTGTCCTCGACGTCGGCTGCGGGACCGGCGAACTCGCGCTGTTCCTCGCCGCCCGCGGCTTCGACGTGCTCGGCGTCGACCTCTCCCCGGTCGCCGTCCAGCAGGCCCGCCAGAAGGCCCGCTACCGCCGCGTCCCCGCGTCGTTCCTCGTCTGGGACGCCCTCGACCTGCCCGCGATCGCGGCCGCCGGCTTCTCCTTCCGCACGGTGCTGGACTCCGCGATGTTCCACGTGCTCGGCGACCGCGAGCGCGACCAGTTCGTCGCCGGCCTCGCGGACGTGCTCGCGCCCGGCGGCGTCTACTGCGTCCTCGGGGACGCCCGCCGCGACCCCCGGGACGTCTACGGCATCACGCCCGCGGAGCTCCGCGAGCGGTTCACCGCTACCGGCGACTGGGCGGTCGTCCTCTCCGAGGAGACCACCGTCCAGCGGCGCTGGGGCGCCACGCCCGCGTACTTCGTCTGCCTCCGGCGCCAGTGACACCCGGGCGCTTTTGCCCGGCGGCGGCCTACCGGCGGCCGTGACCCGCGCGCTCTCGAACCCCGCCGCCGACCGCGCCGCCG
>NZ_WPCF01000063.1 GCF_009741975.1 Halobacterium sp. CBA1126 | reverse complement strand
CGCTCGGCGCCGGCTTCGCCGCGCTCGTCGGCGCGCCGTTCGCCCTCGTCCTGCTGTCGTTCACCGTCGTCGGCATCCCCGTGGCCGTCGTCGGCGCGTTCCTCTACGCGCTCGCCGTCGCGCTCTCGTACGTCTGGGGCGCGTACGCGGTCGGCGCGTGGCTGCTCTCGCAGGCCGACCGCGAGCACCGCTGGCTCGCGCTGCTCGCGGGCGTGCTCGCGGTCCACGCCGTCGGCTACGTCCCGTTCCTCGGCGCCCTCGTGGAGTTCGCCGTGCTGCTGTTCGGGCTCGGCGGCCTCACCGTCGCGGCCTACCGCCACGTCCGCCAGCGGCGCAGCGGCGACGCGTCAGCCTGACCGCCGCAATCGCGGCGCCTAAGGCCGCCCGCCGGCTACCGGCTCGCATGCGCGTGACCGTCGAGGTGGTCGGCGAGGACACCCACGAGTTCGACGTGACCGACGAGACGTACGCCGACCTCCTCGAAGCAGTCGACCTGAGCCCGCACGAGGTCTCGGTGATGGTCGACGGCACTCCCGTCCCCGAGGACCAGCCCGTCGACGCCGAGCACGTGCGCGTGCTGCGGCTCATCCGGGGTGGGTAGCGTGGCGGCGACCGGCCCCCGCGGCGTCGTCGTCCGCCGAGCGTCGGCCCGCGACCACCTCGGCGTGGTGCGCGTCCTCGACGGCGCGAACCTCGAGCTCTCGAACGAGACCGCCGAGCGCCGCATCGACGCCGGCACCGTCGTCGTCGCGGACGACGACAACCGCATCGTCGGCGCGCTCGTCGCAACTCGGAGAGAGGAAGGCGCCCACGTCGAAGCAGTCGCCGTGCGGCGCCGCCGACGCGCCGACGGCATCGGCACCGCGCTCGTCGAGCATGCCGCCGCCGAGTGGACGCCGCTGACGGCCGACTTCGACCCGGGCGTGAAGCCGTTCTACGACGCGCTGGGCTTCGACTGCGAGCAGCGAGGGGAGCGCTACCGCGGCGTCCTACACTAGCGGTTCGACGAGGTCGCGGCCCGCCGCGAGCAGGGCTTCGACGCGCTCGGGGCCGTCGGCCTCCGCGTACACCCGCATCTTCGGCTCCGTCCCCGAGGGCCGGACGAGCAGCCACGACCCGTCCTCGAGCAGGATTTTGAAGCCGTCCGCGTCGTTCACGCGGTCCACGGGGACGCCCGCGACCTCGTCGGGGAGCTTGTCTTCGAGGTCGGCGAGCACCGCGTCCTTGCGGTCGTCCGGGCAGTCGACGCTCACCTTGTCCTGGTGGATGTCGCCGTACTCGGCCTCGATGGCGTCGAGGCGGTCGTCCAGCGGGCGCTCGCTGGCCGCCGCGGCCGCGAGCAGCGCCATCAGGACGCCGTCCTTCTCGCGGACGTGCCCGCGCATCGTGTACCCGCCGGACTCCTCGCCGCCGAAGAGGGCGTCGTGTTCGCCCATCGCCGCGGCGACCCACTTGAAGCCGACCGGCGTCTCCACGACCTCGCAGCCGTGGGCGTCCGCGAGCCGGTCCACGAGGAACGTCGTCGACACCGTGCGGACCGCCGGGCCCGCGTCGTCCTCGAGGAGGTAGTCGTACGCGAGCGCGTAGAAGCGGTTCCCGTCGAGGACGCCGCGCTCGGGCGTGACGACCGCGACGCGGTCGGCGTCCCCGTCGTTGGCGACGCCGAAGTCCGCGTCGTGCTCGTCGACGGCCAGCGCCAGCCCCTGCAGGTTCGCCTCGTCGGGCTCGGGCGGGGTGCCACCGAACTCGGGGTCGCGCTCGCAGCGCTCCCGAACCACCTCGGCGCCCGCCGACTCGAGGAGCGCGCCGGTGACGCCGCGCCCGCTCCCGTGCATCGCGTCGTAGACGACCGTCAGCCCGGAGAGGTCGGCGTCCACGAGGTCCCGGCAGTGCTCGGCGTGCGGCGTCACGAGGTCGACCTTCCGGACCTCGCCCTGCGTGGCGCCCTCCACGGGCTCCCGGAGGTTCGCCTCGATGGCCTCGGTGACTTCGGGGAGCGCCGGCGCGCCGTCCTCGGGGATGAACTTCACGCCGTTGTACTCCGGCGGGTTGTGCGAGGCGGTGATGACGAGCGCGCCCGCGAGGTCCCGCTCCACGATGGCGTGAGCGACCAGCGGCGTCGGGCAGTCCCGCTCGGGGAGCACGACGTCGAAGCCGTTCGCCGCGAGCACGTCCGCCGCGTCCTCGGCGAACCCCGCGGAGGTCTCGCGGGCGTCGTACCCGACCGCGACCGTCTCGCCCGCGTGCCCCTCGTCGGCGAGGTAGTCCGCGGTGGCCTGCGCGACCGCGCGGACGCGCCCGCTCGTGAACACGTCCAGCGTCGCCCGCCAGCCGTCCGTCCCGAAGGAGATGCCGTCCATGCGCGCAGCGTCGCCGCGTCGCGTCAAAACCCCTGCGGTCCCCGCGGTCGGACCACCGCGAATTTATCCGCCCTCCCCGAACGCGAGTACATGGAGTTCACACCGCTGGTCGTCGGCGTCACCGGGAGCCAACGCGCCACCAGCTACACCCGGCAGGCCGTCGAGCACGCCCTCGCCGCGGCCGAACGCCGGGGCGCCGACACCGACCACGTCGACCTCGGGACGGCCGACCTGCCGCTGTACGACCCCGACCGCGACCTCGAAGCCGCCGGCGACGCCGAGGCGCTGCTCGCGCGCGTCCGCGAGGCCGACGCCGTCATCGCGGGGTCGCCGAACTACCACAGCAGCTACTCCTCGACGTTCCGGAACTTCCACGACTACTGCGGGTTCGACGAGTACGAGGACACCGCGGTCGGCCTGCTCGTCGTCGCGGGCGGCGGCACCATCGCGTCGCCGCTGGACCACATGCGCATCACGATGCGCGGCGTCCACGCCGACGTCGTCGCCGAACAGGTCGGTATCCGGAACGCCTCGCGGTACTTCGAGGACGGCGCCCTCACCGACGACGACCTCGCCGAGCGCGTCGACGACCTCGCGGGCGCGGTCATCGACGCCGCCCACCGCTGGGAGCTCGCCGACCAGTCCGGGCAGTAGCTACGGCCACGGGTTGTCCTGCCCGGCGACCAGCGACTCCTTCTCCGGGCGCGAGAGCTGTTTGAGGTCGTACTCGCGGCGCATCGCCGCCGACTTCGTCTCGAAGGACTCGACGTACTGGAGGGTGACGGGGGTGCGGCCGCGCGTGTACTTCGCGCCCTCGCCGGCGTCGTGTTCGGCGACGCGGCGCTCGACGTCCGTCGTGTAGCCCGTGTAGTAGGTCCCGTCGCTGCACTCCACCACGTAGACGTAGTGCACGCCCGGAGCGAGGGCGCGCGGCGAGGACAGCGTTTCGGTCAGGCCCGGCGGGCGCGGTCCTTCGACACCTCGGCGATGCCGACGTTCGCCGCACAGTTCGGGCACGCGTGGAGGTAGCCGTCCTCATTGGCGAACACGCGCGCGAAGTTCTCGGAGACGTGGGCGTCGCAGTGGTCACAGCGGGGCATTATCGTGGTCTCTGGCGCGAGGGCCAGTGTGTGAGAGTACGCCACACGCGAATAAGTGAGTTTTCCCAATTTCGAACAAAATTTGGCCGAACTCGAAGCAGAGTTCGCCCTCCCGGTTCCGCGCCGCGGGCGCCGCCTGCATTCACGCCGCTCGCGCGCGTAGGAAGGCGTGCGTGGCCGCTCTGGCAGCGTCTTATGGGAAGCCTTATAAGGAGGCGTGGAAAAATGCAGGTCGTATGGCAGACCTCATCGTCAAGGCCGCTGTGAAGGAAGAACTCGACGACAAGAACGTTGCCTCCGACTTCTACGAAGCGCTCGACGAGGAAGTCTCGGAGCTCCTCGAAGACGCCGCGGAACGCGCGGAGTCCAACGGTCGGAAGACCGTCCAGCCGCGCGACCTGTAACTCGGTTCGACCCCTCTCGTTTTTTGCGACGCCGCGCCCCGTAGCTACGCGTCCGTGACCCGCACGCCGTCCTCGGTGCCGACGTAGACAGCGTCGGCTAGCCCGACGAACAGCCCGTGCTCGACGACGCCCGGAAGCTCCGATAGTTCCGCCGCCACCTCACTGGGGTCGTCCAGCCGGCCGAACTCGCAGTCCAGCACGAGGTTGCCGTTGTCCGTCACCACGGGGCCGTCCTTGCGCTCGGCGGCCCGGAGCTCCGGTTCGCCGCCGAGGCCGCGCACGCGCTCGGCGACCACCGGCCGCGCGTCCGGCAGCACTTCGACCGGAACCGGGTAGTCGAGCGCGTCCACCTCCTTCGAGGGGTCCGCGACCACGACGAACCGGTCGGCGCTGGCGTCCACGTACTTCTCGCGGGCGTGGGCCGCGCCGCCGCCCTTCACGAGGGCCGTGCCGGCTACCTGGTCGGCGCCGTCGATGGCGAGGTCGACGGACGCCTCCTCCAGCGTCGTCAACGGAATCCCCGCGTCGATGGCGAGCTGCCGGGACTGGTAGGACGTCGCCACGCCCTCCACGTCGAGGCCGCGCTCGCCGATGGCGCGGATGGCGTGGGCCGCCGTGCTCCCCGTCCCGAGGCCGACGACCATCCCGTCCGCGACCTCGTCGGCCGCCGCCTCGCCCGCGCGCCGCTTCGCCGCGTCGCCGCCGCCCGTGTTCTTCATACCCGTAGCGTGGACCGCCACCGACCAAAAAACGCACCCACCCGTAACCGGTGCCTGAACCGCTTCAGGTCGCGAGTAACTACCCCGGTGGCTCCCGTCCGTTCGCGCATGCCCGACGTCAGCCGAGCGGCAGCCGCCCGCGGCGACGCCGACGGTGCCGCCGTGCTCGTCCTCGCCTCCCCAGTCGACGCGGCCGCCACGCGCGTCTGCACCGACCGGCTCGCCGACGCGGACGCCGCCGTCGCCGTCTCCCTCCGGCGCGCGCCCGCGGACTGGCGGGCCGCCCGCGGCGACCGCCTCCCCCCGACCCGGTTCGTCGCGGCCGAACCCAACGCCGGCAGCGCCCACGCCGTCTCCACGCCCGGCGACCTCACGGGCGTCGGCATCGGCGTCTCCGAGTGCCTCCGCGCGTTCCCCGACGACGCCGAGCCGGCGGTCTGCGTGGACTCGCTGACGACGCTGCTGCAGTTCGCCGAGGCCGACCGGACGCGGCGCTTCCTGCAGGTGTTGGGCGGTCGCGTGCGTGCGGCGGGCGGTACCCTCCACTGCCACGCCGACCCGGCCGCCCACGAGGACGCCGCGCTCGAACGGCTCGCGGGGCTGTTCGACGGCGTGCTCGCCGCAGAACCCTAGAGCTGCTCCTTGACGGCCTCGGGGTCGTGGGTGAGCCGGAGCGTCCGCGAGCGCCCGCGGCCGTCGAGCTGCTCGTACTCCGCGTCGATGAGCCCGAGCTTGTCGAGCTTGTTCACGATCTCCGTGTACCGCGTGTAGCCGAGGTCGGTGCGGTCGTTGAACGCGTCGTAGACGTCGCCGGCCTGCTCGCCGTCGCAGTCCGCGACCGTCTCCACGAGCGCCCGCTCCGTGTCCGAGAGCGCGCGCAGGCTCCGCGAGAGGTGGATGTTCTTCGCCTCCTCGGAGACCGCTTCGACGTCCTCCAGTTCGACGGTCGTGCTCGCGCGGGACTCGGCGTGCAGGCCCGCGCGCCGCAGCAGGTCGATGCCGACGCGGAGGTCGCCCGCCTCGTCCGTGAGCTCGGCGACGCGGTCCAGCACCGTCGTCGGCACCGCGTCCTCCCGGAACCCGACGTCGACGCGGTCCCGGAGGATGTCCGTGATCTCGCTCCGGTCGTACGACGGGAAGTACGCCTCCTCCGGGCGGAACACCGACTGCACGCGGCCGTCGAGGTTCTCCACGACGTCGAGGTCGAGGTCCGAGGACACCAGAATCACGCCGACCTTCGCGCCCGCGTGGGTCTCGTGGGCGCGCAAAAGCGAGTACAGCGTGTCCGAGGCCTCGTCCTCGTAGAAGAGGTAGTTCACGTCGTCGAGGGCCACCACCAGCACCTCCTCCTCGTCGGCGATGCGCTCGGCGACCTGCCCGAACAGCTTCTTGAACGAGATGCCCGACGACGGCGGCTCGTACTCGAAGATCTCCTCGAAGATGCGGGAGAACACCGCGTACCGCGTGGAGTCGACCTGGCAGTTCACGCGCACCGTGCGGACGCCGCGCTGGCCGCCGAGCTCCCCGAACAGCTTCTGGACGGCGGTCGTCTTCCCCGTCCCGGGCGGCCCGCGCACCATCACGTTCAGCGGCCGGTTCCCGCGGACCGCCGGGCGGAGCGCGTACTGCAGCGTCTGGAGCTGGGACTCGCGGTGTTGGAAGACCTCCGGGACGTAGTCGATCTCGAAGACGTGCTCGTCCCGGAACACGGACTCGTCCCAGCCCAGCATCCCCTCCTCGGGGTCGTCGCTCATCACTTTCACCACGCTCGGGCAGCCACTTAACCCTTCGCCACAGCCCCGGCGTTCGCGGCGGAGCGGCCGGGAACCGACGGATTCGCGTCAGAACTTCCCGAGCAGGCGGTCGTAGAACGACCCCGCGGCCGCGCCGTCGCCGCCTCCCGCCTCGTCGCCCTCGGTCGCCAGCTTCTCCACGATGAGCTCCGGCGTCGAGCGCGCGAGGTGGTCTTTCACCGGGGAGCGCTCGACGACCAGCTCCCCGTCCTCCAGCCCGCGGGCGCGGATGCCGTCGACGGTCACGTCGAACCCGCACTGGTCGCGGATCTCGCCCGCGAGGTGGGAGACGAACACCCCGGAGGCGCCGGCCTCGTGGAGTTCCTCCAGGATGCCCGCGACGATTTTCGCCGAGGCCCCCGGCTCGGTGATGGACTCCAGTTCGTCCACGAGCACGAGCTTCCGCGCCGCGCCCTCGGTCAGTCCGGCGAAGTCCCGGAGCGTCGCCTCGAACGCGCCCGCGTCCAGCGTCCCCTGGGACTTCGCGTAGTAGTGCAGTTCCTCCACCTCCGGCACTCTGGCGGACTCCGCGGGCACGGGCAAGCCCATGTGTGCGAGCACGACCACGACCGCCACGAGGTCGAGCGTGCTCGTCTTCCCGCCGGAGTTCACGCCGGAGAGCAGCGCCACGCCGTCCACGCCGTAGTCCACGGGCTCGACGTCCTCGAAGGCGACGTCCAGAATCGGGGAGCGCCCCGACTCGACGTCGAACCCGCGGCCGCCGCGCTCGGCGAGCACGCAGTCGAAGTCGTCCGCGAACCGCGCGACAGCGAGCTCCACGTCCAGTTCGAGCGCGCGCTCCACGAGCTCTCGGGTGGGCTCCCGGAGGTCAGCGAGCGTCGCCGCGAGCTCGCGCTTGCGCTCGGCGCTCCGCCGGTCCCGCGCCGCCGTCAGCTCCTCGCGCAGCCGCGATACCGCCTCCGGGTCGTGGTCGACCGGGAACGTCGGCGAGTCGTCGAACGCCTGCTCGGCGATGCTGGCCTCGCCATCGCGGAGCGCGAGCGCGTCCACGAGGTGGTCGCGGGCCGCGTCCACCGCGGCGGCGTACTCGTCGGCCAGCTCCCGGGAGAGCAGGCTGTCGACGCCCGCGCCCCGCTCCACGAGACTCAGGAGGTCGGCGCCCTCGATGGTGACGTCCCGCTCCTGAATCGCCTCCCGGAGCCGGTCGTTCGCCACGGACTCGGCGGTCGACACCGCGGCGTCGAGGTCGTCGACGGCCGTCGACAGCCGGTCGAGCTCGTCGTCCCCCGCGACCGCGCCGTCCGCGTCGAGCTGTTCGAGCGCGGCGTCCAGTTCGCCGAGGTCCACGTCCGCGTCGAGGCCCGCGGCCTCGTGGACCGCGACGGCCGCCCGGATGCGGTCGCGGTTCGTCGCGAAGAACGAGAGCACGCGCTCCGGCACGACCTCCTCGGGCCGCTCCAGCGCGTCCGGTTCGACGCGCACGTCGCCGTCGACCTCCACGCCCGCGAACGCCTCGTCGAGCGCGACGACCGTCGAGTAGCCGCGCGCGAGGTCCGCCAGCCCGCGGGCGTCCTCGACGACCTCCACCGACAACTCGGGGAACGCCTCGCGGGCCTCGCTGTACGTCTCCGCGTCCGTCGTCGCCAGACACCGGTCCCGGACCGCCAGCCCCTCGGGCGGCGACAGCGGCTCGACGCCCGCCAGCGCGTCCAGCACCTCCGGGTCGGGGTCCCGGTCCATCGCCGCCGCCGCGAACTCGTTGACCTCCGCGATGCGCGACTCCGCGGCGCTCGGGTAGAACGTCCGCAGCCGCTGGCTCGCGTAGTCGGTGACCGCGCGCTCCTGCAGGAGGGCGAGCACGCGCTCGTAGACCTCGGTCGCGCGGTCGGTCGCGAGGAAGCCGCCGGGGTCGTCGTGGCGCGCGCGAATCGCCCCGCGGACGATGCGCGCGGCCCGCCCGTCGGTGACGCCGGGTGCCCGGGCGACCGCCGCCACGTCCCCGCGCCGTAGTGCGTCCTCGGGGTCGTCGAGGGACCGCAGCGACTCCGCGGTCTTCGCGCCCACGCCCGGAATCGCCTCTAACTTCATCGCCGTGGGGTACGTGGCTCACACGTAATAAGGTCTTACGCGGAGCGGCGGTGATCTCAACGGAACTACCGCCGACGAGCATCCGCGAGCGCCGCGAGGCGCGAGCGGTTCACTCCACGAGTGAGCGAAGCGAACGAGTGGAGGCCGACGACCGAACGGAGCGCGTTAGCGCGGAGTGAGCGAGGAGTGCTTTTTCCGCAAGTTTTTGCCAGCGAACGCGCCGCAGGCGCGTGAGCGCAGCAAAAAGTGCGAGTAAAAAGTGCTTCCTAGACCCCGAGCAGGTCGAACGCGTAGCCGTTGTCGTGTTCGTCGGCGTGTTCGTAGGCGACGTGGGCGGCGGCGACGTCCTGAATCGCCAGTCCCGTGGAGTCGAAGACGGTGACGCCGTCCTCGGGGGTGCGGCCGGGTTTCTGGCCGGTGACGAGTTCGCCGACTTCGCCGTAGATGTCGTCGTCGCCGAGCACGCCAGCATTATAGGGGACGTTGATCTCCCCGGAGTGGGTGGTCTGGGCGTGGTCGTCGATGACGAGCTTGGCGTCGAGGAGGAGTTCGTCGGCGAGTTCGTGTTTGCCTTCGGCGTCGGCGCCCATCGCGTTGACGTGCGTGTGGTCGGCGACGTCCTCGCGGGAGACGATGGGGTCCTCGACGGGCGTGACCGTCGAGAGCACGTCGCAGTGGCCGGCGTCGCTGATGGAGCCCTCGCGGACGTCGAACTCGTCCTCGAAGTGCTCGACGAACGCGCGAACGGCGTCCTCGTCGACGTCGCTGACGACGACCTCCTCGATGTCCCGCACGGTGGAGATGGCCTCCAGTTGGGTGTACGACTGGACGCCCGCGCCGACGACGCCGAAGCTACTGGCGTCCTCGACGGCGAGGTAGTCGGTGGCGACGGCCGCTGCGGCGCCCGTGCGCTGCATCGTGAGCTCGGTGCCGTCCATGATGGCCAGCGGGTAGGCGTTCTCCGGGTCCGAGTACACCATCGTCCCCATCACGGTCGGGAGGTCGTAGTGCTCGGGGTTGTCCGGGTGGACGTTCACCCACTTGATGCCGGCGGCGTCCCACTCGCCCGCGTCGAGGTACGCGGGCATCGACCGGAAGTCGCCGTTGTACTGCGGGAGGTCGATGTAGGACTTCGAGGGCATCTGGGCGTCGCCCCGCTGGTAGGCCGCGAACGCGTCCTCGACGGCCGGAATCAGGTCCGCCATCTGGACGTTCTCGCTGACGTCGTCCTTGTTGAGCAGCAGCGTCTCCATGGCGCAAAAATTGCTGGCGCCGTACTTAGAACCTCCTTTGTGCGGACAGCCGCCGCTGGTTGGGTAGCGTCGAAAGAAAGTCGCGGGTTCGGTGAGCGAGCGGTGCGAGGCGGGGTCGACAGGGGGCGCGAACTACTGGCCGAAGTTCACATCGCGCCGCCCATGCCGCCCATGCCGCCCATACCGCCCATGCCGCCGCCGGGACCGCCGGCGGGCGGGCCTTCGTCGCCGCCGTCGTCGCCGTCGACCTGACCGCCGGCGAGGTCGCCCGCGGCGATGACGTCGTCGATGCGGAGGATCATCGTCGCCGCCTCGGTGGCGGACTCGATGGCCTGGGTCTTCACGCGGAGCGGCTCGACGACGCCCTCGGCGTCCATGTCGATGACTTCGCCGGAGTAGGCGTCGAGGCCGGCGCCGGACTCGCCGGCGTCGTGCTGGCTGCGGAGGTCAACGAGGGAGTCGATGGGGTCGTGGCCGGCGTTCTCCGCGAGCGTGCGCGGGATGACTTCCAGCGCGTCCGCGAAGGACTCGACGGCGAGCTGCTCGCGGCCGCCGACGGAGTCCGCGAACTGGCGGAGCTCCATCGCGAGTTCGGTCTCGGGGGCGCCGCCGCCGGGCAGCACCTTGCCGTCCTCGAGCGTGACGCGGACGACGCCGAGCGAGTCCTCGATGGCGCGCTCGACCTCGTCGACGACGTGCTCGGTGCCGCCGCGGAGGATGAGCGTGACGGACTTCGCTTCCTCGACGTCCTCGACGAAGATGCGCTCGTCGCCGCCGATGTCCTTCTGGGCGACGCTGCCGGCTTCACCGAGGTCGTCGGCCTCGATGTCCGTGACGTTCGAGACCGGCGTGGCGCCGGTGGCGCGGGACAGACGGGTGAAGTCGTCGGATTTCACGCGGCGCACCGCGAGGATGCCCTCCTGCGCGAGGTAGTGCTGGGCCATGTCGTCGATGCCGCCGTCCACGAAGACGACGTTCGCGCCGGCGTCGGCGAGCGCGTCGACCATCTCCTTGAGCTGCTCCTCTTCCTGGTCGAGGAACTGCTGGAGCTGGTCGGGGTCGGTGACGTTGACCTCGGTGTCGATCTCGGTCTCCTTGACCTCGAGGCCGTCGTCGACCAGCGCGATCTCGGCGTCCTCGACGCCGAAGGGCATGTTCTCGTTGACGCGCTCCTTGTCGACGATGACGCCCTCGACGAGTTCCGAGTTCTCGATGGCGCCGCCGGTGACCTTCTCGACTTTCACGTTGTCCGTGTCGACGCTGCCCTCGTCGGCGACCGACTGGACGGCGCGGACGACCAGCGAGGAGAGGACGTCCTTGGCGTTCTCGGCGCCCTTCCCGGTCATGGAGGTCGCGGCGAGCTTCTCGAGCTCCTCGGTGTCGTCCGGGGAGATGTCGACGGCCTTCTCCTCGAGGAACTCGCGGGCCTTCTCGGAGGCCTGTCGGTACCCCTGCGCGAGCGTGGTCGCGTGGATGTCCTGCTCGAGGAGGTCCTCGGCTTCCGAGAGGAGCTCACCGGCGACGACGACGGCGGAGGTGGTGCCGTCGCCGACTTCGGTCTCCTGGGTCTCGGCGACCTCGACGATCATGTTGGCCGCCGGGTGCTCGATGTCCATCTCCTTGAGGATGGTGACGCCGTCGTTCGTGACGACGACCTCGCCCGTGGAGTCCACGAGCATCTTGTCCATCCCCTTCGGACCGAGTGTGGTGCGGACGGACTCGGAGACGGCTTTCCCCGCGGTGATGTTCATCGACTGTGCGTCCTCCCCGGAGGTGCGCTGGCTGTCCTCCGAGAGTACGATAAGCGGCTGATTACCCATCTGCTGCGCCATAGTCGTTGTTTGATTGAATGCGATTCTATTTAAAGATTGTGCGAAAGGGAGTAACACACGTGCGGAGACGCGCTGAGACGCCGGTCTGTGCCAAATTCGAAAATCCGCGACGGGGTATTTATGCTGGAACCGGCGCGAGTGGCGGGCGCCGGCGCTCGCGCTCGGCGGCCGGAACAGCACCGAGAGTCGCAGAAGAACGCCGCGTCAGCCCGGGAACTCGTGGTACTCCATGCCCTGCTGTTTGAGCTCCTCGGCGCGCTTGCGCTCGAGGAACGAGTAGACGGAGCCGTGCGGGGCGCCGTCCAGCAGCATCTCCGCGGCCGACCGCGCGACGTCGACCTCGTTCGGCTGGCCGATGACGCCGAACGTCGACCCGTAGATGACGACCTTCGCGCCCGTCAGCTCCTCCATCAGCTCGCGCGTGCGGCCGTTCTCGCCGATGAGCCGTCCCTTCTTCCGGCGGAGGTCGTTGTCGTTGCGCGCGGCGCGCTCGATGTCCACCGTCTCGAACATCCGCATCTCGTCGTCCAGGAGGCTGAGCGCGGCGTCCGGGTCGAACCCGCGGCCGATGGCGCGCACGATCTCGGGCGCCTGCATCCCGCGGACGGGGTCGCCGGTGCGCTCGATGGCGACCGACCCGTCCTCGGAGTCGACGTCGAGGCGGACCTCCGCGGCCTGCTCGATGCGGCGGAGGGTCTCGCCCCCCTCGCCGATGAGCGCGCCGATGCGGTCCTGCGGAATCTTCACGTGTTTCATGATACGTCCGAATACTGGGCGCCGGCGTAAAAGCCTTCTCTCCCGTCGTGTGTGCGGTTCACGGCCGCTCCGCCACGCTGACCGACAGCGACTCGTCGACGACGAGGTCGAGCTCGTCGCCGTCGACGTCGACGGTGACGCGGGCGGCGTCGCCCGCCCGGGTCGCGCCGTGGAGCCAGTCGACCTCCCAGACGGGGACGGTCCGCACGTCGCGGCCGTGCTCGTAGTAGAACGCGACGACCGCCGCGTGGTCGAGCGCGACGGCCGCCGCCGTCCCGTGGAACGTCCCGCCGCAGCGCCCGCACTCGAAGACCGCCCGCGGCCCGTGCTCGGGGTCGTGTTCGAGGCGGCCGTCGACCGGGCCGCTGCACTGCGTGCAGAACCCCGCCCGGACCTCCCGCAGCATCGTCCGGAAGTAGCCGTCGAGGGCGGTCGCGAGGTCGTCCTCGCGGTCCTCCACGAACGCCGGCGGGACGCCGCCCGACAGCAGCGCCACGTCGCAGTCCGTACACGTGACGCGGCCGCGCTCGTCCTCGTAGCTGGCTTCGAGGGCGCCCCCGCAGTTCGTGCACGTGCCCTCGACGGGCGTCGGCTCGACGGACGCCTCCTCCGTGAACACGCCCGAGTACAGCGCGCCGACGAGCCGGTTGCCCGCCAGCCGGAGGTCGTAGCCGTCCGCCGTCTGCTCGACGAACCGCCCGCGGAGCTTCGAGAGGTGGTAGTTGAACCGCCCGGAGTCGGCGACGTCGACGCGGTCGCGGAGCGCCGAGAACGACAGCGGGTCGTCGGCCTCCCACAGCTCCCGGAGGATGCGCACGCGGAGCTCGTCCGCGACCGCGCCGAACGCCGCCTCTGCGTCGTCGCTCATGTGTCGGTCCTGCGACGGAACCGGCTTCAGCGTTCCGCCGGTGTGCGAGTCAGTCGCGCGCTCACTCGCCGTCCGGCCGCTCGGTCGACGCCTCCGAGCGCGGGTTCGCGTGCTCCCGCACGTAGTCGTACAGGGACTCGGGGTCGACGTCCGCGCCCTGCCGCGAGAAGAAGTTCGCGACGTTCCGGCAGTCCCGGCGCAGGAACTCGTCGTGTTTGTTGTGGTGGACGGTGACCGCCTGCCCCACGTCGATGACGACGAGCTCGCCGTCGTACACCACGAGGTTGTACTCCGAGAGGTCGCCGTGGACCAGGCCCGCGTCGTACAGCCGGCGGATGTACTCCCGGACGACCTCGAACGCCGTCTCCGGGTTGTCCACGTCGACGTCGTTCAGCGTCGGCGCGGCGTCGCCCTCCTGCCCGATGAGCTCCATCACGAGCACGTTCCGCTGGACGGCGATGGGGTCGGGGACGCGAACGCCGGCCTCGCGGGCGCGCTGGAGGTTCGAGAACTCCTTGCGCGTCCACGACAACACGACCGCCTTCTTGTCGCCGCGGATCCCCTCGAAGCGCGGGTCGCCCTCGAGGTACGACCGCATCTGCGTGAAGTTCGACGCGTTGATGCGGTAGACCTTCACCGCGACGTCGCCGCCGTCGTGGTCGAGGGCCTCGTAGACGTTGGCCTCCTTCCCGGTCGAAATCGGCCCGCCGAGCGCGCCCACGTGGCCGTCCTGCACGAGCTTGTAGATGGCCGCGTACGTCGCGTCGTCGAACGCGCCGTCGTCGAGCTTGAACTGCTCGTTGTCCTTCAGGCGCTTGCGGAACTCCGAGAACTCGCGGTCCTGCCGCCGCGCGATGCGGTCGGCCTCCGTGTCCGAGACGTCGATCTCCTCGAACTCGTCGCCGGCCGCCCCCTCCGTCTCCTCGGCGAGACCGTACTCGTCGGTCACCGCCGGTCCACCGTCATTGGATGTGCCCTTCCTCGCGCAGTTGGTCCGCCTCCGACTTCTCGTACCGCCACACCACGTCGGCCTTCTCGTCCTGCCAGTCCCACGGCTCCACCAGCACCACGTCGCCCTCGCGGATCCAGATGCGCTTCTGCATCCGCCCGGGGATGCGAGCGGTCCGCTCCTCCCCGTCCGCGCAGCGAACCCGGACGCGGTTCGCGCCCAGCATCTCGGTGACTTCCGCGAACACCTCGTCGTCCTCGGGCATCCGAAGGTTCGTGCGTCCACCTTCGTCGTCGCTCATGGGCTCGAATACGTCCGCGGGCCGTTTAAACCCTATACAATTCCGGTGTCCGCGACCGCGCTGCCCCGGACCAGTACGCTTACCCCCGTGGTCGCGCTTCGCTCGCACGTGCTCGACAAACTCGGCCTCTCCGGACTGTTCGGCGTGCTGCTGATTCTCGCCGGCATCGGCGTCGTCGCGTGGAACGCCCCCGTCGTCGCCGCCGGCCTCGTCCTCGTCCTCCTCGGCATCGCGCTCGTCGTCCGCCGCGCCGCCAAATCCGTCATGGGGATGTTCGGGTTCTAAAACGCACTTTTTGCGCTGCGGGGGTGCGCCTCCGGCGCACCCCGCTCGGCAAAAACTTGCGGAAAAGCACATTCCTCCTCACTTCGCGCTCTTCCGAGCGCTCCGTTCGGTCGTCGGCCCGAGC
>NZ_WPCF01000102.1 GCF_009741975.1 Halobacterium sp. CBA1126 | reverse complement strand
CGAGCACGCCGCCCGCGACGACGACCGGGTTCACGTCCGTCGCGGCCATCGTGAACGCGTCGAGGCCGCTGCCGAGCGCGACGGTCGCGACGACCCACGGGAGTTCGCCGACCAGCGTCCCGGCGGTGAACGACCGGAGGCTCACGTCGCCGGCGCCCGCCGCGGCCGAGACCGGCTCCGCGGGCGTGGGCGCGAACCGGGCGGCGACCAGCCCGCGGACGTCGCCCGTCGCGGCGAAGAAGCGCTGGCTGCCGTCCGAGAACCGGCCGAACAGCCGGCCGTCCGCGGGCGCGTACCGGCCCGCGACGTACGCCGGCAGGCTCGTGGCGAGCGCGCCCGCGAGCGCCACCGGCACGCCGACCGCGAGGCCGTACTGGAAGCCGACGAGCGCGGACAGCACGCTGATGGGCCAGCCGAGCAGCGGGCGGACCGCGTAGAGGCCGACTAACAGGACGGGGAACCACGGGCTCGCGAGCGCAGCGCGGAGCGCGCCGAGCGCGTCCGCCGGCCGCGCGACGACCGCGAGCGCGAGCACGAGCGTGAGCGCGGCGCCGGCGGCGTACCGTCTCATCGCGGCCTGCTACCCGAGCGGCGGGTTTAGCGTTGTCCCTTCGCGGGTCGCGCAAGCGTTAAGCGCGCGCTCGCCCCACCACGACACATGGGAGACGGCGACGTCGAGGACCCCGTGGAACTCGGGGTGGAGCTGCTCGCGCACCTCGAGTTCGAGTCGCTGTCCGTCGCCGACGCCATCGACCGCATCGAGACCGTCACCACGCACCCGCGGACCACGCGTGAGATTCTCGACGAGGCCGAGCGCCGCGGCGTCGTCGACCGCGAGGACGGCGAGGTGAAGCCGCAGGGCGGCAGCTACGTCTCCTTCCAGTCCGACGTCGTCACGAAAGAGGGGGAGTTCTCGTGCCGGCGCTGCGGCGCGTCCATCGAGACCGGCTACTTCGTCAACTTCGAGCACGGGGAGCTCGGCGCGTTCGGCTCCTCCTGCATCCGGAAGGTCACCGGCCGCGAGTGACTACGCGTCGTCGACGAGGTCGCGGAGCGCCGCGATGCGGTCGCGCTGGGCCTCGATGACGGTCTGCTGCGCGTCGAGGGCCTCGCGCTGGCGCTCGGCGAGTTCGCGCTGGTCGGCCAGCGCGTCCGCGAGCTCCTCGACAGTGGTCTCGAGGTCGTCGAGCTCGGCGTCCAGCTCCTCGGGGTCGACCGCCGGCTCGACCTTCGCGGCGGCCGTCTCGAAGCCGCTGGACGCGAACTCGTCGCCGTCGGCCGCGCGCTCGGTCGGCTCGCCAGTGGTCGCGGCGCCCGCGTCCGAGTTCGCGTCAGTCTCGGTGCTCGAGTCCGCACTCGCCTCGGGTTCGTCGGCGGCGTCGTCCTCGCCGACGCCGCTGGTGTCGATTGGTTCGACGCCGCTGTCGAAGGAGACCTCCTCGGTGGCCGTGCCCGCGTCCTCGTCGACGTTCATGCGCTCGAACTCCTCGGCGCTGGCCGCGTCGTGGTACGCGTAGACGGCCTCCTCGACGGTCTCGTGGACGTCCCGGAACTGCTCGTTCGGCGCCTTGATGCGCTGGGTGCGCTCGGTCGTCTCGAGGACGAGCTGGCTGGAGACGTTCCCCTCCTCGACGTCGATGCCCGTCACGGACTCGTAGCCGATCTCCTCGTAGTCGGTCTCCCAGACGGCCGCGCCGACGTGTTTCACGACGCGGTCGCTGGTGACGACGAGCGTGAGCTCGCTGAACCGGTACGTGCGCTTGACCGTCTCCCCCCGGCTGCGTGACGCCCGCGGCGTTCAGCACGCCCGCGATGATGGGGTGGAGCACGTCGTCGACTTTCCCGGACGGCACCGAGAAGGACTCCTCGCCGTCCAGCCCGTAGTCCAGCGTCACCGACGCCTTCCGGCGCCCCTCGCTGACGTCGACGCCCTCCGCGTCGTGCGGGAACTCGTCGACGCTCTCGTCGCTCAGCAGGCCGTCGGCCGTGTAGACGAGCGTCCGCGTCGGCGTGACGAAGACCGCGTCCTCCCCCTTCAGCGGCACGTGCGCGGCGACGTCCTCGTCCCCGAGCGAGGACTGGACGAGCGCAGGTACGTTCATGTACGCCCGAAGCAACCGCCTCGGCATAAACCCGGCGGGTGCGCCGACTGAGATGAGAACCTTCAAGAGCGACCTCCCCCTAGCCGGTATCGAGCCCGGGTGGCTTAGCTGGTCATAGCGCCGCACTCATAGGGTTCCGAGCTTCGGTGCGGCATCCCACTCGCCACGTGGATGCTCAGCATGTCCGCGAGGCCCGCCGAGCCTCGAACCTGGGACATGCGGAGATCGAGGGTTCAAAACCCTCCCCGGGCACTTTCTACCACACCAAACTGCTAGTGACTGCTCCGGCGTGCTCGGGAGCCGTCGAACCCGCGAAGCCGAAACGCGTCCTCGACAGATGCACACAATTCGAAAAACGGTGCAGATCGAATTATAAACTGTTTCGAACGCTCTCAGCCGGTCGTGAAACGTCTCGAACTCGGGGTCGACGCGGGTGAAACGTACTGAAATTCGGGCAACGGTCGACCCCCTATATGGGGTCGGCGCCAGTAGGGATGAGTAGACGAGGTGAGACCTAATGTCTGCCCCCTCCCGCTCCGCACTCGCCGAGGTCGCATCGGACGCCGTGAACACGCCCGCGTCCGCCACCCTCCTGAAGCCCTTCGAGGTCGCCGGCTTCTGGGCGGCGGTCGCACTGCCGTTCCTCTACACGCCGCTGGTCGTCGCCGGCCCCGACACGACGGCCCAGCAGACCGCGCTCGCCGCGATGGTCGCCCTCCACGTCGTCGCGCTCGTGCTCGGTCACCGCCACAAGACGAACTGACGCCGCGAAGGCGCGCCGCTTAACACAGCCGCCCATCTCGGTCCCCGTATGGGTCTCGACGCTGTTTCGCTCGGCCGCACCGGCCTCCGCGTCTCCGAGGTCGCGTTCGGGACGTGGCGGTTCGGCCGCGAGAACGACGCCGGCGAGGTCGAAGTCGGCCGCGAACGCGCACACGAACTCCTCGACGCGTACGCCGACGCCGGCGGGCGCTTCGTCGACACCGCAGACATGTACGGCAGCGGCCGCGCCGAGCAGTACATCGGCGAGTGGCTCGACGGCCGCGACCGCGACGAGTACGTCCTCGCCTCGAAGATCTACTGGCCGACCCGCGAGGGGCCGAACGGCCGCGGGCTGAACCGCAAACACCTCCGGAACAACGTCGACGCGATTCTCGACCGCCTGGGTACAGAGTACCTCGACGTCCTCTACATCCACCGGTGGGACGACCGGACGCCCGCCCGCGAGTTCATGCGCACGCTCGACGAGTTCGTCCGCGACGGGCGGGTCCACTACCTCGGCGCGTCGACGTTCGAGCCGAACGCGTGGAAGGTCGCGAAGGCCAACGAGATCGCGCGCCGCGAGGGGTTCGAGCCGTTCACCGTCGTCCAGCCGCGGTACAACGCCGTCAACCGCGAAATCGAGGCGACGTACCTCGACATGTGCCGGGACTACGACCTCGGCGTCGTGCCGTGGTCGCCGCTGGCGGGCGGCTTCCTCACGGGGAAGTACTCCCGGGGCGAGCGACCCCCGGAGGGGACGCGGGGCGCGACCGACCAGCAGTTCGTGGACTCGTACCTGACGCCCGCGAACTTCGACGCCCTCGAGGAGGTCGAGGCGGTCGCCGACGAGGTGGGCGCGACGCCCGCGCAGGTGTCGCTGGCGTGGCTGCTCCACCACGAGCAGGTCGTCGCGCCCATCGCGGGCGCGCGGACGCCCGACCAGCTCCGCGAGAACCTCGCGGCCGCCGACCTCACGCTGACCGCCGACCAGTTCGACCGCATCGCGGACGCGAAGTAGCTACCCCCAGGCGGCGCGGACGTTCCGCAGTTCGGCGGCGAGCGCGCGCCGCTTCAGCAGGCAGAACCCCGCGAAGATGACCGCGAAGCCGGCGACCGTGTTCGCGGTGATGGGCTCCGAGAGCACGACCAGCCCGACGACCGCGGCGAAGACGGGCGCGACGTAGCTCACGAGGTTGATCTCGATGGGGCCGAGCCGGTCCAGCAGCTCGAAGTAGACGAGGAAGCCGGCGGCGCTGGCGACCAGCGAGAGGTACGCGATGGCGTACAGCGCGTCCGGGTTCCGGGGAATCGTCTGGGTCTCGCCGCGCGCGAGGCTGGCGGCGTGCATGAGGAGCGCGCCGAGCAGCATCGCCCACGCCTCCATCGTCTCGACGTCGAGGTCGTCGTCGACGCGCTGGGTGAGCACGCTCCCGAGCGCGAAGCACGTCGACGCCGCGAACACCAGCAGGACGCCGACCGTGTTCCCGCCGAGGAGGTTCGACGGGTCGGGGTCCGAGAGCACGACGACGCCGACCAGCCCGAGCAGGAGGCCGACGATGCCGCCGGCGGAGAGCCGCTCGGACGGCAGGAACGCCCGCGCGAACCCGGTCGTGAGGACGGGGCTGAGGCTGACGACGACGGCGGCGACGGCGCTCGTGGTCTGCTGTTCGCCGACGAAGAGGAAGGCGTGGTAGGCGGCGATGATGAACGTCGCGGCGACGGCGACGACCGTCCAGTCCGCCCGCGAGCGCGGCAGCCAGTCGTCGGCGGCGTACGCCGCGTACGCGAGCATCAGCACGCCCGCGACGTCGTAGCGGACGGCCGCGAACAGCACGGGCTCGAAGCCCGCGTCGAGGCCGGCCTTGATGGCGGCGAACGCCGACCCCCAGGCCGCAGCGAGCGCGAGAAACAGCGCGGCGTTCCGGTAGTTGGTCACGCCGAATCTCCGACCGGGGCGACGTTTACGCTTTCGAAGGGGCGCCGTTTTGCCGCCTACCGGTTGCGCTCGGCGTGGAGCGCGCGCAGCACGTCCTGCCGGGTGACGATGCCGACCACGACGTCGTCCTCGACGACGGGGACGCGGTTGACGTCGCGCTCGTCGGCCGCGAGGATGGCGAGCACGTCGTCGACGTCGGCGTCCGGGCCGACCGTCAGCACGTCCCGCGTCATGATCTTCTTGACGGGCTTGCTGGCGTTCTTCGCGAGGTCGAGCTCGGTCTCCAGTTCGTTCCACGAGAGGTCGATGCCGTAGTCGAGGGTCTCGAGGAACGGCGGGAGGCCGATGGGAATCCAGACGGTGTGGTCTTTCGGCTGGAACAGCTCCACGAAGTCCCGCTGGGTGACGACGCCGACGAGCCGGTCGTCGTCGTCCACGACGGGGAAGCCGGTGAAGTCCCGTCGCGCGAGCTCTTGGAGGACGTCGCTGACGTCGTCGTCCTCGTGGACGGTCTCGACGTCTTCGGTCATCAGGTCGCGTGCCTGCATACGGGAGTCGTCGCGGCGACGCCACGTATCGCTTTGGATGCGGGCCGCGACCGGCGGACCGCTTAAGTTCCGGCGCTCGCTACGTACGGTATGGCCATCGTGGGCCGGTCGAAACTCCGAGACCTGTTCGACGACTCGCCGACGCCGCACATCGCCCATCCCCCGCAGTCCCACCGCCGGGACTTCTACGTCGCCACCGACGGCTCGTACTCGCGGGACGGCAGCGGGCTCGGCGTCATCGTCGAGACCCGGGACGGCGAACGGGTCGCCCGCTTCGCGGTCCCCGACGAAGCCCCGAACAACAACGTCGCCGAGTACCGCGCGCTCCACCTCGGCCTGGACGTGCTCGCGGCCCGCGCGCCCCGGGACGCCCGCGTCGGCGTGCTCGTCGACCACAACGACCTCGCGGGCGACGTCAACACCGCCGCGCTCGCCGCCCGCGCCCACGACTACCGCCCCATCACGGAGTTCTCGCCGCCCGCGACCGCGGGCCACCACTGGCGGGGCATCCGCGCCCGCGTCGTCGGCTTCGAGGAGGTCCGCGCGGCGCAGCTGGACAGCAAGTCCAACCCCGCGCACGTGCTCGCGAACGAGCCCGAGCAGTACGGCCACGTCAACGACGAGCCCGCGCGCTGTCTGCTCCCCGAGCGCGAGACCGACGACGCCCAGGTCCCCCCCGCCATCGCGCAGCGACCGCCGCGCCAGCGACTGACCGCCCGCGGTTGCGCGCTCACCGAGCGAGCGCGGCGCCCTCGCTGCTCGCACTCGCCGCACGTCGGCGTCGCGTCCACCGGTTCTACGTCGCTGCGTACGCCGCACGGCAAAAATCCGGGGAAAACTGCGCCGCTAGTCGCTGTTCTGCTGTGCGTCGACGACCGCGACCGCCGCGAGGTTCACGATGTCCTTGACCTCGTCGCCGCGCTGGAGGACGTGGACCGGCTCGCCCATCCCCACCAGCATCGGGCCGATGGCGTCCGCGCCGCCGAGCCGCTGGAGGAGCTTGTAGCCGATGTTCCCGGCTTCGAGGTTCGGGAAGATGAGCACGTTCGCGGGCTGGTCGAGGTCGCTGAACTCGTAGGTGCCCTCGAGGATGTCCTCGACGACCGCGCTGTCGGCCTGCATCTCGCCGTCGACGGGGAAGTCGACGTCGTCCTCGCGGAGCATGCGCGCGGCCTCCCGGGGCTTGCGCGTGCCCTCGTTGTCGACGCTGCCGAAGTTCGAGTACGACAGCATCGCGACGCGCGGGTCGACGTTGAACCGGCGCGCGAGCTCGGCGGTGTGTTCGGCGACCTCCGCGAGCACGTCCGCCTCGGGGTCCTGATTGACCGTGGTGTCCGCGCAGAAGATGACGCGGTTCTTGAACGTCAGCATGTAGACGCCGGCGACGTAGTCGGCGTCGGGCGCGGTGCCGACAACCTGCAGCGGCGGCTTCAGCGCGGACGGGTAGTGGTGGGTGAGGCCGGTGAGCAGCGCGTCGGCGTCCCCGGCTTCGACCATCGTCGACCCGAGGTAGTTCGGGTCGCGTTTCACGAGCGACTTCGCCTCGCTCTCCGTGATGCCCTTGCGCTGGCGGAGCTCGTAGAGGCGCTCGGCGTACTCCTCGTGTTCGCCCTCGTCGGGGTCGACGATGTCGGGGTCGAAGTCGAGGCCGAGCGCGGCGACGACGCCGTCGATGGTGTCGCGGTCGCCGATGAGCACGGGTTCGGCGATGCCCTCCTCGGACATCTGGTAGGCCGCGCGGATCATCTTCTCGTCGTCGCCCTCGCCGAGTGCGACCCGCTTCGGGTCGCTCTTGGCCTTGTTGAGGACGATGCGCATCATCTCGCGGCTCTTCCCGAGGCGCGCCTCCAGCTCCTCGCGGTACTCCTCGAGGTCGAGGTCGCGGCGCGCGACCCCGGACTCGGCGGCCGCCTCCGCGATGGCGGGCGCGACCTCGAACAGCACGCGCGGGTCCAGCGGCTTCGGGATGATGTACTCCGGCCCGAACTGCAGCGGCTGGTCGCCGTACGCCTTCACCACCGCGTCCGGCACGTCCTGTTTGGCGAGGTCCGCGAGCGCCTCCGCGCACGCGACCTTCATCTCCTCGTTGATGTCCGTCGCGCGGACGTCCAGCGCCCCGCGGAAGATGAACGGGAACCCGAGGACGTTGTTCACCTGGTTCGGGTAGTCCGAGCGCCCGGTCGCCATGATGACCGTGTCGTCGCGGGCGTTCTTGGCCTCCTCGTAGCCGATTTCGGGGTCGGGGTTCGCCATCGCGAACACGATGGGGTCGTCGGCCATCGACCGGACCATCTCCTGGTCGACGATGCCGCCGACGGAGAGCCCGACGAAGACGTCCGCGCCCTCCATGGCGTCCGCGAGGTCGCCGCCCTCGCCGGCCGGGCTGGCGAACTGCTGTTTGAACTCGTTGACGTCGCGGTCCTCGGTGATGATGCCCGAGGAGTCACACATCGTGATGTTCTCGCGCCGGACGCCCAGCGAGACGTAGAACTTCGCCGACGCGATGGCGGACGCGCCCGCGCCGGAGAAGACGACGTCGACGTCTTCGAGGTCCTTGTCCGCGATTTCCGCGGCGTTCAGCAGCGCCGCGCCGGAGATGATGGCGGTGCCGTGCTGGTCGTCGTGGAACACGGGGATGTCCATCTCCTCGCGGAGCCGCGTCTCGATCTCGAAGCACTCCGGCGCCTTGATGTCCTCGAGGTTGATGCCGCCGAACGTCGGCTCCATCGCCGCGACGGACTCGATGATGTCGTCGGCGCTCTCCTGGTCGAGCTCCACGTCGAAGACGTCGATGTCGGCGAACCGCTTGAACAGCACGCCCTTCCCCTCCATGACGGGTTTGGAGGCCTGCGCGCCGATGTCGCCGAGGCCGAGCACGGCCGAGCCGTTCGAGACGACCCCGACCATGTTCCCCTTCGCGGTGTACTTGAACGCGTCCTCGGGGTTCTCGTCGATGCGCCGGCACGGCGCCGCGACGCCCGGCGAGTACGCCAGCGAGAGGTCACGCTGGGTGTTCGTCGGCTTCGTCGTCGAGATCTCGATCTTCCCGGGCGGGTCGCTTGCGTGGTAGTCCAGAGAGTCCTCGTCTAGTCCCATGTCGTTGTCTGCCGCGCCGACGGGCAAAAACCTATCCCAACGCGTCGAATGTTGTTACGTCAGTAGTCGAAATAAACGGGGCGGCGTCGCGCTCGGTCGGCGCACGGCTCGCGTTTTCCGTGGTGCGCCACGCTGCTCGCGGCTCCGCCGCTCGCTCCAACGTGGTTCTCGCTCGCCTATCGCTGGCTCACGGCCCCCGACGGTCGCCGCTCGCCGTAACGTGTCCTCGCTGCCACTCGGGCATGCTCGCTCCGAACCACGCGCGATACGACACGCCTACGTACACGCACCTGAAAATCTGAGCTATGGACTGCCGCTCCTACCAGCTCGCGGCCGTGACGACCGCGTTGACGTTCGCGCTCATCCTCGTCGGCGAGTACACCGCCGTCTCCGGGTCGGGCGCGACCTGCGGGCTCCAGTGGCCCGACTGCAACGGCCAGCTGCTCCCCATCGGCCTCCAGGTTCACGACTTCGTCGAGCAGTTCCACCGCGGGTTCGCGATGGTCGTCGGCTTCTTCATCCTCGGCACCGGCGCCGTCTCGTGGCGGCGCTTCGACGAACGCGACGTCAAGGTCGGCGGCGTGCTCGCCGTCGTGCTCCTCCCCATTCAGGTCATCCTCGGCGGCACCACCGTCACCTTCAGCGGGCTCGTCCCGTGGGGGTACATGCCCATCACGCAGGCCGTCCACCACCTCGCCGCGCTCGCCATCTTCGCGGCGCTGCTGTACACCACGCTCCGGATGCGCGAGCTCGTCGGCGTCGGCGTCGGGAGCGTCCGCACCGCCGCGCTCTCCGGGCTCGCGGTGCTCCCGGTCGCGCTGGTGTTCTCCCGGAACACCGTCTTCGCCGTCTACGGCACGCGCGTCCAGCTCATCCACCACGCGCTCGAACTGCTCGTGTTCACCGCCGCGCTCGCCGCGCTC
>NZ_WPCF01000150.1 GCF_009741975.1 Halobacterium sp. CBA1126 | reverse complement strand
CGACCGTGCTCGCGAGCTCGCCGACGACCTCGCCGGCGTTCACGGGCACGCCGTCGGGCACCGCGACGACGAACTGCGCCCCGTCCTTCCCGGAGCCGACGACCGCGATTTTGCCCTCGTCGACGAGCGCGTTCGCCGTCGCCTGCAGCTCGTCCATGTCGCCGTCGAGGCGCTGGACGACCGCCGTCGCGTCCCCGACCTCGACCTCCTCGCCGGCGCCGCCGCCCGAGGCGCGGGCCTCCGCGACCTGCTCTTTGAGCTCCTCGATGCGCTTGCCGCGCTCCTTCCACTCCGTGAAGAACCGCTCGGCCGTCTCCGGCACCTCGTCGGGCGCCACGTCGAACGTGTCGGCGGCCGCGAACAGGTCGTCCTCGAGGTCCTGGACGTGCTCGACGGCGGCGTCGCCCGCGGCGAACGTCAGCCGCTCGACGCCGTCCTGCACGCGCTCGGTGTTCAGGAGCTTGATGGCGCCGATCTCGCCCGTGCGGTTGACGTGCGTCCCGCCGCAGGCCTGGACGTCCTCGGCGACGTGAATCAGGCGGATGTTCTCCCCGGCCGGAATCCCGCCCTGGTAGAGGTCGAAGCCGTACTTCTCCTCGGCCTCGTGGCGGTGGGGCCACTCGCGCTGCACGCTCGTGTTCTCCCGGACGATGTCGTTGGCGACGCGCTCGATGCGCTTGGCCGTCTCCCGGTCGATGCGCTCGTAGTGCCGGACGTCGATGCGGGAGCTCTCCGTGCCCTTCTGGGCGCCCGCCTGCCGGACGTGCTCGCCGAGCACCTCGCGGGCCGCGTGGACGACCACGTGGGTCGCCGTGTGGTGGGCCATCAGGCGCTCGCGGCGCTCCATGTCGATCTGGCCGCGCACGAACTCGCCCTTCCCGGGGTCGTCCGTGGTGCGGTGGAGGACGACGTCGTCGCGCTTCTGGACGTCCACCACGTCGACCGTCTGGTCGTCCGTGGAGAGCGTGCCGTGGTCGGCGGGCTGCCCGCCGCCCTCCGGGTAGAACATCGTCTGGTCGAGCACCACGTCGTACACCTCCTCGCCGTCCTCCTCGCGCTCGAAGACGTCCAGCACGACCGCCTCGAACTCCGACCGGTAGGGGTCGTCGTAGTACAGCGCCTCCGTCTCCGGGAGGTCGTCGAGGCGCTCGTCCTCCTCCTCGTCGGTCTCGAGGGCCTCCGCGGAGTCGTGGCGCTCGGCGACCAGCGAGTAGAAGTCGTCGGGCGCGTCGACGGTCGCGCCGACCTCGCTCGCGATGTCCTCGACCATGTCCGGCTGGATGCCGTGGGAGTCGTACAGCTCGATGAGCTCGCTCGTCGGGATGGGTTCGCCGCGCTCGGCGTACTCCTCGGCGAGCTGGCGGACCTTCCGGCCGCCGCGCTCCAGCGTCTCCGCGTACTTCTCGACCTCGCTGCGGACGATGGAGCGGATGGTGTCGCGGTTCTCGTAGCCGAGGCGCTCGGCCTGCATGTCCACGAGTTCGTCCAGCGGGACGTCCGCGCCGACGTTGTCCACGAGGCGCTTCGTGCGCCGCAGCACCATCCGCGCGAGGTAGCCCGTGCCGACGTTCGACGGCACGATGCCGTCGCCGAACATGTACGCCAGCGTCCGGGAGTGGTCCGCGATGGCGTAGATGTCCTCGAGCGGCCGCAGCAGCTCGAGCAGGCGCTCGGTCTCGACGCCGAGCTGGTCGGCGATGTTGTCCCGCGCCGCCTCGATGTCCTCGGCCTCGTCGATGTCGAGGTGGCCCGCGAGCTTCGCCGCGCGGTGGACGAGCTGCTCTTCCTCGTCGGTGTGCTCGATGCCCGCCTGCTCTTTCAGGAACTCGATGGTCTCCGGGTAGATGGCCTCGTAGACGGTCGGCGTGCCCTGGCTCACCCACGTCCACCGCTCCAGCCCGTAGCCGGTGTCCACGACGTACGTGTCCATCGGGCTGTAGCGGTTCCCGTCCTTCATCTCGTACTCGCCGTCGGGGTCCTGCTCCATCGACATGAAGACCAGCGTCGCCAGCTCCGCGCCCTTGTAGATGACCTCGAAGGCGGGCCCGGCGTTGCCGCCGCCGACCCACGGGTCCTCGATGTACGTGACCTCTTCGGGGTCGACGCCCATGTCCGCGAAGAACTCGTCGCAGTACTCGACGGTCTCGTCCTTCCAGTACACCTCGCCCTCGTAGGCGTACTCCTCGTCGGCGTCCTCCCGGGTGTTGAACGCGTGGTGGGCCATCATCTCGAACGCCATCGTGTGCCGGCCCGTCTTCCCGACGTTGTCGATGTCCTGCATCCGGATGCAGGGCTGGCTCACCGTCAGCGGGTTCGCGGGCGGCGGCGTCTGCCCGGAGGTCACCAGCGGCTGGAAGTCGTAGATGGAGGCCTGCGTCAGCAGCACGTCGTCGCGCCACCGGTTCGCCGCGACCGGGTACGGGTCGATGCGCTCGTGGCCGTGGTCCTCGAAAAAGGAGAGGAACCGCTCGCGCATCTCCTCGAGGGTGTACTCCTCGTCGAACCCGGGGTCGTCGATGAACTGGTAGTCCTCACAGGGCGGTTCGCCACACGTCTCGCGGTCGGGGTCGCGCGTCCAGAAGTGCGCCCCGCACTCCGTGCACTCCCGGCGCTCGAAGCCCTCCTCCTCGAAGTAGTCGAGGCGGTACTCCGACTCGAGGTCGCTCATTACGTGTATGGTGGCCGACCGACGAGTAAAACAGTTCCGGGGCTAGCTCGTGCCGGACGCCTCGGTTTCGGGCGTCCGCGCGCCGCGGCGCCGGCGAGACGGGCCGCGCCCTCAACGGCTAAACGGCCGGCGCCCCTGTCCTCGCCCATGGGACGCATGGTGGACGGCGAGTGGCGCACCGAGGAGGAGATGATCGACCACGACGAGAGCGGCGAGTTCGAGCGCGAGGAGACCAGCTTCCGGGACTGGGTGGGCGAGGACTACCCGGCGGCGTCCGGGCGCTACCACCTCTACGTCTCCTACGCGTGCCCGTGGGCCCACCGCACGCTCCTCACGCGCGCCCTCAAGGGCCTCGAGGACGCCGTCTCGGTCAGCGTCGTCGACCCCGTGCGCTACGACCAGGGCTGGGAGTTCGCGCCCGAGAAGCCCGGCACCACCCCCGACCACCTCTTCGGTTCGGACTACCTCCGCGAGGTGTACGCCCACGCCGACCCCGAGTACACGGGCCGGGTCACCGTGCCGGTGCTCTACGACACGGAGGCCGACACCATCGTGAACAACGAGAGCGAGGAGATCATGCGGATGCTCGACGTCGCCTTCGACGAGTTCGCCGCCCGCGACGTCGACCTCTACCCCGAGGGGTATCAGGACGAGGTCGACCGCCTCATCGACGACATCTACGACCCCATCAACAACGGCGTCTACCGCGCCGGCTTCGCGGACAGCCAGCGCGCGTACGACAACGCAGTCGACGACCTCTTCGAGGCGCTCGACCACTACGACGACGTGCTCGCCGACCAGCGGTTCCTCGCGGGCGACGCGCTCACGGAGGCCGATATTGCGATGTTCACCACGCTGTACCGCTTCGACGAGGTCTACCACACGCACTTCAAGTGCAACCGCAAGCGCATCACGGACTACGACAACCTCTGGCCGTACCTCCGCGAGCTCTGCCAGCTCCCCGGCGTTGCGGACACCCTCAACATGGACCACGTGAAACAGCACTACTACCGCAGCCACGCTCACCTCAACCCGAAGCGCCTCGTGCCCACGGGCCCGAACCCGGACTTCTTCGCGCCCCACGACCGCGACGACCTGCCGGGCGGCCCGCCCGCGGACCTCCGCGAGTAGTTTAGGTGCTGGCGCGCGACGCCCCCGTATGGACCTCTCACGGAGCGACCTGCCGGGCGTCGCGCTCGCCGTCGTCGTCTGTAACGCCGTCGGCGCGGCCCCCGCGCTCGTCACTGCCACCGGCTCGGGGTCGTGGTACGACACGCTCGCTCAGCCCGCGCTCGCGCCGCCGAACTGGGTGTTCGGCCCCGTCTGGACGCTGCTGTTCACGCTGCTCGGCGTCGCCGCCTACCTCGTGCTCCGGGACGGCTCGGGCCGCCAGCGGACGGTCGCGTTCTCGCTGTTCGTCGCGCAGTACGCGCTCAACGTCGCGTGGACGCTCGTCTTCTTCGGCGGCCAGAACATCCCGGGCGGGCTCGCCGTCATCGCCGCGCTCTGGGCGGGCATCGCGGCGACGCTCGCGGCGTTCTACCGGGTGCGGCCCGCCGCCGGCGCGCTGCTCGTCCCGTACCTCGCGTGGGTGTCGTTCGCGGCGTACCTGAACTACGCGTTCTGGGCGCTGAACTAGGCCTCCTCGGCGTTCAGCGCGACTGACGCCAGCAGCGCCTCGAGCTGGACGCGCTCGTTGGCGCCCTCCGCGATGCGGTAGTCGGCCTCGCCGAGGCGGTCGAGCAGCCGGACCGCGGCCGCCTCCTCGACGTCGAACTCCCAGATCGAGCGGTGGACCTGGTCGATGATGTCGCCGCCCGCCAGCCCGCGGTTCGAGATGAGGTCGTCGAGCGTCGACCGCGCGGCCGTGAAGTCGCCCTCGATGGCCTCGGTGACCATCTCCTCGATCTCCTCGGGGCGCGCCGTCGCGGTGATGGCGAAGACCGTCTCCTCGTCCACGACGTCG
>NZ_WPCF01000090.1 GCF_009741975.1 Halobacterium sp. CBA1126 | reverse complement strand
CGAGTTCGGCGGCGAGGTCGGCGTAGCGAATCGCCGACGGCCCCATGTCGACGCCGCGTCGGTCCGAGCCGTAGTCCATCGGTGCGCCGATGACGTGGACGGTCTTGGGCATACCAGCCGGTACGGCGAGCGGCCCTAAGTGCGTCCGGTTCCGCGGGCGTCAGTCCCGGTACGGTTCGGCGACGCGCTCGACGCCCTCCTCGAAGGAGATCTGGGGCTCCCAGCCGGTCGCTTCCCTGATTTTGGAGATGTCCGCGCACGTGTCGTGGACGTAGTTCTCCAGTGGGACGGGCTCGTACTCGGGCTCGACGTCCGTGCCGAGCGCGTCGTTGATGAGCTCCACCATCTCGTTGAACGAGTACGGGTCGCCCGTGCCGAGGTTGTAGACGCCCGCGAGCTCGTGCTCGGCGGTCGTCACCAGCCCCCGCACGATGTCGTCGACGTGCGTGAAGTCCCGGGTCTGGGTGCCGTCGCCCCACAGCACGGGGGACTCGCCGTTCGCGATCTTCTCGGTGAACTGGGAGACGGTGTTGGCGTACTCGCCCTTGTGGGCCTCGTTGCCGCCGTAGCCCTGGTAGACGGAGAAGAAGCGCATCCCGGCACAGGAGAGGTCGTCGTAGAAGTTGTTGTAGTACTCCGCGTAGCGCTCGCGGCCGAGCATGGAGGCGTCGTAGCCGGTCGCCGCCTCTAAGTCCATGTCTTCGGGACTCGGTTCGGTGCGGCTGCCGTACGCCGACGACGTGGAGGCGTAGACGACGGTGTCGCAGCCGTCCGCGCGGGCCTGTTCGACGACGTTCACGAACCCCTCGATGTTGACGCGGGCGCCCTCCCGGGGGTTCTCCTCGAGCATCTGGCGGCTGGAGAGCGCCGCGAGGTGGTAGACGACGTCGACGCCCTCGGTCGGGAGGTCGTCGTCGAGCACGTCCGCCTCGACGTACTCGACGGCGTCGTCGAGGTTCTCGGGCGTCCCGAGGTAGCCGTTGTCGAGCGCGACGACGTCGTTGTCCGCGGCGAGGTGGTTCGCGAGGTTCGACCCGATGAACCCCGCGCCACCGGTGACGAGAACGCGGTTTCCGTCCATGGGCGTGGATTGGGAGTCGGGGCGTAAAACCTACCGTTTCGCCGGCGAACCGAGTCTCCCCATCGGGGGATTTATGGAAAACACCGGCGAACCCAGTCGTATGTCATCGATTGAACTGACCTCCAGCCAGAAGACGATACTGCGCGCGCTCGTAGACCTCTACACCGAGCGCGAGCAGGCCGTCAAAGGCGAGGACATCGCCGAGGAGGTCGACCGGAACCCGGGCACCATCCGGAACCAGATGCAGAGCCTGAAAGCGCTCCAGCTCGTCGAGGGCGTCCCCGGGCCGAAGGGCGGCTACAAGCCGACCGTCAACGCCTACGAGGCGCTGGAGATCCAGCAGCTGGACACGACCGCGGAGGTCCCCGTCCGCCACGACGGCGAGCTGCTCGACGACGCGAACGTCGAGGAGATCGGGCTGACGAGCGTCCACCACCCCGAGCTCTGCCGCGCCGAAATCCACATGCGGGGGTCGATTCGGGAGTTCCACGAGGGCGACAGCGTCACCGTCGGACCGACGCCGCTGTCGAAGCTCGTCATCGAGGGGACGCTGGACGGCAAAGACGACACCGCGAACATTCTCATCCTGAAGATCGACTCGATGCGCGCGCCCGCCGAGGAACCCGAGCACTGACGAGCGGCGTTTCAAAGCCTTTGTATCACCGGGTCACGCACGTTCCGGTATGACAACCAGAGTCGTCGTTCTCGGTGCCGGGTACGCCGGCGCCGGCGCCGTGTCGAAGCTCGAAGACGAACTCGGCCCCGACGCGGAGCTGGTCTGGGTCTCCGAGACCGACTACCACCTCGTCCTCCACGAGGCCCACCGCGTCATCCGCGACCCGGGCGCGAGGACAAGATCACAATTCCCGTCGGCGACATCAAGTCCCGCGGGACGGAGTTCGTCCACGACGCGGTCGTCGACGTCGACACCGACGAGCGCACGGTCGAACTCGACGAGGGCGACGACCTCGACTACGACTACCTGCTGGTCGGCATCGGCTCCGAGACCGCGACCTACGGCATCGAGGGCATGGGCGAACACCCCCACACGCTGAAGAGCCTCGACGACGCCCTCGACGTCCACGAGGACGTCAAGGCGGCCGCGAAGGACGCGACCCGCGACGACCCCGCGACGGTGGTCGTCGGCGGCGCCGGCCTCTCGGGCATCCAGAGCGCGGGCGAGGTCGCGGAGTTCCGCGACCGCCACAACGCCCCCATCGACGTCGTGCTCGTGGAGGCGCTCCCCGAGATCTTCCCGCCGGGCGACAGCGAGATTCAGGGCGCGCTCCGCCACCGCCTCGAGGAGCGCGACATCGAGATCCTCACCGACGACCCCATCACGGCGGCGACCGCCGACCACATCGAGTTCGACGAGCGCGAGGACCTCGCGTACGACGTGTTCCTCTGGACGGGCGGCGTCACCGGCCCGAGCGAGCTCGCGGACGTCGACCTCGACGCCGAGCACAACCGCCTGCAGGCGTCCTCGAACCTCCAGACCGGGGACGAGCGCGTGTTCGCGGTCGGGGACTGCTCGCTGGTCGACCAGGGCGACGACGAGGTCGCGCCACCGACCGCGCAGGCCGCCTGGCAGGCCGCCGACGTCGCCGCCGAGAACGTCGCCCGCGCCATCGACGACCGCCCGCTGCGCACGTGGACGTACGACGACCAGGGGACGCTGGTCTCCATCGGCGAGACCGCCATCGCCCACGACGTCGAAGTGAACGGCGTCGCCGCGCCCGTGCGGACGTTCAACAGCACGCCCGCGAAGCTCCTGAAGAAGGGCGCTGCCGCGCGCTGGATCGCGAAGATCACGTCGTGGTCGCGCGCGATGAAGGCGTGGGACGCGCTGTAACGCGAACCGACCGCACGAACGCTTCTCGCCGAACGTTGAAGGGAGTGCGCTCCGTCTCCAGCGGCGTGCTCGCAGAACTCGTCTGGTACGGCTTCGCCCTCCTCGCTGCCGTCGCGGTCATCGCCGTCGGCTCGTACGTCGGGACGATGCGCGCGCTCGACCGCTTCCACGCCGGCAAAGAGAGTATCTTCCGCTCGGAGGAGTCCCGGGAGGACTAGCCGCCCGAACTCAGTCGAGGCTCAGGCCGGCGTGCCACTGGTCGACGCCCGCCTCGGCCTTCTTCTGGTCCATCCTCGCGAGCAGGTGGACCGCGAGGCTCGCGGTCTCGGCGGCGGTGGACTCGCCCTCGGTGAGGAACTCGCCGGTCTCGCGGTTCGCGAACACCGAGCAGACGGCGCCCGCGCGGAGGTCGTAGACGTTCGCGAGCGTGAGGATGGCCGACGCCTCCATCTCGACGTTGGCGACGTTCGCGTCCTTCAGTTCCTGGATGAGGTCGTCGCTGCCGGCGGCCTCGAACCCCTCGAAGCCGGGCCGGCCCTGCCCCGCGTAGAAGGAGTCCGAGCTCATCGTGAGGCCGACGTGGTAGTCGTTGTCGAGGCGTTCGGCGGCGGCGACGAGCGCGGCGACGACCTCGTGGTCGGCGACCGCGGGGTAGTCCTCGCGGACGTACTCGTCGCTGGTGCCCTCCTGTCGGACCGCGCCCTTGGTGATGACGAGGTCGCCGGGCTCCATCTCCGCCTGGAGCGCGCCGCAGGAGCCGACGCGGATGAACGTGTCTACGCCGATGCGCGCGAGCTCCTCGACGGCGATGGCCGCGGAGGGCGAGCCGATGCCCGTGGACGTCACGGAGATGGGCGTGCCCTCGTAGCTGCCGGTGGCGGTGCGGTACTCGCGGTGGTGGGCGACCTCGGAGGCGTCGTCCCACAGCGGCGTGACTTTCTCGAGGCGCTCGGGGTTGCCGGGGAGCAACACGGCGTCCGCGACGTCCCCCGGAGCGAGTTCGACGTGATACTGGACCTCGTCGTTGGGGTCCTCGCTGTCGCCGGGCATGCCACCGCGTTGGCCGGCGACGGGCAAAGTGTCTTCGTGTTGCCGGCCGGCTAGTGACCGAGCATCTCGGGCGTGATGGTGTTCGGGATGAGCTCGCCGACCGTGTACCGCTCGAAGCCGTCGCCGGTGTCGCAGAGCACGGGCACGTCGTCGTCGCAGAACTCCGCGAGCGTCTGCCGGCACATCCCACAGGGCGTGACGGCGTCGCGGGCCTCGGAGGTGACGACGACCGTCGCGAACTCGCGGTGGCCGTCCCGGACCGCCGACCCGACCGCGACCTCCTCGGCGTGGAGGCTGTTCGAGAAGTTCGCGTTCTCGACGTTCGTTCCGACGTACACCTCGCCGTCGGCGGTCTCGATGGCGGCGCCCACGGGGTACTCCGAGTACGGGACGTAGGCTTCCTCTAGGGCGTCGCGAGCGGCGGCGAGCAGGTCGTCGTCGTCCATACCCACCGGTTCGAGCAGCCGCGACAAAAAGACCGCGCGTTCGGCCTACTCGTCCTCGCCGGACTCGTAGTGCTCGCCCGCGGCCGACGGCAGCCGCGTGCGGCCGAACAGCGCGAGCACGACGATGACCGTGACGTACGGGATGGTCCGCACCAGCTCCGTCGGGACCTGGAAGACGTCGCGCGCCTGCAGCGTGAGCTGGGTGGCGTCAAGGCCCGCGAACAGCATCGTGGAGCCGAGCGCGCCGACCGGGTGGTAGTTCCCGAAGAGGTACGCCACGATGGCGATGAACCCCTTGCCGTTGACCATCGTCGGGCCGTTCCCGGTGAACTGGCCGATGCCGAGCGCGAGCGCGGCGCCGCCGACGCCCGCGAGCACGCCCGACAGCAGGACGGCCACGTACCGGACGCGGTGGACGCTCACGCCCGCGGTGTCCAGCGCCTTCGGGTTCTCGCCGCTGGCTTCGACCCACCGCCCGAACGCGGTGCGGTGGAGTGCGTACCACGACAGCACGACCGCCAGCAGCATCAGGTAGACGGGCGGGCTGGCGTCGAACAGCGCGCCGAAGAACGGCAGCTCGGCGGGCGCGACGCCGACGACCGGCAGCGGGACCGTGACCGCGTCCGAGAGGAACGGAATCCCCATCTCGGGGAGCGTCGGGAAGGTGTCGACGCTCGTGGTGTTCTTCGAGCCGTAGACGACCGACGAGAGGAACGGCGCGAGGCCGAGCGCGATGAGCCACACCGCCAGCCCCGCGATGATCTGGTCGGCGCGGAACTCGATGCAGACGACCGCGAACAGGCCCGCGAGCAGCGTGCTCGCGACGACGCCGCCGAGCAGGCCGTACCAGACGCTGCCGGTGACGTCGGTCGTCCAGATGCCGGTGAACGCGGCGATGATGAGCAGCCCCTCGAGGCCGATGTTGATGACGCCGCTCTTCTCCGCGAAGATGCCCCCGAGCGCGGCGAACGCGATGGGCACGGAGAGCCGCAGCGTCGCGGCGAGCGTGGAGCTGTCGGTCAGCACGTGGAACAGCCGGCCGGCGTTCGACTGCGGCGCGACGACGCCGGCGGCGACGAGGCCGAGGACGGCGGCCAGCGCCACCGCGATGACGGCCTGCTGGACGCGCCCGCGGTCGGCGAACAGCCAGTCGTACGTGTAGGCGGCGACGCTGCGGTCCGGGCCGCCGGGCAGCCAGTCACTCATCGCTCCCACCTCCGGTGGCGCCGTCGGCGGTGACCGGCTCGCCGGGCCGGTCGAACGAGCCGAACTTCTTGCCCATCATCCGGAAGAACTCCGGCATCGCGACGAAGAGGATGATGAGCCCGCGGAGCACGCCGACGAGCGTCGGCGGGACGTCCGAGCCGACCTGCACGACGATGGAGCCGCTCTTGAGGACGCCGAAGAGGAACGCCGCGAAGCCGACGCCGAGCGGGTTGTTGCCGGCGAGGATGGAGACGGTGATGCCGTCGAAGCCGTAGTCCGGGACGCCGGTCTGGAAGTTCCCGAGCACCATCAGCACGTAGACGGCGCCGCCGACGCCGGCGAGCGCGCCCGACAGCGTCATGCTGGAGACGATGGTGCGGTCGGCGTCGACGCCGCCGTACTCGGCGGCGTCCGGCTGGAGGCCGCTCGTCCGGAGGTCGTAGCCGAACGGCGTGTGCTGGAGGAGGTACCAGGTACCGACGAGCACGACGAGCGCGAACGCGAGCGCGAGCACGGAGACGTCGTCCCGCGGCCGGAAGAGGAACGAGGGGAACAGCGCGACGTCGGGCAGCGGGACCGTCTGGCTCGCGAAGCTCTCGGGGTCCTTGAAGTAGTCCTCGCGGGAGACTAGGAACAGCGCGATGGAGGTGGCGACGAAGTTCAGCATGATGGTGGTGATGACCTCGTTGGCGTCCGCGTACGCCTTCAGCGCGCCCGGGATGGCGGCGAACGCGCCGCCGGCGACCCCGCCGAGCAGGAGGCCCAGCGGGAGCAGGACGGCAGTGGCGAGCACGCCGAGGCCGGCCAGCGGCGGCGCGAGGAACGTGAGCACGACGCCCGTGGTGAGCGCGCCGACGACGAGCTGGCCCTGCACGCCGATGTTGAAGATGTCCGCGCGGAACGCCACCGCGACGGCGACCCCGGTGAACATCAGAATCGTGGTCTCCGCGATGGTGGTGGCGAACTGGCTGTTCAGGGGGTTGCTCAGGACGTCCCCGAGCGCGCCGAGGAACAGCAGGTCGTACACCGCGAACGGGTCGTAACAGAACCCCATCGCGAACACGGAGCCGCCGCCGACGAACTGCGTGACGAACTGCCCGGGGACGGCGATGGTGTACGCGGCGGTCGAGCAGTCGGTCATCCGGCCGGCGCCGAGGATGATGAGCGCGCCGATGAACACCGACAGCAGGAGCGCGGAGGCGCTGATGAGGAACCGCTCGAACGCGGACGCGCGGACGAGGCGCCCGAGCAGGTCGCGGGCGCGGTCGGCGGCGCTCACTGCGCCACCCCCTCGGCGTCGCGCTCGCTACGCGGCTCGTACCGCTCCGGGTACTCGCCGGCCATCAGGAGGCCGAGCTCCTCCTCGGTGATCTCGTCGGGGTCGACGACCGCCATCACGTCGCCGTCGTGCATGACGGCGAGGCGGTCCGAGAGCCCCTGCACTTCGTCGAGCTTCGAGGAGACGAGGAAGACGCCCCGCCCCTCGTCCCGGAGTTCCAGCAGGCGGTCGTGGATGAACTCCTGGGAGCCGATGTCGACGCCCCGCGTCGGGTGCGTGGCGACGACGAGCCGCGGGTCGCGCTCGAACTCGCGGCCGACGATGAACTTCTGCTGGTTGCCGCCGGACAGCGACACCGCTTCGGTGTCCGCGTTCGGCGGCCGGACGTCGTAGTCCGCGACGACGCCCTCGGCGTGCTCGCGGGCGGCCGTCCAGTCGATGGTGGGGCCGGCCGCGAACGGCGCGTTGTGCTGGCTGCCGAGGATGCCGTTCTCCACGAGGTCGAAGTCCATCACGAGCCCGCGCTCCTGGCGGTCCTCGGGGATGTACGCCATCCCGCCGTCGATGCGCTCGCGGCGGCTGGCGTCGGTGACGTCCTCGCCGTCGAACTCGACGGTCCCCGCCTCGGGCTCGCGGAGGCCCGTAATCGCCTCCACGAGTTCGGCCTGGCCGTTGCCGTCGACGCCGGCGACGCCGAACACTTCGCCCTCGCGGACGGCGAACGAGACGTCCGTGACCGCAGGGACGTCGCGGTCGTCGCGCACGGAGAGGTCCTCGACGTCGAGGACGGTGTCGCCGACGGACGGCGGCGTCGACTCCACCTCGAGGACGACCTCGCGGCCGACCATCAGCTCCGCGAGCTCCTCGCGGGTGGTCTCGTCGGCGTCGACGGTGCCGACGTTCTCCCCGTCGCGGAGCACGGTGATGTCGTCGGCGGCCTGCATCGCCTCGCCGAGCTTGTGCGTGATGAAGATGACCGTCTTCCCCTGGTCGGTGAGCTCGTCGAGCACGTCGAAGAGGTCCTCGACCTCCTGGGGGGTGAGCACGGCGGTCGGCTCGTCGAGGATGAGCACGTCCGCGCCGCGGTACAGCGCCTTCAGAATCTCGACGCGCTGCTGGACGCCGACGCTGACCTCGGCGACGGTCTTGTCCGGGTCGACGTCGAACCCGTAGCGCTCGCTGAGTTCGACGACCTCCCGGCGCGCGGCCTCGCGGTCGACGGCGAGCCCGCCCCACTTCCGGGGCTCGTTGCCGAGCGCGATGTTCTCCGCGACCGTCATCGTGTCCACGAGCATGAAGTGCTGGTGGATCATGCCGACGCCGGCGTCGATGGCGTCCCGCGGCGAGTCGAACTGGCGCTCCTCGCCGTCGACGACGATGCGCCCGGAGTTCGGCTGGTAGAGGCCGTAGAGGACGTTCATCAGGGTTGTCTTCCCGGCGCCGTTCTCGCCGAGCAGCGCGTGGACGGAGCCGCGCTCGACCGGCAGGTCGACCTCGTCGTTCGCGACGACGCCCGGGAATCGTTTCGTGATGGCTTCGAGTCGGACGGCCGTATCCGTTTGCGTCATTTCGTGCAGAATGTTGTGAAGCGAGCGGGGTCCCGCCGGTTAGACTTCGGAGGGGTCCTGCGGGACGGAGGTCTCCCCGTCCATGATGCTCTGGCGCGCCTCGCTGACGGCCGTCTTGACGTCCTCGGGGATCTCGTCACCGAGCTGCTGGCCGTAGACGCAGGCGACGCCGTCGTCGTCGAGGCCGAGCGTGGTCGTGTCGCCGCCCTGGAAGTTGTCGTTGACCGTCGCCTCGACGGCGTTGTAGACGGCGGTGTCGACGCGCTTGACCATGCTCGCGAGGATGACGTTCGCGTAGCTGTCCTTCGTCACCGACTGGTCGCGGTCGACGCCGATGGCGAACCGCTCCTGATCCTGTGCGGCCTGGAAGACGCCGGTCCCGGTGTTGCCGGCGGCGTGGAAGACGATGTCCGAGCCGGAGTTGTACATCGAGTTGGCGGCCTCCTGTCCCGCGGTGGTGTCGTTGAAGCTGCGACGTACGTCGTCTGGACGTCGATGTCGTCGTTGGTCGCCTTCACGCCCGCGGTGAAGCCGGCCTCGAACTTCTGGATGAGCGAGCTCTCGACGCCGCCGATGAAGCCGACGTTCGTGGAGTCGGACTGCGTGGAGCCGGCGCCCGCGCTGAAGCTCATCGACGTGAGGTGTGCGGCGAGCACGCCGACGAGGTACGAGCCCTCGTGCTCGCGGAAGACGTAGCTGCCGACGTTCGGCTCGTCGACGGTGCTGTCGACGATCTGGAAGTTCTGCTCGGGGTAGTTCGCGGCGGTCTCCGAGAGGGAGTCCGCCTGCAGGAACCCGATGCAGGAGACGAGGTCGTAGTCGGGGTCGGTCGAGCCCGCGTACTGCTGCTGGTAGTCGCTGAACTGCGCGACCTCGTCCGGCTGGGACTCGCTGTACTCGACGTCGAAGTCCTCGGCCGCCTGCTGGATGCCCGTCTGGGCCTGGTCGTTGAACGACCCGTCGCCGAGGCCGCCGGTCGCGTACACCATCCCGACGTGAGTCGCGTCGGACCCGTCGGAGGTCGTCCCCTCGGCGTCGTCCGTGGTGCCGGTGGAGCCGTCGGTCGTCTCGCCGTCGCCGTCGCCGGAGGGGCCGCCCGTACAGCCCGCCACGCCGGCGAGCCCGGCCGCGCCGATGCCTGCGGTCGCCTTGATGAAGTCCCGCCTGTCGAAGTTGGACATACTTGCGTCTAACGAGACGTTCGTACGGCCATAAAGCCGTCGTTTGTGGAGGAAACCGGCAAAACGTGGGCTCGTTGTCAGGCCGCCGCGACCGCGTCCTCGACGACGCCCGCGACCGACTCCACGAGCTCGTCGACGTCGTCGCTCTCGGCGTACACGCGGACGTACGGCTCGGTGCCGCTCGGGCGGACGAGCGTCCACGACGCGTCCGGGAACTCCAGCCGGACGCCGTACTCGGTGTCGACGTCGGCGTCCGGGAACGCGGCGGGCAGGTCCTCGGCGAGCTGGGCCATCACCGCCTCCTTCGCGTCGTCCGCGCAGTCGACGCTGACCTTCCGGTACGGGCGCTCGGTGACGGGGTCGCGCAGCGCCCCGAGGCCGCCGGCGTCCGCGACCAGCCGCGAGAGCACCGCGGCCGACGCCACGCCGTCGATCCAGCCGCCGAACGCGGTGTGGACGTGCTTCCACGGCTCCGCCGCGAACACGACGTCCCCGCCGTCCGCGCGGGCCGCGGCGATGCCCTCGTGGAGCGCGCCGAGGCGGACGCGCTCGACCCGGCCGCCCGCGTCGGCGACGCGCTCGTCGATGCGCGCGGAGGCGTTCGGCGTCGTGACGACCACGGGGTCGTCGGCGTCGCTGGCGCGCGCGTAGTGCTCGGCGAGCACAGCGACGACGGTGTCCTCGTGGACGACGTCGCCGTCGCCGTCGACGAGGACGATGCGGTCGGCGTCGCCGTCGTGCGCGATGCCGAACGCGGCGTCGCCCTCGGCGACGAACTCCATCAGGTCGCCGATGGTCTCGGGCATCGGTTTGCTCGGCCGGCCGGGGAAGTGGCCGGTCGACGTTCCCGTTCAGCGTCGATCGACGTCGGCGCCGAGTTCCCGCAGCACCTGCGGCGTCGCCA
>NZ_WPCF01000124.1 GCF_009741975.1 Halobacterium sp. CBA1126 | reverse complement strand
CATGTCCTCCATCGGGACGCCGGCGCGGTACGCGATGGCCACCCCGTCGCCGGTGTTGGCGACGGCGTTGGTCGTGTGGTCGTACGCCTGTCCGAGGCCGCCGGTCGCCAGAATCACGCCGTCGCGGGCGCGGAAGCCCGCGATTTCGCCGGACTGGACGTCCCACGCGACGACGCCGTGGCAGTCCCGCTCGTTGGGGTCGTCCTCGTCGGTGACCGCGACCTGACTGACGTACCACTCGTCGTACACCTCGATGCCTCGCTTGACCACCTGCTCGTACAGCGTGTGGAGCATGTGGTGGCCGGTCTCGGCGCCCGCGTACGTCGTCCGCGGGAAGGAGAGCCCGCCGAACGGCCGCTGGCTGACCGTGCCGTCCTCCTCGCGGGAGAACGGCATCCCCCAGTGTTCGAGCTGGATGACCTCCTCGGGGGCGTCCTGCGCGAACGTGTCGACTGCGGGGGCGTCGCCGAGGTAGTCCGACCCCTTCATCGTGTCGTACGCGTGGTCCTGCCAGGAGTCGCCCTCCCGCAGGGCGGCGTTGATGCCGCCCTCCGCGGCCCCCGTGTGCGAGCGCACCGGGTGGAGTTTCGTGACAATCGCTACGTCTGCGCCTTCCTCGTGGGCGGCGATCGCGGCGCGGAGCCCCGCGCCACCGCCGCCGACTACGATTACGTCGTGCTCGTACATGTTACCAGAATTTGAGGTTCTGCTTGACGGCTTCGCGCTTCAGCTCTTGGATGTGCTCGGTGAGCGGGATGTCCTTCGGACAGACGTTCGTACAGGAGAACTGGGTCTGACACCGCCAGACGCCGTGTTCGGCCTCGATGATCTCGAGGCGCTCCTGGCGCTTGTTCTCGCCCTCGCGTTCGTCCATGTAGAAGCGGTAGGCCTTGTTGATGGCCGCCGGGCCGAGGTACTCGTTGTCGCCCGCGGCGATGTTACACGAGGACATACACGCGCCACACCAGATGCAGCGCGTCGAGAGCTTCACCTTCTCGCGGTTCTCGCGGTCCTGGCGCTGCTCTTCGAGTTCGTCGTCGGGCGTCTCGTCGGGGTCGAAGAACGGGTCGACGGACTCCATCTGGTCGTAGAAGTGGTCCATCTCCACGACGAGGTCCTTCACGACGTCCTGGTGCGGGAGCGGTTCGACGCGCACGGGGCCGTCGAGGTCCGCGATCTGGGTCTGGCAGCCGAGCCGCTGGCGGCCGTTGACGAAGAACGCGTCCGACCCGCAGACTGCCTGCCGGCAGGAGTGCCGGAACGTGAGACTGGAGTCGTACTCGTCGCGGGCGTAGATGAGCGCGTCGAGGACGGTCATCCCCTTCTCGAAGGGGACGGTGAAGGAGTCGAACCGCGGCTCCTCCTTGCCCTCGATCTCGGGGTCGTAGCGGAACACCTTCAGCTCGACCGTCTCGCCCTCGATCTCGTTGGCGGCGGCCGCTTCGTCGGCCTCCCGCTGGTCCTTCTGCGCCTGCTTTTTCTCCATGCGCCGCTGCTGCGGCGACGTCGAGGAGGGCTGTTCGGCCTCGGTCTCGGTGTCGGGTGTCTGCGTACTCATGTTAGAACCCCGCGAGCGTGTTTGCGACGCGAATCCCCTGGACGACGAGCAACAGCGAGGCGACGCCGAGCACGACCTGGACGACGCGCTTCTGGACGCCGTCGATGCCCTGGTTGACCAGCGCGTTGTAGACGCCGTTGACGCCGTGGAACGTCGCGGTCAGCAGGAACAGAACCATCGTGACGTAGTAGCCGACGTTCTGCATGCGAGCCTGTGCGCCAGCGAACTCGATCTCGTAGGCGTGGGTGACGAAGTGGAGGTTGAAGAAGTGGAACGCCAGCACGACCACGAGGAACGCCGCGGTGATGCGCTGGAGTAGCCACGCCGTCGAACCCGAACTGAACGAGGAGTATCTCTGTGCCATCTTAGAATGCCCCCGAGACGAACGTCGGCACGCTCGCGACGACGATGACGCCGGTCAGCACGAGCGACGCGTAGAAGCTCTTGTCTTGCGATTCGAGACCGACGCCGAGGTCGACGAACAGCAGCCGGATGCCGTTCAGGATGTGGAAGACGGCGACCGCCAGCAGGCCGACCTCCAGCAGCCGGACGAGCGCGAGGCTCTCCAACCCCTGAATCGTGCTGTTGAACGTCTCGGCGCCCTGCATCGACGTGCTCAGGACGGCGATGTGGGTGAACAGGTACCCGATGAGCACCCACCCCGTAAACTTGTGAAATACCCAGGCCCACATCCCGGCGGTGAACTCCCGCCACCGCCCGAAGTCCTCGATGAGGCCTCGGTCGTACGACTGACTCATACCATTCGAGCGTGTGGTCCCTCCGCACATAGAAGTTACTACACGGGCGTGTCGCGCAAGCCGCGACGCGTTGGGCGCGTGACACCCTCGTCCGCGGCGGAGAACGGAGACGACGGGGGCGCCTGCGGGCGGTCAGCCTTCGAGAACGGTGCCGCCCGCACCGACCGCGACGGTCGTGTCGCCGCGCAGCACGGCTTTCAGGTTCTGGCCGGTCGGCGTGCTGCGGACCGTCCACTCGCTGCCGCCGGTGGCGTAGTACTTCCCGCCGCCGCCGACCGTCGCGCCGGCGCCGCCGTCACCGACTTCGACGTCGCGGAGGGTGGCGTCGCCGGTGTCCGAGCGCGCCCACTCGCTGCCGTTCCAGTGGTAGACGGTGCCGCCGGCGCCGGACACCCAGACGTCGTCGAAGCCGTCCGAGTCGACGCCGTAGAAGTTGTGGTTGGCGTCCGCGATGCCGAGCCTGTCCCACGTCGCGCCGTCGCGGGTGTAGAAGACCGTGGTGTTGCCGTCGACGACGTGTCCGCTGCGGTCGTCGAAGAAGTCGATCGCGTTGATCGCGGCCCCCGACCCGGGCGTGGTGTAGTCCCACGAGCCGGTCTCGCCGTTCTCGTCGGAGTGGTACACCTTCCCGGAGTCGCCGGCGACGTAGACGTTCGCCTCGCCGGCCTCGCCGGTGACCGAGACGTCGTTGAAGTTGTTCGTGACGTCCATCGGCGCGGAGCGGTCGTTCAGCACGCCGGCTTCGACGTCGTACTCGCCGATGGCGCCGGACGCGCCGACGAACCACAGGCGCTCGCCGTCGTCGGTGACGTCCGCGCCGTAGAGGTTGTTCCCGTTGCCGGTCGGGCCGCCGTCGAGCAGCTTCCGCCAGCCGACCGCGGTCCGCTCGAGCACCACGCCGCCGCCGCCGACCGCGAACGCGCCCGCGGCCGTCGATTCGACGTCGTGGAGGGTGTTCCCGGTGGGCGATTTGACGACGTCGAGCCCGCCGTTGGCGGTGTCGACTGCGCCCGCCGCGCCGGTGAACAGGCCGGCCGCTGCGGTCGCGCCGACCGCCTTGACGACGCTGCGTCTGGTGTGAGTCGAGTGGTGAGACATCGCAGTCGGACCGTCGGCCGCCGGGGAGGAAAAACACCGGTTCAGTTAACTCGACTTTAGCGCTCTTTAGACGTTTTATCGGGAGGGCTCGGCGTTTGTTTCTGTAAAGAGTTACTGCACGTTACACACGTCGTTCGCGCGCCGAACACGTTCGCCGCACTCCGGGCGCTACGACGGCGTACTGACTCCTTCGGCGCGCTCGTAGGCGCGCTGGGTGCCCGCGTCGAGTTCCACGAGGTGGACCAGCGGGTTCCCCGGGTAGACGACGGGGTTCTCCAGTTTCCCGACGAGCAGCCCCGTGAACGGCGCCTCGACGGCCACGGCGTCGGTCTTGAACGGGTTCGAGATGCTGCAGATGGCGTCGCCCTCGCGGACGAGGTCGCCGCGGTCGTAGTGCATGTCCACGAGGCCGCCGTCGTCGGCGCGAATCCACGTCTTCTGGTCGGTGGTGACGACGGTCCACCACGCCGGCAGGTCGACGGCTTCCGTCGGGTAGACGCCGTAGCCCGCGAGCACGCTCTGCACGCCGTCGAGCGCGCGGTCGATGAGGCCGCGCTGGAACCGGTGGGCTTCCCCCATCTCCACGGTGACCGTCGGGACGCCCGCGTCGGTCGCCTCGCGGCGCAGCGTCCCCGACGACCCGTCGCTGTCGATGACGACGTTCGAGCCGAACGACCGCGCGAGCCGCACCACGTCGTCGTCGCTCATGTCCGCGCGGACGTGGAGCATGTTCGTGCGGCCGCGGGTCGACGTGTGGAAGTCCAGCCCGAAGTCGCAGGGCTCGACGAAGTTCCTGAATATCTGGGCGGCCATCCGCTTCGCGCCCGTCGACGTCTCGTCGCCGGGGAACGAGCGGTTGAGGTCGCGGTCGTAGACCGGGAGGTAGCGCTGCTGGGTGACGAACCCCGGGACGTTCAGCACGGGCATACACACCAGCGTCCCGTGGAGGTTCGCGTGCGACCACTCGTGGGCGACCTCCCGTACGACTTCGATGCCGTTGAGCTCGTCGCCGTGGGAGGCCGCCGAGAGGAAGACGGTCGGCCCGTCCTGCTCGCCGTTCACCACGGAGACGGGGATGCGGACGGGGTCGCCGAGGTACGTCTCGCTGACGGTGTACCGGATGTCCGCGCGCTCCCCCGGGTCGACCCGGCCGCCGTCGTACGTGAACGCCCCGTCTGTCATGCGACGACGTTGACGGCCGACACGTAAAACAGAGTCGTCCCCCTGTCGGCATCGTTTAGTCGCTGCCCATCGAAGCTACTCGTAATGGACGATGCTGTCTCTGTCGGCGTGCTCAGCTTCCACAACAGCAAGGAGACGAAGGCGATTCTGAACGCCGTCGAAGCGCTCGGCCACTCGGGCGTCTGGCTGCGCGAGAACAACCTCTGCGTGGACATCGCGGACAACGAGTCGACGCTCGACCCGAACGTCGACGTCGTCGCCAACCGCCTGCTCCTCTCGAAGACCGAACAGCCCGCCGAGCTGCTCGGGCTGGCGCTGTCGCTGAGCCAGCTCCGGCCGATGCTGAACCGCCCGCGGAACGTGCTCACGGCGTTCCACAAGTTCGCGACCGCGACCACGCTGGCGGACGGCGACGTGCGGCTGCCGGACGCGACGCTCGCGCTCGACGCCGACCGGCTGAACGAGGAGAAGGGCAAGTACGGCGAGGAGGTCGTCTACAAGACCGCCATCGGCACGCACGGCGGCGGCACGTGGAAGATCAGCGCCGACGAGCGCGTCAACCCCCGCGTCGGCGACCGGTTCGCGTTCTTGCAGGAGCTCGTCGAGCGGGACAGCGACCGCCACCGCGACCTCCGGGTGTACGTCGTCGACGGCGACATCATCGCGACGATGCGGCGGTACGCGCCGGACAACGACTGGCGGACGAACGTCGCGCTCGGCGGCTCCGTCGAGGGCGTCGACGACGTGCCCGAGGAGGCCGCCGAGATGGCGCTGTCGGTCGCCGACACCGTCGGTCTCGACTACGCCGGCGTCGACCTCGTGGAGGGCGAGGACGGCTGGTACCTCCTCGAAGTGAACCCCACGGCGGGGTTCAAGGGGCTGTTCGCCGCGACCGGCGTCAGCCCGGCGCCGTACGTCGCCAAGCTCGCTATCGAGACGGCGGGCGGCGAGGTCGACGACGACGAGGTCGCGGAGCTCGCGCGGACGCTGGACGACTCGAAGCCCGCGGCCGTCGAGACCGAGCCGCAGCCGGCCGCCGAGAAGGCCGCGACCATCGGCTACACGGAGGACGTGCTCGTGTCGGGGACCAGCGGCACGGAGCGCGTCGTCGCGAAGTCCGACACGGGCGCGGCGCGGACGAGCATCGACACCCGGCTCGCCGCGGAAATCGGCGCCGGCCCCATCAAGTCGATGACGAAGGTGCGCTCCGGGAGCATGAAGTCCGGGAAGGCGCGGCCGGTCGTCGACATCGTCGTCGGCGTCGGCGGCGACCGCCACACCGTCGCCGCGTCGCTGGAGGACCGCGGCCACATGGACTACCCGCTGCTGCTCGGCCGGGACATCCTCCAGGAGTACCAGGTCAACGTCAAGCGCCGCGTCGACGCGGCCGACGAGGAGTAACGACAACCACTCACTCTCTCGGGCCGAGAAAACTGGTTTCGGGCACGCGCCAGCTTCTTGCGTGCGGCAGCCGTCCCGGTGCACGATGGCATTCTCGGAGCGCGTCGTCTCGCACGCGACCACCGTCGAGTTCCCGGACGACGTCACGGGAGCGATAGGGGATTCGGTTACGGTCGTCCCCGTGGTGGTCGCGCTCGCGGCGCTGTCGGACGTGGCGCTGGCGCCCGTGCTCGTCTGGTTCGGCGTCTTCCAGGTCGTCTGGGGCGTCCGCTACGGCGTGCCGGTGTCCGTCGAGCCGATGAAGGCGCTGGCGGCGCTCGCAATCGCGGGCTCGCTGACGGCCGGCGGGCTCGCGGCCGCCGGCCTGCTCGCGGGCGGCACGCTGCTCGTCGCCGGTGCGACCGGCCTGCTCGGCCGCCTCAGCCGCTTCGTCGGCCAGCCGGTCGTCCGCGGCGTCCAGCTCGCGGTCGCGCTCGTGCTCTTCGAGACCGCGTTCGGCCTCGCCACCACAGACGTCGTTCTGGCCGGCGTCGCCGTCGCCGTCGCTGCGCTCGTCGCGGTCGTCTCGGTTCGGGCGAGCGCGCTCGCCGTGGTCGTCGTCGGCG
>NZ_WPCF01000029.1 GCF_009741975.1 Halobacterium sp. CBA1126 | reverse complement strand
GCCGACGACGTGCCCGAGGAGCTGGCGACGCCGGTCTACGAGGACCTCGCGGCGCTCGCGGACCGCGTGACCGGCGGGAACGCCCGCGTGTACGCGGACATCCAGGACGCCTTCGACGGCGCCGCGGACGTCGCCGCGGCGGCGGAGCGGCTCGCGGACGCGGACCGCGACGCCTTCGAGGAGGTGTACGAGGATGCCGGTCGATAGGGAGGCGGTCCTCGACTCGGCGAAGTACCTCCGGGGCGTGCGGCCGCTGGACCCGGACGAGCTCCGGGAGTACGTCGCCGACCAGCCCCACGAGGCGGTCGTCCGGCAGGTGCTGCGCGAGCACGCTGCGGACCTCGGCCTCGTGGAGCGAGCGGACGGCACGTTCGTGCCCGCGAGCGGCGACCCCGTCCACCCGGTCTTCGATGGCGTGGACGCGCTCCCGCGGGAGTACGAGCGCGTCGTCGAGGACCTGCTGGTCGAGCGCTGGGGCCCGGACTGGCACCGCGGCGACTCCGGCGCCAGCCTCCGGGAGACGATTCGGCGGTTCAAGGAGGACTACTACCGCCAGCACGCCGTCGAGTACGACTACGACGTCGCGCTCGGGTACGCGGTCTACCACCTCGCGTCGTACTACGCCGCGGTCCAGTACGCGCTCGCGGACCTCGCCGAGGGCGGCCTGCTCACCGACGACCTGCGGGTGCTGGACGTGGGCGCGGGCGTCGGCGGTCCCGCGCTCGGCCTCTTCGACTTCCTCCCGGAGGACGCGCTCGTGGAGTACCACGCCGTCGAGCCGAGCGACGCCGCGGACGTCCTCGAGGAACTGCTCGCGGAGACCGGGCGGAACGTCCACCCGACGATTCACCGCGAGACCGCGGAGGCGTTCGACCCCGACGGCGAGTACGACCTCGTGCTCGCGTGCAGCGTGCTCAGCGAGCTCGCGGAGCCCGTGGAGACCGCGCAGACGTACGTCGACGCGCTCGCTGGCGAGGGGTCGTTCCTCGGGCTCGCGCCCGCGGACAAGCACACCAGCACGCACCTCCGCGAGGTCGAACGCGACCTCGAATCCCGGGGTGCGACCGTTTACGGCCCGACGCCGCGGCTGTGGCCGGGCGAGCGGCCGACCGACCGCGGGTGGACGTTCGACGAGCGGCCGGCCGTCGAGCAGCCGAGCTTCCAGGAGCGGCTCGCGGGCGCCAGCCAGCGCCCCTCGGAGTTCACGCACACCGAGGTCCGGTTCTCGTACTCGCTGCTGCGGACGGACGGCGTCCGCCAGCACGACGTCTCGCTGTCCGCCGACCGGCTGCTGAAGCTCGCGGACGCCGACGACCGCGTGACCGACCGCGTGGACGCGGTGCTCGCGAAGCTCTCCCGGAACCTCGCCGACGAGGGCGCCAACCCGCTGTTCAAGGTCAGCGACGGCAGCGAGGACGAGGACTGCTACGCGGTGCTCGTGCGGCCGACGAGCCTCAACCGCGACCTCCGGCGCGCGGACTACGGCGACCTGCTGTCCGTGGAGTCGGCGCTCGTGCTGTGGAACGACGACGAGGGCGCGTACAACCTCGTCGTCGACGAGGAGACGGTCGTCGACGCCGCGTAGCGCGGCGGACGACCGGCTACGGGAGGGCGTATTTTATGCGGGTCCGCCCGCGAGGACGACCCATGACACTCGAAGGGCTCGACGACCTCGACAAGCAGATACTGTACGCGCTCCAGCGGGACGCCCGCGGCACGTCCTCGCAGGACATCGCCGACAGCGCTGGGGTCTCCGCGAGCACGGTCCGCAACCGCATCAACCGCCTCGAGGAGCGCGGCATTCTGCGCGGCTACCACGGCGACGTCGACTACGAGCGGGCGGGCTACCAGCTGTACACGCTCATCGTCTGCACGGCGCCCGTGCCGCGCCGCGAGGAGCTGGCCGAGGCCGCGCTCGGCGTCCCGGGCGTCGTGCGCGTCGAGGAGGTCATGACCGGCGCGGAGAACGTCCACGTCTCCGCCGTGGGGACCGACAGCGACGACCTGAGCCGCATCGGCCGGGACCTCGACGACCTCGGGCTGGAGGTCGTCGACGAGGACCTCATCCGGAGCGTCCACGCCGGCCCGTACGAGGGGTTCGACACCGGGTTCGAGGACGAATCGTAACTGAAACTCGCGTATTCTGACGACCTCGCAGAAACTCCGGTTAGTTTATGCGGTTCCGTCCGGGAGTCGTAGGTGAGAGCGACCCGCGAAGCGACAGGTGGGCCCGCCGACGGGCCCGGACCAACACACGCCATGAAAACGCTCGAACGAGACCTCGGCCTCGGCGCCGTCTTCGCCATCAGCGTCGGCGCCATGATCGGCAGCGGCATCTTCATCCTCCCGGCGCTCGCGCTCGGCATCGCCGGCCCCGCAGTGATACTCGCGTACCTGCTGGCGGGCGTCTGCGTCGTCCCCGCCGCCCTCTCGAAGTCCGAGATGGCGACCGCGATGCCCGAAGCCGGCGGCACGTACCTCTACATCGAGCGCGGCATGGGCCCCGTCCTCGGCACCATCGCGGGCGTCGGCACGTGGTTCTCGCTGTCGTTCAAGAGCGCGCTCGCGCTCGTCGGCGGCGTCCCCTACCTCGTGTTGCTGTTCGACCTCCCCGTCAAGCCCGTCGCGCTCGCGCTCGCAGTCTTCCTCATCCTCGTGAACCTCCTCGGCGCGAAGCAGACCGGCCGCCTGCAGGTCGTCATCGTCTCCGTGATGCTCGCCGCGCTCGGGTGGTTCGTCGCCGGCAGCGCGACGAAGACCCGGCCCGCGAACTACCAGGACTTCTTCGCGGGCGGCGTCGAGGGGCTGCTCGCCGCGACCGGCCTCGTGTTCGTCTCCTACGCGGGCGTCACGAAGGTCGCCAGCGTCGCCGAGGAGGTCGAGGACCCCGGAAAGAACATCCCCATCGGCATCCTCGGGTCGCTGGCGTTCACGACCCTGCTGTACGTCGGCATCGTCGCCGTGATGGTCGGCGTCACGGAAGCCGGTAGCGTCGCCGGCTCCGAGACCCCGATGGCGGTCGCCGCCGAGGTCACGCTCGGCCAGTGGGGCGTCTACGCGGTCATCGGCGCGGCGCTGCTCGCGCTCGTCTCCACCGCCAACGCCGGCATCCTCTCGTCGTCCCGGTACCCGTTCGCGATGAGCCGCGACCAGCTCGCGCCGCCGACGTTCGCGGAGGTCCACGAGCGCTTCGGCACGCCGACGACCGCCATCACGCTCACCGGCGCGGTCGTGCTCGTGCTCATCGCGTTCGTCCCCATCCTCGAGATCGCGAAGCTCGCGAGCGCGTTCCAGATTCTCGTCTTCGTGCTCGTGAACCTCGCGCTGGTCGCGTTCCGCGAGGGGTCGACGGACGGCTACGACCCCGAGTTCGAGTCGCCGCTGTACCCGTGGATGCAGGCGTTCGGCGTCGTCAGCGGCGTCGTCCTGCTCACGCAGATGGGGCTGGTGGCGCTGGTCGGCGCGCTCGGCATCACCGTCGGGAGCGTCGCGTGGTACTTCGTCTACGCGCGCTCGCGGGTCCGCCGCGAGGGCGCCGCGACGGACGTCATCCGGCAGCGGCTCGGCCGCGACGTCCTCGACGAGACCGAGGCGTTCGTCGACGAGGACTTCGTGGACGCGCCCGAGGTGCTCGTCGCGCTCACGCGGGACGCCGACGCCGACCGCGAGCGCGCGCTCCTGTCGATGGCAGCCGACGTGGTCCGCGGCCGCGACGGCCGCGTCGTCGTCGTGCGCTTCGACGAGGTCCCCGACCAGGCGCCGCTCGAGCACGCCGCGGAGGTCCAGTCGCCCGGCGACGTCCGGTTCGAACAGCAGACCAGCGCGCTCGCCGACGAGTTCGACGTCCCCGTCGAGTACGGCGAAATCGTCAGCCACGACACCAAACACGCCATCGTGAACTACGCCGACCACCGCGGCGTCGAGGCCATCGTCGCCGAACACGAGCGCCTCCGGCTGCGGTCGCGGCTGCTCGGCGACCCCATCGACTGGGTCGTCCGCCACGCCGGCTGCGACGTCCTGCTCGTGGAGAACCGCGGCTACGACGCGCCACAGAACGTCGTCCTGGAGGGCGACGGCGGCCCGTTCGACCCGGCGGCGGTCGCGGTGGCTGACGCCATCGCGAGCCACACCGGCGGCCACGTCACCCTCTGGTTCCAGCTCGACGGCCAGCCCGACAAGCGCCAGCAGACGATCCAGTCCTACCAGGACGAACTCGCGGCGATGCTCTCCGTGCCCGTCCACACGCACGACCCCCGCGCGGACGGCGACGCCCTCGACCCGGACGTCCTGATTCGGACGGGCGTCCAGACGCGCATCCACGGCGGCCGCGGCCGGCACTCGCCGACGGCCACGGACTGCACGGAAATCACGGTCTACCCCCGGGACTCGCGGCGCCCCGGGTTCCTGCGTCGGGTCGTCGAACGCGTCGTCTTCTGAGGGCGCCGACACGCTTTTTCCCCGGCGGAGTGACTCCCCGCGTAATGACAGCCGCGCCGGGGGCCGTACGGGGATGACCGACGAGCCCGAGATTCTCGTCACGAACGACGACGGCATCGACGCGCCGGGGATTCGCGCGCTCGCCGAGGGACTCGACGACGTGGGGAACGTGACGGTGGTCGCGCCGGCCACGGACCAGAGCTCGACCGGCCGCGCGATGTCCCGGGAGGTCGCCGTCGAGGAGCACGAACTCGGCTACGCCATCGACGGCACGCCCACCGACTGCGTGGTCGCGGGGCTGGAGGCGCTCGGTCCGTACCCGGACGTGGTCGTCGCGGGCGTCAACGAGGGCGCGAACCTCGGGATGTACGTGCTCGGGCGCTCGGGCACTGTCAGCGCCGCCGTCGAGGCCGCGTTCTTCGGCGTGCCCGCGGTCGCGTCGTCGCTGTTCCTCACCGAGGCGGACTTCGGCGAGCGACGGAGCCGGCGGACTACGCGACCGCCGTCGACGCGACCACCTACCTCGTCGAGCACGCCGTCGACGCGGGCGTCTTCGAGCACGCGGACTACTTGAACGTGAACGCGCCCCACCCGGGCGCGGACGCGACCGGCGAGATGGTCGTGACGCGGCCCTCCCACGGCTACGACATGACCGCCGCTCGGGACGGCGGCACCATCACGCTCCACGACCGGATGTGGGACCGCATGGACGAGGGCGACATCCCCGACCCGCCGGGGACGGACCGCCGCGCGGTCGTCGACGGCCACGTCTCCGTCTCGCCGCTCACCGCGCCCCACACGACCGAACACCACGAGGCGCTGGACGCCCTCGCGGAGACGTACGACGACTCTGGCTGAGTCGTCCTCGCAGCCAGCTATTTGTGCCGTGGGTGGGAATACCACGCTCGATGTCGTCGCCGCCCGAGGGGGTCGTCCAGCGAGTCGCGGGGCTGGCCCGCCGGCTCGTCGCCCGGCTCCGCCCCGAGCGCATCTCGCTCACGCCGCCGCCGTTGACGTTCACGGACGCGAGGACCGCGAGGTCCGCGTCCGCGCCGCCGAGGATGACGATTTCGAGTCGCTGGTGGCGATGTACGACGACTTCGACCCCGCCCAGCGCGCGCAGGGGACGCCGCCGCTCGGCGAGGACGCGATTCGGGACTGGCTCGACGACGTCCTCGACGGGCCGAACGTCGTCGCGCTCGTGGACGGCGACGTCGTCGGGCACGTGATGTTCGTCCCGGACGGCACCGGCCGCCACGAGCTCGCCATCTTCGTCCACCAGGACTACCAGCGCGCGGGCGTCGGCACGCACCTCCTCGCGGCCGGCCTCGAACACGCCCGCCAGGAGGGCGTCGAGTACGTCTGGCTCTCCGTCGAGTCGTGGAAGCGCGGCGCCCAGCGGCTCTACCAGCGCGCCGGCTTCTCCACGGTGAACCCGATGGGCGCCGCCCACCGCATGTCGCGGTACCTCTGAGGCCGCGCGCCGCCCCGCGGCCGCGCCCCCCGCCAGCATTTATAGTGATGTGAACGAGTCACTCGGTATGGACGACGTCGACTTCGACGAGCTCGTCTCGTCGCTGACGCCCCGCGAGGAGAACAGCGCGCTCAAGTCCTACCAGAACACCGTCTCCGTGTCGTGTCCCGCCTGCGGCGACCCCTTCGACGACCTCGTCGTCTGCAAGGACAACCCCACGAGCCTGAACCTCTCGCGGCAGCTCGACCTCTGCGTCGGCGTCGACGACGGCCGCGCCGTCATCTTCACGCACAAGCCGTAGACCGCCGGCTCAGTCTCCGTCCACCGTCACGGAGAGGTCGTCCACGTAGTGGGTGGCGTCGGCCTCCCAGATGACGGCCGTCCCGACCGCCAGGTAGAGCGTGTCCGTGGACAGCTCCGGGGTCGTCCACTCGAACTCGTAGTCGTGCCAGCCGTCCGCGAGCCACAGCGGCTCCCGGAGCCCGCCGTACGGCGTCTCCCCGACCTCCGACGTGTTGACGCCCGGCTGCGGGAAGTCCTCCTCGACCTCGGGCGGCTCCGGGCCGAGGCGCATCAGGGCGTGCCGGATCGTGTTGAACGACTCCGACTCGCTCCAGAACTGCCCCTCGACCTCGATCTCGTAGGCCTCGCCGGGCTCGACGGACACCGGGTGGACGGCCCACGTCACGCCGTCGTCGTAGCTCCCCTCGTTCCAGACGCGCAGCGACCGGTCGCCGGCCGCCGCCTCGGCGTCCGAGACGTCGACCGCCCAGTCGAACTCCGCGAGGTCGACCTCCGGCCCGATGGCCGCGCCGGTCTCCCAGCCGCCGAGCCCGTCCTCGAAGCTCTCCGTGAACGCCGCCTCCTCGTCGTCGCCCGGCACGACGCAGCCGGCGAGGCCCGCGACGCCCGCCGCTGCACCAGCCCGCAGCACGTCTCGCCGATTCATCTACGACGGCGTACTCCGGCCGGCGGCATAACGGCACTGGCGGCTCCGCGCCAGCCGAAACCCCTTGTGTTCCCGCGCGCTACTCCCACAGTATGGCCGACTACGAGCTCGACGACGTCGACCGCGAGATACTGTACGCCCTGCAGGACGACGCGCGGAACCTCTCGTCCTCGGAGATCGCCGAGCGCACGGACGCCTCCTCGAGCACCGTTCGCAAGCGCATCCAGCGCCTGGAGTCCGAGAGCGTCATCAAGGGGTACAGCGCGGACGTCGACTACCAGACGTCCGGCTACCCGCTGCGGATGCTGTTGTTCTGCACGGCGCCGATTCCCGACCGCGGCGAACTCATCGAGGACATCCTCGACATCCCGGGCGTCATCTCGGTGCAGGAGCTGGTCACGGGCGAGAAGAACCTGCTCGTGACGGCGGTCGGCGAGACCGACGACGACATCACGCCGGTCGCGCAGGAGCTCCTCGAGATGGGACTGACCGTCGCCGACGAGGTGCTCGTCCGCAGCCACGAGACCACGCCGTTCGACGACTTCTCCTCCGAGTCCGACGCGAACGGCGAGTAGCGGCGCGGTGTGCCGTCAGTTCGGCCGCGTTCGCCCACGACCGAATCCTTCATGATTTACCATTCTGTTCTTGGGTTTCGCTAATTGGAACGTTTTGGTAAGACCAAAGCCTATAATAACCAGTACGTTCGTGTAATCGAGTAGAGAACGTCACCTCGGTTGCCGCGACCGGCCTCGACGGCCGCGCGCGGCGCCGACCGGTGGCGAACCCACGAACGATGACTGACCACCCACGCTCCGACGACCCGGTACAACTCCCGGAAACCGCCGCGTCGCGCTCGGCGGTGGGGCGAGCCGCGACGTGGGCGGTCTGGGCGCTGTTCGTGCTCAGTCTGGCCGCGGTCGCGCTCTCGGTCCGCACCGGCGCCGAGTGGTCGCTGGCCGGCTACCTCGTCGTCGACGGGCTCACGGTCGTCGTGTGGACGGTCGTCACGTTCTTCAGCGGCGTCGTCCACTCGTTCTCCCGCCGCTACATGGCCGGGGACGCCCGCGTCGACCAGTTCTTCGCGCGGACGTTTCGCGTTCACGCTCGCGGTCGGCGTCGCGGCCGCCGCCGACCACGTCGCGCTGTTCGCCGCCGCGTGGCTCGCCATGGGGCTGGCGATGGCCTCGCTCATCGGCCACGTCCGCGGCTGGGAGCAGGCGCAGGCCGCCGGCGCGCTCGCCCGCCGCTACTTCGTCGCGGGCAGCGCCCTCCTCGCCGGCGCGCTCGCGGTCCTCGCGTGGACGACCGGCACGACCTCCATCGCCGGCATCGTCGCACAGGTCGGCAGCCCGTCGGGGGTCACGTGGCTCGCCGTCGGCGGCCTGTTCCTCGCGGCGATGGTCCAGTCCGCGCTGTTCCCGTTCCACAACTGGCTGCTGTCCTCGATGACCGCTCCCACCCCCGCGTCCGCGCTGATGCACGCCGGGTTCGTCAACGCCGGCGGCATCCTGCTCGCCCGCTTCGCGCCGGTGTTCGCGGATGCGACGGCCGCGATGTCGCTGCTGGTCGTCGTCGGCGCGGCGTCCGCGCTGCTCGGGCAGGCGCTGTTGCTCGTGCAGACCGACGTCAAACGCGAACTCGGCGCGTCCACGGTCGCCCAGATGGGCTTCATGATTCTCCAGTGCGGGCTCGGGTTCTTCGCGGCTGCCGTCACCCACCTCGTCCTGCACGGCTTCTACAAGGCGTACCTGTTCCTCTCCTCGGGCGCCACAGTCGAGCAGACCGCCCCAGAGAAGAGCGCTGGCGGCGACTCGGGCGCGTTCGAACTCGCCGTCGGCCTCGCCGCGGCACTCGCCGGCGGCGCGCTCTTCGTCGCCATCACCGGCAAGGGCGCGGAACTGGACTCCGGACTGTTCCTCGCCTTCGTGGTGATCCTGACCGTGCTGCACGCGGCACGCAACGTGCTCGACCGCTCGCAGCTACCCTCGCGGCTCGAACTCGCCGTGCTCCCGCTGCTCGTCGTCGTGCCCGTCGCCGTCTACGGATTCCTCTACAACGCCTTCTCGGCGCTGCTGGCGGGCGTGCCCGCGACCACCGCGCCCACGGAGCTGACGGCGGTCCACGTCGCCGTCGCCGCGCTGTTCGCCGGCGCCTACCTCGCCGTGGAGCTCGGCTGGCACCGCTCCAGCAAGCGCCTCTACGTCGCGCTGCTGAACCTCTCGCAGCCCGCCCCGGAGACCGTGCTGACCGCGAAGGAGGACTACGATGACGCCTGAGGAAACCCACTACCTCGACGACAGCATCGAACGCGCGGCCGAGAACGTCGGCTCCGTCTGGCCGCTGCACTCGTTCGTCACGGCCAACCCCCTCTCGGGGTTCGAAGACCGGCCGTTCCACCGCGCGGTCGCGGACGCCGAGCAGCTGTTCGGCGGGCGCGGCTACCCCCACGCGTCGGTTTTCCGCGCCGCGTGGGAGCGCGGGCAGATCGACCCGGAGGTGCTGGCCGACGAACTGGCCGCCCGCGGCTACGACCGCGAGCCCGAGGCGCTGCTGGACGAACTCGAAGCCCGCGAGGACTCGGACGGCGAGGAGCGCGACCCGGCGACCGAGGCAGTCGACCGCGTGCTCTCGAAGTGGCTCGCCGCGTTCCTCGACCACGGGAACGCGGAGTGGCCGATGCCCGACCGCGAGCAGGGGTTCTACGCGGCGTGGCGCGAGGTCGCGCCCTACGACGACGAGGTGCCCGGCCTGAACAGCCCGGCCGACGTCCCGGAGACCCCGACCGACGCCATCGAGGCGGCTCTCTCGGACTACCCGCAGGGCGAGTGGGAGCCGATATTCGAGGCGCAGCTCGCCGCGCTCCCCGGCTGGACGGGCTTCGTGAAGCAGCGCGCCGGCGACGACGCCGACGCGTGGCAGTCCGAGTACCCGATTTCGCTGACCGACTACCTCGCGGTCCGCCTGCTGCTCGCGGACGCCCACGACGCGCCGCTCGAACCGGCCGAACCGACCGAGCCGGCCGACGACGCGGTGCCGCTCCCTGAGGTCTGGCTGACCGCGTGGGAGAAGAGCCACCGCGATCGCCTGCTGGACGCCGTCTCCGAGCCCGAGGAGAGAGCTACCGGGGACCGCCCGGAGGCGCAGCTCGTGTTCTGCATCGACACGCGCTCGGAGATCATCCGCCGCCACGTCGAAGCGGTCGGCGACTACGAGACGTACGGCTACGCGGGCTTCTTCGGCGTGCCGATGCGCTACCAGTCCTACGACGGGGAGACGGCGGTCGACGCCTGCCCGCCGGTCGTCGACGCCCAGCACCGCGTCGAAGACCGCCCCGCGGCCGACGCGGCGGACCGCGAGCGCTTCGATCGCTGGCGGAACGCCCTGACCGCGGGCAAGCAGACCCTCAAGGACCTCAAATCGAACGCGGCGACGGCGTTCAGCTTCGTCGAGAACGCCGGGCGTGGTACGGCGCCGCGCTCGCCGCGCGCACGCTGCTCCCGGGGCGCGTCTACGACGTGGTCCACGACGCCGACTACGCGCCAGACGACCACGAGTTCTGCGAGCCGACCGTCGACCACGAGCCGGACGCCGACGGGGACCTCCCCTCGGGGCTGCGCCTCGACGAACAGGTCGAGTACGCGGCGTCCGCCTTCGAGCTGATGGGCTGGGAGGAGTTCGCCCGGCTGGTCGTCTTCACCGGCCACGCCAGCGAGACGACGAACAACCCCTTCGACTCGAGTCTGGACTGCGGCGCCTGCGCCGGCAACCCCGGCGGCCCGAACGCCCGCGTCCTCGCGGCCATCTGCAACGACCCGGACGTGCAGGCCGAACTCCGCGACCGCGGGTTCGACGTCCCGGAGGACACCGTGTTCCTCGCGGCCGAGCACAACACGACGACCGACGAAGTGACGCTCTACGACGGCGACGTGCCCGCGAGCCACCAGTCCGACCTCGAACAGCTCCGCGACGACCTCGAACGCGCCCAGACCCGCGCGGCCGCCGAACGCACCGAGGCGACCGACGCCGAGGGGGTCCGCGAGACCGAACGCCGCGCCGCCGACTGGGCGGAGACCCGCCCCGAGTGGGGGCTCGCCGGCAACGCCTCGTTCGTCGTCGGACCGCGCGAGCTGACCGCCGACGAGGACCTCGACGGCCGCACGTTCCTCCACTCCTACGACTGGCGCACCGACGCGGACGGCGACGCGCTGGAAGCCATCATGACCGGCCCGCTCGTGGTCACCCAGTGGATCAACAACCAGTACTACTTCGCCACCGTCGACAACGCCGTCTACGGCAGCGGGTCGAAGGTCACCCAGAACCCCGTCGGCAACGTCGGCGTCTACCAGGGCAACGGCGGCGACCTGATGACCGGGCTGCCGCTCCAGTCGCTGTACGCCGACGCCGACACCCCGCACCACCAGCCGCTGCGCCTGTCTGCAGTGATTCACGCGCCCGTCGACCGCGTGAACGACGTCCTCGGGAGCCACGACCAGCTCACCCAACTGCTCGACAACGGCTGGATTCAGCTGACGGTCGTCGACCCCGAACAGGACCACGCCGCGCTCCACTACCAGGGCGACCTGGAGTGGGCGCCGATTCGCGGCGAACGCGAGACCGTCGAACCGGCACCGGTGTCGAGCACTGCGGCGGACTAATCGGCGTCGAACAGTTCGTGGCGGATTCGGGCGGAGAGCGGCTGTCAGCTACTGATTCTCGCGCAGTTCGACCTTGTTCAAGTAGCTGAAATCCATACTGCGAGCCGGTGAAATCAAACCTCGATTGCGTTTCTACTCCGGCGAATACGTGGCTGAGAACGCCCTACCCGAGGCCACATTTAAAAGAATTCCCGTCGTCGCCAGTCTCGGTCGGCTAGCGTGTGTCGAACGAGTCGATCACGTCGCTCGTCGAGTACGTCTCGACGACTTCCTGTTCGTCGAAATCGGAATCGTGGCTCCAGATACCGGCATCGGTAGCCAGGGCACACGCAACGTATAGCACGTCGTCAGGATTGGTCGCACCGATTGCTGCTTCAGCGTCCTCGATGTACGGACAGAATACATGTGGTTAGTTTATATTACTATGTCTGTTGGCCAATAGGGTGGAAGACAAGCTCTCTCGCCGGAAGCTATTGAAACAAAGTTCTGTACTTGGCCTAGCATCGCTTGCCGGATGTGTGACTGACTCCGGCTCTGAGATGACAGACACGCCAACGTCTGCGCAGCCGACTGCTACGGACGAAACTGAATCCCCGACGACTACCGAGCCAAAAACGACAGCAGAACAAACTACACAGTCAACAACGACTACCGAACAAGACTCACCGACACACGACCACGAGCAGACGGAGGCGCGCTTCTCCGAAGAGATTCGAGAGAAAGCTCAAGAGGTTGGTGTGCAGACCCAGAAATCCGTCGTCAAAGTCAGTTTTAACGATGGACGGGGTGGTGGAACAGGCTGGCAGATCGATGACGAGCATATCCTCACAAACTCCCATATCGCCCGGCAGAGCGAAACATTCGAAATCGAGACATTCGACGGTACTACCGGGTCGGCAGAACGTGTCGGGTACTACAGGGATATGATTCCGGATATTGCGCTGCTTCGAACGGACATTTCGGGAACTCCTTCGTTATCGAGTGGCGATTCCAGCAACCTTTCGAAAGGTGACCCGATGGTTATTGTCGGACACCCGGCAAACGTCGGGGATTGGGTTATTAGTCTTGGCCCCTACCAGCGGAACAAGTTCGACTGGTTGTTGACTGATGCACCGACGAATCAGGGAAATAGTGGTTCACCGTTGGTGACTCTGGAGGGGAAGGTTGTGGGGTGCGTCAGTGGTACTACAACGATCGACGAAGAGCAGGGGCCAATTTCCCGAAGTGATGAGGTGTTCCAAGAGTTCCCGGAACCCGATGAGTTTGTTACAGCCACGCCGATTGAGACGATTCAGGACTCGGTCAACGACTGGAAATAACTGGCTTAAGTAGCCTTTCAGTGGGTCTCTGTCTAGGTGACCCAGAGCGAATGGTTTGCTCCAGGCTGGGGGTTTTCGATGCTTTCGGTGCGCTGACCGATTTTCGAGTCGGAGGTCATATCGAGGAACGTGTACTCCACGCCGGATTCGAGCGCGACGATGAGTTCCCGTGTTTTCGAACCAGCGATGAGCGCGGAGATGACGACGTTGGCGTCGATGACCAGCTTCATCTAGGAGCTAGTTCGACTGGTCTTCGACGCGCTCGCGTCCGCTCTTGTTGATTCGATCCGCAATCTCTGTCACGTCGCTCTCGCTGGTGAGTTCGTCCATCACTTCCAGCGCCTCGATTTTCTCTTGGGTGGCCTGCCGAGTGACCTCACTTCAGTTGATTTCAGGGTGGTTCTCCATCCGGTCTTTGAGATCGTCGTCTGTCTGTACTTAGCGAGATCTGGTCATCGATACTGAATTCTGGTTGCTTGAAACGGTGGTCGTGGCCCGAGCAGCAGACTAACACCGAATCTTCCGGCTGCTCGTCGAGTCCGGAAGATAGAGCAACTGCCGGAAGAGAAATTCTCTCGTCGGGGCGAAGTATACTCCCTGAAATGCCCAAATTCGGCTATCTGTTCTCGCGCTGTTCGACCTTGTTCAGTTCGATTAGCAGCCGGAAGACCGCTTTCACGAGGTTCGGCTCGAGGCCGAACGACTCGGCGTTCTCGCCGGCGCGGTCCATCACCGCCTGCTCCTGGCTCTCGTCGGTGGTCGCCATCCCGCGTTCGTCTTTGACCTCCGCGATGGTCTCGGCGACGTACGTGCGCCGCGCGATGAGGTCGACGATCTCGCGGTCGATAGATTCGATTTCCTCGCGCAGTTCCTCTAGGCTCATGTCGTCCGGGCCCCGTCCAGCCGCGTCGTCGTCAGCCGGACCGTCCCGGGGTTGTCGTCCCATAGTGGTTTCACCTCCTGTAGTGCGTCCTCCTCGCCGACCGCGACGTAGCTCGGGCCGGTGCCCGACAGCGACGCGCCGTCGCGTGCGGGAGGGCGTCGACGATCGGCTCCGTGGGGTGGCCGAGCGCCGCCGCGAACGCCAGCCCGTTGACCGTCATCGCGGTGCCGTACGCCCCGTCCGCCGCGAGGTCCGCGACGTGGTCGGCTATCGGGGCGATTCGCTGGCAGCGCTCGACGTCCGCGTCCGCGGAGAACGACTGCTCCGGGGGCGTCCACACGAGCGCCGCCCACTCGACCTCCTCGCGGAAGAGCAGTTCGTCCTCGCGGTTGTCCGTCATCGTCAGCCCGCCGAGCATGCTCGCGGAGGCGTCGTCGAACGCGCCCGTGACCGTCACGCCGACCTCGCGGGCGGCGCGGACGCCGAGCCGCGCGGCGTCCTCGCGGGCGACGGTGTCGGCCTCCCCGAGCGCGTCCAGCGTCGCGAGCACGGTGGCGTTCGCCGCGGCGCTGGAGCTCTTCAGACCCGACGCCAGCGGCACCTCGCTGTCCGTGTGGACGGCGCCGCCCTCGCCGTCGCCGTACTCCTCGGTCACCAGCGACACGCAGCGCTCCACGAGTGCGGTGTCCGCCTCCGGGTGGTCGGCGATGCTCCCCGTGACGCCGTCGGCGGTCGCGTCCAGCGACACGTCCGCCGTCACGTCGAAGTCGAGCGCGAACGCCGACCCGATGCCCGTCGCGAGCGCGTTCAACACGGTGCCCGCGGCCGGCGCTGCTGCACGGCCGTCCATGTGTAGACCTGCCACGGCCCGTATTTACGACTGGCGCTTCGGGCAAGGGGAGCGTGGCCGAGCAACGCGAGGCCACGTTACGAGCGAACGCGGAGCGTAGCGATGCGTGAGCAGCGTGGGCGAGACCACGTTACGAGCGAACGCGGTCGGCTGGTGGCGCACCACGCAAACGGCGGGCTTTTCCTCTCCCGCCCGCAATCCACGGCCATGAGCGCCCGCAACGACATCGCGCCGAGCACTCTCGGCGTCGACCTCGAGGAGGAGGGCGTCTACGTCGAGTACACGGACGGCCGCCGCACGTTCTACAACGGCGTCCCGGAGAAGGTCAACGGGACGGTGCGGTGCCGGCCGGGCAAGGACGTCCACGTCCTCGTCACGGACCCGACGGAGACCGAGGGCGTCCTCGTCTACGTGAACGACCTGAAGACCCACGACGAGATTCTGGAGTCCACGGGCGTCGGGCGCGTGCTCCTCGACCCCGGCGAGGAGGAGGAGCTGTTCCCGGGCGTGACGGTGCGCGCGGACGGCTACGCGACGGAAGTCGAGGCCGACCCGGAGGAGGCCCGCGGCCGCGTGTTCGTCTTCGAGGAGGACGAGCTCGGCGAGCGGTCGTTCGAGCTGTTCGCCGCCGAGAGCGAGGAGTAGCGCTCCGACCGCCGGCTACTGGAGGTACGAGGGGTCCTCGGCGTCGCAGTTCTGTTCGTGCTGTTCGGCGTCCCTCTGATCGTCGAACATCAACCCGCACTCTTCGCAGCGGTACCAGAGCATGTCGTCGCGCTGAGTCTCCTCGACCATGGGGGAATCTCCGTCGGCCGAGCTAAAAACCGTTGCCCCCGCCGGGACGACGGATCTGGCGACGAGTCGCGGACTCGGTCGCCGTCTACGGGCGCAGACAGCGGTCGGGGTCGAACGGCAGGCCGAGGCGGTCGAAGACGTCCCGCCACCGACCCACGTCGCCGTCCTCGAGGACGCAGGGCGCGTAGCCGGCGTTCAGTGCGAGCACGAGCGCCGGTTTTCGGTCCGCGTCGACGCCGACGCGCACGCTGTCGTAGCCCGCGTCCAGCAGCCGCCGGGTGGCTGCGGCGGCGAGCGCACGGCCGAGTCCCTCCCGTCGGTGCGCGGGATCGACGACGAGGCCCGCGAGCGCGCCGCCGAACGGGAAGCGGTGGTCGCCGGCGTTCGGGTCGTGGAGCGCCGAACACGTCCCGACGACGGCGTTGGTCGCGCGTTCGACCGCGACGAACGAGCCTTTCGGAAGCACGCGGTCGCGGAACGCCTCGACGCCGTTGCGCTGGCCGCCACCGTCGAGTAGCGCGTCGACGGCCTCGCGGTCGCGGCCGGTCAGTTTGCTCGTGCGGAGCGCGTACCCGTCCGGCACGTCGACGTCCGGCGGTCGCAGTCCATCCGGCCACAGCAGGTAGCGCGTGTCCTCGCTCATGGCCGACTGTGGGAGGTCGCGCGTGGAACGCGTTGCGGTGTGGGTTGGCAGCGCCGCCAGAGTAATCCGGCTGGTCGCCGTTCGTCCGGCCAGTACTGCGATGAGCACTGACGTCGAACCAGCGGGGGTCGTCGACGACGAGTCGTTCTTCCGGACGCTCGTCGAGCACGGCTCGGACGCCATCATCAGCATCGACGCGGACAGCACGATTCTGTTCGCGAACCGGTCGGTCGAACGCGTGTTCGGCTACGAGCCGGCGGAGCTCGTCGGCGAGCCGCTGACCGTGGTGATGCCCGAGCGCTTCCAGGCGGCCCACCACGCCGCCATCGCGGAGTACGTCGAGACCGGCGAGCGCACCCTCGACTGGAACGACGTCGAACTGCCGGGCGAGCACAAGGACGGCCACGAGGTCCAGCTCTCGATCACGTTCGAGGAACACCGGTACGACGGCAAGCGCGTGTTCTCGGGCATCATGCGGGATGTGACGGACCGCGTGGAGCGCGAGCGCAAGCTCGAACGCCAGAACGAGCAACTGGAGCGGTTCGCGGGCATCCTCAGCCACGACCTGCGGGACCCGCTGAACACGGCCCGCGCGCAGGTCGCGCTCGCGAAGAACGCCGACGACCCGACGGAGTACCTCGACGAACTCGAGCGCGTCCACGACCGCATGGGCGAACTCATCGAGGACGTGCTGACGCTCACGAAGCAGGGCCAGACGGTCGGCGAACCGGAGCCGGTCTCACCGAGAGCGGTCGCCGAGGAAGCGTGGCAAACCGTCGGCAGCGGGGACGCGACGCTGTCCGTCGAGGACGTCGGCGTCGTGCAGGCCGACCGCGAGCGCCTGCGGTCGCTGTTCGAGAACCTCCTCGGGAACGCCGTCCACCACGGCGGCGACTGCGTCACCGTCGAGGTCGGGCCGCTGCCTGCCGACGACGGCTTCTACGTCGAAGACGACGGGCCGGGCATCCCCGCCGAGGACCGCGAGGACGTCTTCGACTACGGGTTCACCACGGACGACGGCGGCACGGGCTTCGGGCTGAACATCGTCGAGAGCATCGCCGACGCGCACGGCTGGGAGGTGACCGTGGCGGAGAGCGAGGCGGGCGGCGCGCGCTTCGAGTTCGCCGGCGTTCGCTTGGGGGCGGACGACGAATGACCGTTCGGGGCGTTGACACCCTGTGCGCGTCGTTCGCTCGGGTTCCCCTACATCCAAGTACCGCCGCGTCGAACGAGGTGCCGAGAGATGTCTACTGACAGCGCCGCCGACGGGAGCCTCGACCACGACGCGCCGGTCGTGCTCGTCGTGGACGACGAGGCGAACGTCGCGGAGGCGTACGCGCTCTGGCTCCCCGACGACTACGAGGTCCGCACCGCGACGAACGGGGAGCGAGCGCTCGAGGAGGCCGACGAGGATGTCGACGTCGTCCTCCTCGACCGCCACATGCCGGACCGCTCCGGCGACGACGTGCTCGAACGCCTCCGGGAGCGCGGCCTCGACTGCCGGGTTGCGATGGTGACCGCGGTCGACCCGGACTTCGACATCGCGGAGATGTCCTTCGACACGTACCTCACGAAGCCCGTCGACCAGTCCGAGATCCGGGAGACCGTCGACCAGCTCCTCGACCTGTCGTCGTTCGACGACCGCTCCCGGCAGTTCTTCTCGGTCTCGCGGAAGATCGGGGCCCTCGAGGACGAGAAGCGCGCGTCGGAGCTCTCGGACAACGAGACGTACCAGCAGCTCTGCGAGCGACGCGACGAGCTCTCCGAGGAACTGGACGCCGCGGTCGACGAGATGGACGACGACGGCCTCGAAGCGGCGTTCCGCGACCTCTGACTACCAGAACGCCTTCGTGCGGGCGTACTCCCGCTCGCGCTCGAGGATGTCCCGGTAGAAGTCGGCCTCGTCCTCGCGGTGGCGGTTGATGACGCGGGCGGCGTTCCGCGGGCCGACCCCGCGCGCGGACAGCGCGATGACTGCTTTCTTCCCGTGGCTCTGGACGAGGCTCGCGTTCCGGAACACGCGCTCCGTCCGGTCCTCCTGTTCGTCGTCCTTGTCGTCGGCGCGCACGGCTTTCACCGCGTCCTCGGCCCACGGCGACAGCGCCGCCACCCGCGTCGACCCGCAGTGCGGGCACTCGGGCTGGTCGCTGACCCGGCGGACCTTCGTCTCGTGCTCCCAGTCCCGGCAGTGCGTGCAGAACAGCTTCACGCGGTCGTCCTGGATGCGGTCTCTGACGGCCTGTACGACGCTGGCGTCCGCGTTCTCCGGCGTGAGCAGTTCCGTGCCCGACGACCGCCCGCCGACGCCGATGGTGGTGCGCTCGCCGACGATGGCGACCTCGAGGTCGCCGGCCTGAATCGCGTCCAGCACCTCGCTCGCGCGCTCGACGTCGAGGTCCGTGTGGAACACCTCGCGGACGGCCTCGTCGTAGACCGGCGTGTCCTCGAGGGCGCCGAGCAGGCGTGAGAGACCGACGCCGTCCCGGCCTTTCCAGCGTTTGAGCGCGCCGAACTTCGCGGCGACCTGTGCGAGCGTGAACTTCAGCGTCTCCGACTGCTTGAGGCTCAGCTCCAGCAGCGGCTCGACGTGCTCGGGGTCGGTCCCCCGCAGCAGGTCCACGACGTCGTTCGCGCTGATTCTGGCCGGGACGTCCAACTCCACGCGGTAGGGGCCGACGTCCAGCCCCACCGAGGAGCCGGTGCGCTGGCCGAGCAGCGCGGACAGCAGCCGGCCGAGCGTCTCGTTGGCCTCGTGGCCGAGCGCCGCGTTCACGACGATGGTCCGCCCCTCCTGTTCGACGAGGACGCGGTCGTCGCTGGGGACGGCGTTCCCGCCATCGACGTGTGACTCGACCTGTTCGAGCGCCTCGCCCGCGGTGTACTCGTCGGTCGGGTACCGCGTCGTGAACTCGCGGGCCACCCCGTCCCGGGTCGCGCCCGCGGCGAACTGGTCGGCGGCGACCTCGCGCATCTCGCCGACCTCCTGGGCGACCTCGTAGGCCACGGGAATCTCCTGGCCCGTCCACGACGGCACCTCGCCGGCGGGGTCCTCGATGGGGGAGACGTTGACCTCCTCTTCCTCCTCGTCGATGTTCGTGATGCGCCACATCTCCCCGCGCTGGACGAACGTCGCGCCGGGTTCGGCGAAGTTCACGACGAAGCGCTCGTCCAGCGTCCCGACCTGCCGACCCCCGGCCATGTCGTAGACGGCGTACGTCTCCTCGTCGGGAATCATCGAGAGGTTCGCGTAGTAGTACTGCCACGTCCCGCCGGACTTCGAGATGGTGTCGTCGTCCTCGTCGACGTAGACCACGCGGTTGTTGTGCAGCTCCATCGCGACCTCGCGGAACGTCGCCTCGTCGAGGTCGTGGAACGGGTACGCCCGCGTGACGACCTGGTAGGCGTGGCGGGCGCTGGTCTCCCCGAAGTCCATCACCACGCCGACGATCTGGTTCGCCACCGTGTCGAGGCTCCCGTGGTGTATCTGGGTGACCTCCACGTCGCCCTCGCCGGCGCGCCGCGCGATGGCCAGCGCCTCGAACGTGTCGTCCGGACTGCCCGTGATGACGGTGCCGTGGCTGACCTCGTCGCGCCGGTGGCCCGCGCGCCCGACCCGCTGGAGCAGGCGCGCGACCTCCCGCGGCGAGGAGTACTGCACCACGTGGTCGATGCGGCCGACGTCGATGCCGAGCTCCATCGACGACGTGCAGAGCAGGCCGTCGAGCTCGCCGGCCTTGAACTGGTCCTCGACCTCGATGCGGGCGTCCTTCGACAGCGACCCGTGGTGGACGCCGATGTTCGCGTCGAGCTCCTTGAACCGCGAGCCGAGCGCCTCCGCGGTCTGGCGCGTGTTCACGAATATCAGCGTGGAGTCGTGGTCGTCGACGATCTCCCGGATGGCGCGCACGTGGCTCGCCATCGACGGCGACGTCAGCAGCTCGTTGCTCAGCCGCTCGTCGCGCTCGGTGACCTCCGGCTCGCGCACCGTGAACTCCACCTTCGAGGTGACGTCGACCTCGATGACCTCGCAGCCGCGCCCGCCCGTCAGGAACGCGCCCACTTCGCTCGGGTCGCCGACCGTCGCCGACAGGCCGATGCGCTGGAAGTCCCCCGCGAGCTCGACGAGGCGCTCGAGCCCGATGGAGAGCTGGGCGCCGCGCTTCGCGCCCGCGAGCTCGTGGACCTCGTCGACGACGACGTGGCGCACGTCCGCGAGGCCGTCCCGGAGCTTCTCCCCGGTGAGCATCGCCTGCAGCGTCTCGGGCGTCGTCACGAGCACGTCCGGCGGGTCGTCGGCCTGCTTCCCGCGCTGGTACTGCGTCGTGTCGCCGTGCCGGACGTCCACGTCGAGGCCGAGCGTCTCCCCCCACCAGTCGAGGCGCTCGCGCATGTCGCGGTTCAGCGCGCGCAGCGGCGTCACGTACAGCGCCGCGAACCCCTCGGGCGCGCCCGCCTCGACGATGCTGTTCAACACCGGGAGCATCGCCGTCTCCGTCTTCCCGGTGCCCGTGGGCGCGACCACGAGGCCGTTCCGGCCGTCCGCGAGCGCGGGAATCGCGCGGCGCTGCGGCTCCGTCGGCGTCGAGAACCCGCGCTCGGAGAGCGCCGCCCGGACCTCGCTGCCGAGGTGGGCGAACGCGTCCATCCCCCGCGTCTCACTCATCCGCCAAACGTACGGCCGCAACCCGAATAAGCACGTTGCCGGGCGACGCGTCTGCCCCTACTCGGCGACTGCCGGCGAAGAAAATCGGTCGGTGGTGCTTACGCCTTTGCTGCCGCGGGCTCCGCCTCGGGGTCGGCGTCCACGAGCCGCAGCGTCGCGTCCATGAACGCCGGGAGGTCGTCGGGCACCCGCGAGGTCACGAGGTTGTCGTCGACGACGACGGCCTCGTCGACGTACTCCGCGCCCGCGTTCTCCACGTCGACCTCCAGCGACCAGTAGCCGGTGGCGCGACGCCCCTCCAGCACGTCCGCGCTGACGAGGAGCTGGGCGCCGTGGCAGATGGCCGCAATCGGCTGGTCGCGGTCGTCGAACTCCGCGACGACGTCCGCGGCCGCCGGCGCCTCCGTGCGGAGCGCTTCCGGCGAGCCGCCCCCCGGAATCACGAGGAGGTCGTACTCGTCGGCGAACCACGACGGCGCCTCCTCGTCGATAGCGACGTCGCCGTCGAACTCGTAGCCGTGCTCGCCTTCCACGGGTTCGCCGTCCGGCGTGGCGACGTCGACGTCCCACCCGGACTCGCGGAGGCGGTAGAAGGGATAGCTGAACTCGCTGTCCTCGAAGCCGTGGGTCGCGAGTACGAGCCCCTTCATGGCTCACGCGGCACTAGACTCGCGATTCGACAAAAATTCTGTGGCCGCTCAGACGTCCCGATACCGGCCGAGCCGCGTGCCGTCCAGCAAGTAGAGTTCGGCGTCCGGGCACGCTTCCGGGAGGAACGGCGCGAGGAACTCCTGCCCCTCGACGTTCACCCACGTCCCGCCGGAGAGGTCGTTGAACGCCGGGAACACCGCGAGGTCGCCGTGCGCGTCGACGGGCTCCCCGTGGTGTTCTTCGAACGGCTCGGCCGCGAGCGGGCCGCGCAGCCACGCTCGCTCGACGCGCGTCCCGCCGACCTCGTCTTCCAGCCGCACGCTCGGGTGTTCGTGGCCGACGCAGACAGTCTCGGCTTCCAGCACCTCGGACGCGGGCCACGTGTGGCCGTGCGCGAACCCGACGTCGCCGATGCGCGCACCCTCCGGCGGCGTCGCGTCGACGTCGAACTCGTCGGCGAGACCGCCGTCGTGGTTCCCCACGACGAGCGTCACCGGGACGTCGAGCGCGTCGAACAGAGCCTCGAGTTCCTCGTGCTCGGCGCCCTCCGGCGTGCCGATGGCGTGCCCGAGGTCACCGAGGAAGACGACGCGTTCGGTACCGGTCCGGTCGAGCAACTCCCGCACGCGCTCGCGACGCGCTCCCGCCCGGCTCTGGACCTCCAGCCCCTCGCGGCGCAGCGACACCTCGATGCCCGCGTGGTAGTCCGCGACCACGAGCGCCCGTTCTCCGTCGAGGTCCGCGACCGCGGCGGGCTCGCCGGGGACCGGTTCGACCAGCGCCATCTAGATGGCTTTCAGGTGGTCGTCGCCGGACTCGTAGCAGCGCCCGCTCATCAGCGCCTCCTGGATGGCGTCCTCGACCTCGCCCTCGTCGGCGTCCCGCTCGTCGGCCGCCGTCGCGACCACGTTCTCGCGGAGCGCGCCGTCGCCGTCGTCGAGCTCGTCCATCAGCTCCACGACGTAGTCCTCGAGGTCCAACTCCATGGAGGCCGCCTCCGAGTCCTCGCTGTCGGACGCCGACTCGTCGTACGAGTCCTCGGTGAAGTCGTCGCGGTCGTCGGCGTCCTCGTCCTGCGACTCGTCGAAGGCCTCGTCGTCGGCGTCGAAGTCCCCGAGGTCCTCGCCGTCCGCTTCGTCGGGCTCCGGCGCGTCGATGTCCGCCTCGCCCGCGTCCGGGACCTCGGTGCCCGTGGAGAAGCCGACGTCGTAGTTCTCCTTGACCTCCTGGCGCTCCTCCTCGGAGAGCTCGTACATCTCGCCGTCAGCGGCCGCCTCGCCCTCCTCGGGCGCGGCCTCCGCGGCGACCTCCTCGGGCTCCGGCGTCTCGGCAGCCGGACCGGTCTCCGCTTCCGACCCAGGCTCGGGTTCGGTTTCCGCTTCGGGCTCGCTCTCGGGTTCGACGTCGGACTCGGTCTCGGTTTCCGCTTCGGGCTCGGGTTCGACGTCCGATTCGGGTTCCGTCTCCGATTCGTCCTCAGTCTCGGGCGGCTCGGCGTCCGCCGCTTCGCCGTCGAAGCCCTCCGCTTCCGGTTCGGTCAGCTCCTCGTCGCTGGCGCCCGGCGAGTCGGGCTGCTCGGCGCCGAACCCCTCGGCTTCCGGCTCCGTGGCCGGCTCGCTCTCGACGCCGAGGTCGGCAGCGAACTCGAGGTCCGCGTCGCCCTCGTCGCTCGGCGCGAGCGAGAGGTCGCCGGCTTCGTCGCGCTCGCCGGCGACGACGCGCGCCGCGTCCAGCGCGAGTTCGCGCACCGCGTCGAGGTACGCGGGCGTCGTGCCGTAGTGGTCCAGCGCGAGCGGGATGCCGGCCGCGAGCCCGGGCTGGACGCCCGCGTCCTCCAGGAGCTCGCGGAGGTTCTCGCCGCGCTCGACGCGCTCGTGGGCGGCCGCCATCGTCGCCACGCGGTCGACGGTCTGCTCGGCCGTCGACACAACCCAGCGGTCGCGGGTCTCGGCGTCGACCTCGCTGACCTCCTCCGGGCGAATCGACGTGTAGACGACGTCCGCGTCCTCCGGCTGGAACGTCCGTGCCTTCCCCGTCACCGCGACGAACGACGGCGTCTCCGCGGCTTCCAGCGCCGCCAGCGCCTCTGGCTGGTACTGGCCGGCGTAGACGACGAACGCGCCCGTCGGGTCGACGACCCGCGCCCGAACGACGTCCTCGCTGACCTGCTCGACCTCCGTGAGCACGCCCACGACGAACACGCGGTTGACGCGCGCTCCCGTCGGCGTCACCACGTAGTTCGGCGCGCGCTCCTCGTCGCTCTCCGCGTACGAGTAGTCGGCGTCCTCGAACTCCGCGGCGAACAGCCGGTAGGCGACCTCCCGGCGGTTGACCTCCTCGTCCTCGGACGTACTCATGCTTCCACCTCCTGCAGGAAGGCCTGCGCGCGCTCGGCGGGGTCGTCGGCGGACTCGCGGAACTCCACGGTCTCGAGGTTCGCGCCGTAGTCGTCCACGGAGAGGTGCCCGCGGACCGTGTACTCCGAGCCGACGAGCTTCTCCGCGATGGTGTCCGCGACGACGGTCTGGTCCATCGCGTCGCGGGCCTGCTGGCGCGCGTCCTCGATGTCGCCGCCGTACACCGCTTCGGTGAGCTCGCGGTCGAGGATGACCGTCACGGTGTCCGTGCCGTCGTCGAGAATCGCCTTCACGCGCAGGTCGTCCTCGCCCTCGACGTCGCCGTGCTGGCGGCACTGGCCCTTCTGGACGACGCGCCCGCACTCGGGGCAGCGCTGGATGAGCCCGGAGCCGTCCCGGACCTCGATGACGTTCCCGACGAGTTCGACGTCGTAGGCGCCGCCGCGGTCGACGGCCTCCCGAATCGTCATCCGGGTCGGCCCGCCGACCTCGACGGGGTCGTCGAGCGCGGTGACCGTCGAGAACTCGGAGACGTTCACCGACGGCACGCCGCGGAACTCGCGGACGTAGACGTCCTCGAGGCGGACGGACGCGCCCTCTTCGAGTTCCTCGTGGGGGTTCCAGTCCGTGAACGGCAGCCGCGCGCTCTCGTCGCCGAGCACGCCGCTCAGAATCTCGGTCTCGCCGTCCCGGCCGTCGATGGTCCGCGCCTCGACCTCGGTGACGCGCACCTCGACGTTCCGGCCGCGGTCGCCGGGCGAGAGGTCCGCGAGGTCGCGGTCGCCGCCGACGTCGTAGGGGACGTCGACGTCCTCGGCTCGGCTCACGGTCGAGGACTCCCCGAAGTTCAGTTCGGGTTCGCCCTCGTACTCGCGGACGCTCGCGTTCCCGATGGTCACCGTGTCCCCGGGCTCGAGGCCGAAGTCCTCCCACGCCGTGTACGATATCTTCCCGGTCGCGTCGGCGAGTTCGCCCTCGCCGATGACGTGGTCGTCGCCCTGGTAGCGAATCGAGCGCTTGCCCGCCGTCAGCACCTTCGCGGTCACGGTGACGTTCCCGGAGTCCGGGCCGACGTCCACGATGTCGGCCGCCGTGGGGCCGCCCGAGTCGCCGCCGGCGTCGTCGCCGTACTTCCGCCGGAGGCTGCGCTTGGCCTCCTCCACGGGAACGCTGTACTCCACGAGGTTCTGCAGGTTCTCTTCGACCTCCGCTTTGTCTACACCGAGGTCGGAGGCGAGCTCCTCGGCGTGATCGTCGATGTTCATGCGTCTACAGTTCGGACAGCCTGCCGTAAAAGGGTTCGCGAGCGTGCGCGCGCAAGCGGCCCCAAGGTCGGGGCAATCGTTTTACTCCCGGTGGCCGTTACCTCTCGCGACATGGACGACCCCGCCCTCCAGGACCGCGTCGCCAGAATCGAGCGCCGGCAGCGACTCCTCCTCGCTGGACTGCTGCTCCCGAACTTCTACGCGGCCGGCGAACTGTTCGGCTACTGGGCCGCCGGCGCCGCCGCGGCCGCCCTCGCCGTCCTCGCGCTCGTCGCGCTCGTCGTCGTCTCCCGGCGCCGAGCCGGCGACGCCGCCGACGGCGCGACCTGACCGCGCCCGTCCGGCAACGAAACCGGTTTCAGGGCGGCAACCGCCAGCGGAGGTATGCACGTCGTCGTCAACGCCGCGATGAGCGCGGACGGCAAGCTCTCGACGCGCCGCCGCGAGCAGGTCGCCATCAGCGGCGAGGCGGACTTCCGCCGCGTGGACGAACTGCGCGCGAGCGTCGACGCCGTGATGGTCGGCGTCGGCACCGTCCTCGCGGACGACCCCTCGCTGACCGTCGACGACTCGGCGCTCGTCGCCGACCGCGAGCAGCGCGGCGACTCCCCCCAGCCCGCTCGCGTCGTCGCGGACTCCCACGCCCGCACGCCGCCGGACGCTCGCGTGCTCGACGGCGCCGCGGAGACCTACGTCCTCGTGGCCGAGGAGGAACCGGTCGAACACTGCGAGAGCCTCGAGGCGGCCGGCGCGACCGTCGTCGTCGCCGGCGAGAACCGCGTCGCCCTCCCCGAGGCGCTCGACCAACTGGAGGCCCACGGCGTCGAGGACCTGATGGTGGAGGGCGGCGGCGAACTCATCTTCTCGCTGTTCGCCGACGACCTCGTCGACGAACTCTCGGTGTTCGTCGCGCCGAAAATCATCGGCGGCCGCGACGCCCCGACGCTCGCCGACGGCGACGGCTTCGTCGACGACTTCCCGCCCCTCGACTTGACGGGCGTCGAACGCGTCGACGACGGCGTCCTCCTCCAGTACGACTGCTAGAGGCGTCCGGTAGATTCTATTCGCGGGCGGTCGAACCCGGCCGTATGACAGACGCCGACGGTGTGCTCTCGCGCGTCCGGCGCTCGAAGGGCGACGACGCGCCGCGGTCGGTCACCGGGACGAAGCTCCTGCTGTTCGGCGTGCAGCTCACCCTCCTCGGGGGCCTCCTCGACGGACTCGCGGCGCTCGCGTACGTCGCGTCGGGCTCGGCCTCGTCGGGCTGCTCGTCGCCGGCTAGTCGCTCGCGGCGCCGTCCGACCTACGACTTCTCCGTGCTCTCCTGAATCGTGCCGTCCTGCCGGTGGACGACGATTCGGTCACCCGAACTCGCCTCCTCGTGGGCCCGCTCTCGCGCGGGCCGCTTCTTCCGGTGGTTCGAGACGACTGACCCGCCCTTCTTCTTGACTTGCCACTGGTTCGCTGCCGGAGATACGTGGTACTCTGTCACGGTACCGCCACTGACCCACGACACCTTAAAATTACGTCACGAACGCGACGCGAAAACGGCGTGGAACGCTCGTCACTTCGGTGCGTCGCCGCGAGAGACGCGAACTGCGGGTTGCGGCGACTAGTGCTGGTGGCCGGTCGCTTCCGCGTACGTCTGCCCGAAGCGCTGCTCGAACTGGTCGAGGACGGCCTCCTCGACGTTCTGCAGCTCTTCCGTGGGCTCCTCCTGGCTGTGGTGGACCAGGGCGTGCGCTCGCTGCGCGAACGCCATCAGCGCGATGTCGCCGACGACCTGCGCCTCGCTCTCGTCGTCCTCCTCGCTGAACATCTCGACCAGCCGCGTCGGTAGGGTCACTTCGTTCGTGTCGCCGTCCGGGTCCTCGATGGTGAACGTGGCTTCGTCCATACCGTCGGGACGGGACCGCGACTAAAATGGGTGTGGATACGGGCGCGACGCGTTCCTCAGTCGTCGGCGGGCGCGGCCTCGGTGCCCTCCGCGGCGGCCGCGCTCACCTCGCTCTCGAGGTACTCGTCGGCGTCCAGCGCGGCCTTGCAGCCCATGCCGGCCGCGGTGACCGCCTGCTGGTAGTGGTAGTCGACGACGTCGCCCGCGCCGAAGATGCCCTCGACGTCCGTCAGCGTCTGGCCGCCGCCCTTCCCGCCGTGGGTGCGGATGTACCCCTCGTCGTCGAGTTCGACGTCGGTGTCCTCGAGGTAGCTCGTGTTCGGCGTGTGGCCGATGGCGACGAAGAACGCGCCGACGCTCAGCGAGAACTGCTCGGTCTCGTCGTCGTCGAGCTTCGCGGTCGGGTGGCCCTCGGGGTGGCGCACGAGCGTCACGTCGTCGACGCCGGACTCCGGAGTGCCGTTGACCTCGACGGCCTCCGTGTTCCAGAGCACCTCCATGTTCCCGTCGTCGACGTGCTCCTGGACGCGTTCCTGCCAGTAGTCCTCCGCGCGGAGCTCGTCGCGGCGGTGGACGAGGTAGACGGTGTCCGCGAACTTCGTGAGGAACGACGCCTCCTCGGCGGCCGCGTCGCCGCCGCCGACGACCACCATGTCCTCGCCCTTGAAGAACGCGCCGTCGCAGGTCGCACACGTCGAGACGCCGTAGCCCATGAGCTCGTCCTCGCCCGGGATGCCGAGGGTGCGCGCGCTCGCGCCGGAGGCCGCGATGACGGCGTCGGCCGTGTAGACGTCGCCGTTCGAGAGCTCCACGCGGAACGGGCGCACGGAGTCGTCGACGTCCTCGACGACGCCGTGTTCGATCTCCGCGCCGAACCGCTTGGCCTGCTCTTTCATGTTGTTGATGAGGTCCGGCCCCGAGATGCCCTCCGGGAAGCCCGGGTAGTTCTCCACGTCGGTCGTGAGCGTGAGCTGGCCGCCGGGCTCGTCGCCCTCGAACAGCAGCGGGTCGTTGTTCGACCGCGCCGCGTAGATGCCCGCGGTCAGCGCCGCGATGCCGGTGCCCGTGACGACGAGCTTGCGGTGCTCGACCACGTCGTCGTCGCTCTCGTCGGCGATACCGAGTTTCTCGTCGAGTTCCCCCGCCTGGTCGAGTTCGTGCGTGTCGTCCCAGCCGCCGATGAGCTCGTCGTCGATGAACACCTCGGGGGCGGTCTCGCGGCCGTTCGCGCGCTCTTTCATCTCCGCGAACAGCTCCTCGTCGCCCGTGACGTTGTACGTCACGTAGTCGACGCCCTTCTCGTCGAAGAGGTCCTTGGCCTTCTCGCAGTACGGACAGTCGGTCTTCGTGTAGATCTCTACTCGGGGCTCGTCGGTCATACCCACTAGTCGGTGGGCGCGGGGTTTGTACGTTGTGTTGGCCGGGAAGCTGGCCGGTGCTTCAAACGCGCGTTTGTCGCGTCCGAAGCTACACGTGCGGGGTCGCCCAACGGCGACCCATGGACGCGTCACGTCGGAACCTCGCGCTCGCCGCAGTCGGCGGCGCGCTC
>NZ_WPCF01000060.1 GCF_009741975.1 Halobacterium sp. CBA1126 | reverse complement strand
TTCTCGTCGATGGCGCACCCACACTGAAAGACGCCTGTCAGCGACACGGGCTCCGATTCCGATATGAAAAAAACAATGGGAATCGGAATAGCGTAGAACGTGTCTTTCGAGAGATAAAAACGACGAACCTCCTCGTTCTCAAAAACTGTTTCAAGCAAACGCCAAAAAGCAGATACCGCCGACGATTGGCTCAGATCGTTCAGCTTCGCATGGAATCAGCTAATCTGAACACTACCGACGGACGGATGCCAACCCTTAACCGTCTACCGGGCCTTCGTTTGGTCGTAATGGCAGAAGGTACGGTTGACTTCTTCAAACGACACGGGCGGCTACGGTTTCATCGAGACTGAGGACGCGGACGAGGACGTTTTCTTCCACATGGAGGACGTCGGCGGCGAGGACCTCACCGAGGGCACCGAGATCGAGTTCGACATCGAAGAGGCCGAGAAGGGTCCGCGCGCGACGAACGTCGTCCGACTCTAATTCGGTTTTCCCGTCGCCACACGGCGACACAGACACCACGTTTCTTTCGGCGCCACGCCCCACAGCGGCGGCGCGGCCGGCCCCGGAGCGGCCGACCGAAATCCCGCCGCCTATTACGGCGTCGGTGCTACCGGCGACCATGTACGACCGGATTCTGGTGCCGACCGACGGCGGCGACGCCGCCGAGACGGTGTTCGCGCACGCGGCGGACATCGCGGCGCGCCGCGACGCGACCGTCCACGTGCTCTACGTGGTCGACGACCGGGCGTTCCTCACGCTCGACGAGGGGATGCAGGACGAGGCCGTCGACCAGCTCCGCGCGGAGGGCCGCCGCGCGCTCAGCGAGGCCAAACAGGCCTTCGAGAGCGAGGGCGTCGTCGCGGAGACGGAGCTCCGGCGCGGCGACCCCGGCGACGAGATTCTGGACTACGCCGAGGAGTCCGACGCCGACCTCGTGGTGATGGGGACGCGGCGCGGCGAGTTCGAGAACTCGATGCTCGGTAGCGTCTCCCGGGAGGTCGTGACGGCCGCGGACGTGCCCGTGCTCACGGTGTCGCTGACCGGCGAGGAGTGACGGCGCGGCCGCTACGACGGTGAAATACGAGAGAACCGCAGAACTACTCCGCCGCGCGGCTCAGTTGATGTGGCCTTCTTCGCGGAGCTGGTCGGCGTCCTGCTCGTCGTAGCGCCACTCGATGTTGGCCTTCTCGTCCTGCCAGTCCCACGGTTCGACGAGGACGACGTCGCCCTCGTTGATCCAGGTCCGGTACTTCATGCGGCCGGGGATGCGTCCCATCCGGTTCTCGCCGTCTTCGCACCGCACTCGCACGTGATTCCCGCCGTTGTGCTCCGTCACCACGGCGAAAAGCTCGTCTTCGTCGGGCATCCGCAGGTTGCGGCGCCCAGATTCTTCGCTCACACCGAAGATAGCCGTCCGAGACGTTTAAATCAACGGGAAGCAGTGGTACCACACCGCACGACCCCGCGGGGACGCTCCGAAATACAGAAACGTCCGAGCGGTGACCGTTCGGACGAACCCGTGCTCCCGGACTCGCGTCTCGTCCCGCCCGACGACCGCCCGCGTCCCCCGACGGGGGCCCGCTGATGGTCGACTTCGCCGGCATCTTCCTCGGCGCCGTCGGTCCCATCGTCGCCATCGCGGCCGTCGGCTACGTGCTCGCGACGCTGAAGGACGTCGACCCGCAGCCGCTGAACACGTCCGTCGTCTACGTGCTCGCGCCCGCGCTCGTCTTCCACAGCCTCGCGGTCACGGAGCTGGCGGCGTCGACGCTCCAGTGGCTCACCGTCGGCATCGTCGCGTTCACCGTCGCGATGTGGGGCGTCGCGGAGGCGACCGGTCGCCTGCTCGGCGAGCGCGAACCGATTCTGAGCGCGCTCGTGCTCGTCGCCATGTTCTCGAACGCCGGGAACCTCGGCGTCCCGGTCTCGGACTTCGCGTTCGGCGACGTCGGCCGCCAGACCGCGGTCGTGTTCCTCTCCGTGCAGTCCGTGCTGATGTACACGCTCGGCGTCTACGCCGCGTCCCGGAGCGGCGGCTCCGCGGGGCTGGTCGGCCTCCGTCGCGTGTTCCGGCTGCCGCTCGTGTACGCCGTCCTCGCCGCTCTCGCCGCCCGCGCGCTCGGCGTCGTCCCGCCCGCCGGCAGCGCGGGCATGGAGTCCCTCAAGCTGGTGGGCGACGCTTCGATTCCCGTGATGTTGCTCGTCCTCGGCATCCAGCTCGCGCGCACCGACACGGGCGCGGCGGTCTCCCGGACGGCGCCCGCCACGGCGCTCAAACTCGGGGTCGCGCCGCTGGTCGCGCTCGCCGTCGCGCTCGTCATACCGTTCGGGGACGCGACGGTCGCGCGCGTGTTCGTTCTCGAAGCCGCGATGCCCGCGGCGGTCACGCCGGTCATCCTCGTCGGCGAGTTCGCCGCCGGCGCGCGCTCGGAGGGCGTCTCTGTCCCCGAGTACGTCTCGACGTGCGTGCTCGTCACGACGCTGCTCGGCGTGCCCGTGCTGACTGGGCTCATCGCGTTCCTGCGCTCGGGCGTCGTGCTCTAGGCGTGGCCGCTGCTCGTCACCTGGAGGCCGGCGATGCCGACGACGATGATGGCGATACACGCCACGCGCAGCGCCGACACCGGCTCGTCGAAGAGGTAGACGCCGAGAATCGCGGTCGAGACCGCGCCGATGCCCGTCCAGACCGCGTACGCCGTCCCGACCGGAATCTGCTGGACGGCCCGGGAGAGCAAGTAGACGGAGACGCCCATCGCCGCCAGCGTCGCGGTCGACGGCAGCGGGTCGGTGAACCCGTCGGTGTACACGAGTCCGATTGCCCAGATGGTCTCGAACAGCCCGGCGACGAGCAACACCAGCCACGGGGACATGGACGGAGCGAGGGCGGTCGCCGCCCTCAACGTGTCGGTCCGCGGCTCAGTTCGTGGTGACGATCTCGACGACGTCCCGCGGGTCGAGCTCGTGGTCGGCGGCGATCTGGCGGTTCGCGCGGCAGTCCTTCGCGTGGAGGAAGCCGTCGCCGACGTCGCTGTGGACGTGGTACGCGAACTGCTCGGCGGTCGCGCCCTCCGGCAGCAGGAAGACGTCCGGGAGCACGCGGCCGTCGGTCGTCCCGAGGCCGTTCGCCGAGCCCGGGAAGACCGGGACGACGCCGAGTTCGTCGAACAGCGCCGCCTCGAGGGCCTGCTGGACGCCCGTCCCGCCGAACTCCCCGAGGAACTCCCGGATGGACTCGAGGCCGGCGGCCTGCTCGTCGCCGACCTCGCCCGTGATGTCGAAGTCGTCGCTGCCCGGCACGTAGTCGACGACGCCGCCATCGCTGGCCTGCTTGAGCGCCTTCTCGGCGTGCGCGCTCGTCGGCACGAACGTCAGGTGGTCGTAGTCGGGGTCGTCGGTGATCTCCGCCCAGTTCTCCTGTGCTGCGGGCGTGTCCATCTTGTTCGCGGCGACGACCATCGGCTTCGTGCGCTGGCGAATCTCGCGGGCGAGTTCCATCCGGTCGCCGTCGTCCCACGTCGCGGGGTCGAGCTCGAGGCCCAGCGAGAGGATGACCTGCTTGATATCCTCGTCGCTGGTGCGGAACGCGCTCATCTGCTCGGCGAGCTCGACCTCGAGGGCGGTCTCGTCGGCGTGCTGGCCCTCGAAGCGCTCGATGCCCTTCTCGAGGATGTCCAGGTACCACTGGTCGAGCTCGTCCTCGAGGAAGTCGATGTCCTCCCGTGGGTCGTGGCCCTCGGTGGCCTCGCCCTCCATGTCCGTCGTCCCGGAGAAGTCGACGACGTGGACGAGCACGTCCGCCTCGTTGAGGTCCGTGAGGAACTGGTTCCCGAGGCCGGCGCCCTCGTGGGCGCCCGGGATGAGGCCCGCGACGTCCACGAGCTTCGTCGGCACGAACCGCGTGCCGTCCGCGCAGTAGCCCGTCGAGGGCGTACACGTCTCGCCGAACTCCGGGGCCGCACAGTCCACGCGCACGTAGGCTTCGCCGACCGCCGGGTCGATGGTCGTGAACGGGTACGCGCCCTCCGGCACGTCGTTCATCGTCGCCGCGTTGAAGAACGTGGACTTCCCGACGCTGGGCTTGCCCACGAGCCCGATCCGATAACTCATTATCCGGGGAAGGCGCTCGCGGTACAAACGGGTTGCGTCACCGCTGCGGCGTGTGAGGCGCTCGCACACGGCCGCTGGCGCCGGACGACCTTTCGCCCCGCAGCTCCCACTCCCGCACATGGACGCCCGCTCGCTCGCCGACGCCTTCGACGCCCTCGAGGAGACGTGGGAGCCGCGACTGCTCGCCGAACTGAACGACCAGCACGTGAAGGTCGCGCGGCTGGACGGCGAGTTCGTCTGGCACGCCCACGAGGACGCCGACGAACTGTTCTACGTCGTCGACGGCGACCTCACCGTCGAGTACCGCGAGGACGGCCGCGAGGACGCGGTCCACCTCGGCCCCGGCGACCTGACGGTCGCACCCGCGGGCGTCGAACACCGGCCGGTCGCCCACGAGGAGACGAAGGTGCTGCTGTTCGAGCCGGCGGGCACGACGAACACGGGCGACGCCGAGAACAGCGAGCGGACGGTCGACGACCTCGAACGCGTCTAGATGCCGCCGCGGATGCGCCGCTGGAGCAGCGACCGCGGGCGCCGCGGTCCGTCCCCGTCCTCTCCGTCGCCGCCGACGTCGAAGTCGACGTTCTCGAAGTAGTTCGGCGGCGCGCCCGTGGTCGCGTACTCGTAGAGCGCGACCTTCGCGACGCCGTTCAGCGTGGCCGCGACGACGAACGCGACCACGAACAGCGGGACGCCGACGACCGCGGCCGCGCGGACGCTCCCGGAGACCGCGAAGGCGACGGCCGCGACCAGCAGCGCCGCGAGGAAGAGTGCGGCGTGGACGAACCCGAGGCCGAACTCCGCGCCCAGCGACTCGCCCCACGTGTCGCGGACGACCTCGACGCTCCGGCCGAAGACGCCCCGGATGTCCTCGTCCTCGAAGACGGCGACCGGGACGACGAAGTACGTGACGACTGCCCACGACGTGCTCAACAGCAGGCCCGCGAGGACGCCGGCGATGTTGTCCGAGGACTCGAGCGCGCGCACGAGGAGGCCGACGAGCGTGCTGACGACCGCCCACGCGAACAGCGTGCGCTTGTGTTCCCACGCCGCCCGCAGGCCGGCGCGCACGCTCGGCTCGCGGCCCTCGACGGCGTCCTTCGTCGCGAACATCAACCCCGCGGTGAACAGCACCGTGAGGAACGCCGCGCCGAGGTAGCCGACCGCGAGCCCGACCACGCCGCTCAGCTGGGGCGCGTCCGCGAGCGCGGCCAGCGGGAGCAGTCCGAGCCCGGCGCCGAACGCCAGCGCGAAGAACGCGACGCCGGACGCGCCCGCGAGCAGCGGGAACCACAGCAGGTTCGGGTGGTCGCGGAGGACGGTCACGCTGTCCCGTGCGAGCGTGAAGCCGGTTCGGAGGCGGCGGCGGAGGCCCATGGGCGGCCGTACACTCTCGGTCGGGATGAGTGCTTCCCCGCGCTCGCAGGCGCTGCGAAGGGGCGGCGGGTGCGGACAGCGACAGCCCTTACTTCGCTGGCGCCCACAGTCGGGGTATGAACCGTCGCGCGTTCCTCGCCGCCGGCGCCACCGGCTCGCTGGCCGCCGTCTCGGGCTGTCTCGGGCTGTTCGGCTCCTCGTCGTCGGCGCCCGTGAACCACGTCGCAGCATCGACGCGGAGTTCCACGCGAACACCTCCCTGCCGGCCGACGAGGACCCGGCGGACGGCTACCCGCCCGCGTACGGCGACCCCGACGAGCGCAGCGTCGACCCGTCGTCGTTCCCCACCACCACGGCGAACGGCGAGACCGTCCGGCTCGCGCCCATCGAGGTGGCGCGGTACTGGCACCAGCGCGCCGACGCCCGCTTCGTGGACGCCCGCGGCCTCGAGGCCTACGAGCGCTCGCACATCTACGGCGCGGTGAACAGCCCCGCGCAGCGCGGCTCCTCCGGCGGCGGCATCGGCGAGTGGGGGAAGGACGACCGCATCGTCTGTTACTGCGGCTGTCCCCACCACCTCTCCTCGGTGCGGGCGTCCGCGCTCCAGCAGGCCGGCTTCTCGAACGTCTTCGTCATCGACGAGGGGTTCGGGCCGTGGTACGAGAACGACCTCCCGATGCGCGGCACCGACTTCAGCGCGCCACAGGAGGCGTTCGTCGACGGCGAGGTCGACCCGCAGTACGCCGGCGACTACGCGTGGGCGACCCACGAGCCGTCGGGCCAGCGGGAGGCCGCGCCCATCGGCGCCGACGGCGCGTTCAGCCTCCACCTCAAGTTCTACGACGTCACCGACGAGACGCCGATTCGCGTCCAGACGCCCGCCTTCGATGTCACCGAGCCGCTCGGCGAGCTCACGGACGCGGTGCTGACGGGCTGACCGGCCCCCGCTGTTTTCCCGCTCCGGCGTCTCGCGTCGACCGATGCGTAGTCCCACGGCCGAAGACCGCCGCGTAGCCCGCGCCCGGTAGCGTGTTCGCGTCGCTGCTCACGCTGCTGGTGGGCGTCACGACGCTCGTCTACGGCGGCGACCGGGTCGTCGACGGCGCAAGCGCGCTCGCCCGGCACGCCGGCGTCTCCACGTTCTTCGTCGGCGTCACCGTCGTCGCGGTCGGCAGCTCGGTGCCCGAGATAGCGACGTCGCTGTACGCCGCGGCGTACGGCTCCGGGAATCTCGTCGTCGGCCACGTCGTCGGCTCCGCGACCTCCCAGATCACGCTCGGCGTCGGCGTCGTCTCGCTGGCGGCGCCGCTGTCGGTCGCCCGCCAGAAGACCCGCGTCTACGGCGGCGGGATGCTCGCCGCGATGGCGGTGATGGCGGTCGCGCTCCAGTCCGGCACGGTCACGCGGGCGCAGGGCGCGCTGATGGTGCTGGCGTACCTGGGCTTCCTCGCCGTGCTCGCCGAACACGAGGACTACGCCGAGCACGTCTCCGACTCCGACCTGTCCCTCCGGCGCGCGGCGGGCTACGTCGTGCTCGGCGTCGCGCTGGTGGTCGTCGGCGGCCACCTGCTCGTGACGGGCAGCCAGCGCCTCGCAGTGACTCTCGGCGTGCCGAGCTACCTCGTCGGCCTCGTCACCGGCCTCGGGACGACCGCGCCCGAGATCGCGGTCGCGCTCATCGCGGTGCGCCGGGACCGCACCGGCATCGCCGTCGGAACCCTGCTTGGCTCGAACATCACCGACCCGCTGTTCTCGCTGGGTATCGGCGCGGCGTTCGCAGGCGTCCACGTCACTGGCGTCGACGGCGTGCTCACGTCCGTCGGCTACATGATTCTCGCGAGCGCCGCCGTGCTCGCGGTGCTCTACGCGCGCCGGCCGGTCGGCCGCGCCGGGTCGCTGTCGTGTCTCGTGCTCTACGTCCCCACGTTCTTCCTCGGGTAGCGGCGGGTAGGCTTACGGAGGTGGCGCGGGGACGTTGAGGCATGCGACGAGTCGTCGTCGTGGGCGCGCTCGGCCGCGACTTCCACGACTTCCTGACCGTCTTCCGGGACAGCCGCGACCACCGCGTCGTCGCGTTCACCGCCGCGCCCGGCCAGAACCTCGGGGAGACCGGCGACCAGCACGGCACCTTCCCCGCGGAACTGGCGGGCCCCGACCACCCCGACGGCATCCCCATCGTCCCCGAGTCCGACCTCGAAGCCGTCGTCGAGGAGTACGGCGCCGACGAGGTGGTCTTCTCGTACTCCGACGTCGCACACGAGAAGGTGATGCACGTCGCCTCGCGCGCGCTGGCGGCGGGCGCGGACTTCCGCGTCGTCGGCCCCGACGAGATGCAACTCGAGGCCGACGTGCCCCGTGCTCGCGGTCGACGCCGTGCGCACGGGCTGCGGGAAGAGCCAGGTCTCGCGGGCGTTCGCCGCCGAACTCCAGTCCCGGGGGTACGACGTGGCGGTCGTCCGCGAGCCGATGCCGTACGGCGACCTCGCCGAGCAGCGCGTCCAGCGGTTCGCCGACGAGTCGGACCTCGACGGCCTCACCATCGAGGAACGCGAGGAGTACGAGCAGCACGTCGAGCGCGGCCACGTCGTCTACGCGGGCGTCGACTACGCCGAAATCGTCGAGCGCGCGAGCGCCGAGGCTGACGTCGTCGTGTGGGACGGCGGGAACAACGAACTGCCGTTCGTGCGCCCGGACCTCCACGTCGTGCTCGCGGACCCGCTGCGCGCCGGCGACGAACGCGGCTACCACCCGGGCGAGGCGAACCTCCGGCGCGCGGACGTCGTGGTCGTGAACAAGGAGAACAGCGCCAGCGACGACCAGATCGAGACCGTCGCGGGGAACGTCCGCAACGCGAACCCGGACGCCGAAATCCTGCACGCCGACTCCGTGGTGACCGTCGACGACCCCGAGGCGGTCCGCGGGAAGGACGTCCTCGTCGTCGAGGACGGCCCGTCGGTCACGCACGGCGGCACCGACTACGGCGCGGGCACGGTCGCCGCGGAGCGCTACGGCGCCGCGCGCCTCGACCCCAGCGGGGACGCCGTCGGCTCCATCGCGGACGCGCTCGCCAAGTACGACCACCTCGACCGCGTGCTGCCCGCGATGGGGTACACCGACGAGCAGATAGCGGACCTCGAGGCCACCATCCGGAACGTCGACCCCGAGGTCGTCCTCGCCGGGACGCCGCACACGCTGTCGGCGTACGTCGACGTCGAGGCTCCAATCGTGCAGGTCGACTACCACGTCGAGTTCCACGACACCACGCCCGCAGAGTTCCTCGACGACCGCGCCGCCGACCTCGGCCTGTGAGCACTCCGGGGGCTTTACGCTCGCGGCCGCCGTCCGCTTCGACATGACGACCACGGTAGTGACTGGTGCGACCGGCGGGCTCGGCGAGGCGGTCGCGCGGGCGTTCGCCGCCGACGGCGCGACGGTCGTGCTCGGCGGCCGGGACAGCGAATCGCTCGCCGCGCTCGCCGACGAACTCGGCGGCGAGGCGCTGCGGACGGACGCCCGCGACGAGTACGAGCTCGAACGCCTCATGGAGCAGGCGTCGAAGGCCGGCGACGCCTCCGGTATCGACGTGGTGGTGCCCTGCGCCGCAATCTACCACGGCGAACCGGGCGAGACGCCGCTCCCCGCGGAGTCGTACAGCGCGTTCGACGACACGCTGCGGACGAACGCCCGCGGCGTGTTCGCGGCCGTCCGCGAGGCGCTCCCGCACATGGACGAGACCGGCCGCGTCGTGGTGCCGACCGGGAGCGTCGCCCGCGACGCCGAGCCCGGGTTCGGGGCGTACGGCGTCTCGAAGGCCGCCGTCGAGGGAATCGCGCGCCAGTTCGCCGCGGACTGCGAGCAGGCCGTCGGCTGCGTCGACCCCGGGACCGTGGACACCGGCCTCCACGAGTTCGGCTGCCGCGACCCCGCAGACGTGGCGGGGCTGTTCACGTGGGCGGCTTCTGTGCCTGAGGAGTTGGACGGCGCGGTGCTGGAGCTCGCGGACTGGCGGGGCGACTAGGCGACGCGGACGCGCTCCGCCCGGACGTCGACGCCCGGGCTGTAGAGGAGGTGGGGGACCGACTCGCGCGCCGCGAAGTCGTTCGCCGCGAAGAGGTCGTTCCGGCGGATGGTGGCGTCGGCGTGCGCGACCGCCCACGGCTCGTGGGCGACCTCGCCGCAGAACACGCGCTTCCGCCCCGCGGCGTAGAACCGGTAGCGCTCCATCAGGAACTCCTCGAGGCTGCCCGCCTCGGCTTCCGCGGGCTCGCCGACGGGGCGGTAGGTCGCTTCGAACTCCAGCGGCGGGACGCCGGAGTGCGTGCGCCGGCTCCGGAACGCGATTTCGTCGCCGTCGCGCTCGACGCGCATCGCCGCGCGGTAGTACGGGAGGCGGAACAGCGCTCGCGCGAGCGCGACGCCGAGGCGGTCGTTCGCGTCGAGGTTGAAGAAGTAGACGCCGGGGCCGGCGTTCCCGGTGACGTACGTGCGGAGGTTGAGCTCGCCGAACGTCCGGCCGAGGGACGCGGGGACGCCGAACGGCCGGACGTCTTTCATCACGAACGGGACCGCGGACAGCCACGCGCGGCCGTCGAAGGTGTCCGCGGTGACGCCCGCGGGCAGCCGCGCGTCCACGACCGCGGGGTCGACCGGCCAGCTCGCGACCAACAGGTCCCGCCACTCCATCGAGACGACGTCCATACGCCCTCTGCGTCCCGGAGGGCCTTCGTCGTGCCGGCCAACCGACACAGTATTAACTGTCCGGGAGAGTTTAATAACCGAATGTCAGTCACGCAGTCCGTCGCCGCGGTCCGGGCGCGCACCTCCCGGCTCGGCGTCGTCAGCCTCGTCGCGTTCCTCGCGCTGTCCGCCTACGTCTTCGCCGCGGGCGACGCGCGCAAACTGCTCGGCATCGCGTGGGTCGCGTTCGCCGCGATGGGCGGCGCCGCCGCCCTCGGCGCGCGCGCCGACAACGAACACCCCACCGGCCTCGTCTGGGGGTACGGCCTCGCCAGCGGCGCGATGGTCGCGTCCTCCGCCGCGTTCCTCGTCCCGCAGGCCATCGGCTACGCCCCCAAGCCCGGCGGCTTCGGCATCGCCGCCGGCATCCTCGTCGGCTTCGGCGCCCACACTATCGGCCACCTCGTCACCCACCGCGACCTCCCGCTGGACCGCACCACCGCCGAACTCGCCGCGCACTCGCTGACCGCCGGCTCCATCATCGGCGTCGTCTACACCGCCATGCCCGAACTCGGGCCGCTGCTCGGCCTCGCCATCGTCTCCCACAAGGGCCCCGCTGGCTACGCCGCCGCCCGCCGGCTCACCGCGCAGGGCCGCTCCCCGATGATGCTGCTGCTCCCCGCCGCGGGCGTCGGCATCGCCGCGCTCGCCGTCACCATCCTCTCGTTCCCGACGGGCGCCACCTTCCGCGCCGTCGTCTTCGGGTTCGCCGCCGGCATCTTCCTCCACGTCGCGATGGACTTCCTCCCCGAGTGCGAGACCGGCAGCGAGGTCCACGCCGCCGCCGAACGCGGCGGCCACGACGGCCACGACCACGAAGTCCTCGATCGGCTCCGCCTCCACGCCGTCGCCTCCACCGCGCTCGGCGGGCTCGCGGTCGCCGCCGCGTGGCTGCTGCTCCAGTAGCTACTCGCCTTCGACGCGCGTGGCCTCGTAGGCCTGCCCGCGGGTCTCGAACCGCCGCACGTCCGCGTCGTACCCGAGCGCGGCGTCGACGACGTGGTCGTCGGCGCGCACGACCGCGCGGTCGACGTCCTCCCGCATCGCCGCGAGCGCGTTCCGCAGGCCGCCACCCGCGTCCTGGAACGCGGTCTCTCCCATCACCTGTTCGGGGATGAGGCGCTCGTCGGCGCGTTCTGCACGGGTCAGCGCGAACGACGCGTCCGCGGGCCGTTCGCCGTCGCCGTAGCTGTCCACGGTCACCGTCGCCTCGTCGCCGTCGACGGCGATTTCGGCGTCCTCCATCGGGACGATCTCCACGGGGTCGCCGACCAGCTCCACGAGCGCCGCGCTCTCGTCGGTCGGGTCGCCGTACCCCACGACGACGGCGTACTCGCCGCCGCCGAGGAACCCGCGCGTCAGGCCGCTCCCGCAACTGAAGGTCTCGCAGTCGCAGCCCACCGGCACGCCGTTGAACGCGCGCAGGTCCCACTCCGTGCGGCCGCCGGGGTAGAGCGCGCGACAGTCCGACGTGTGCACGTTCGGCCCGACGTGGAACCACTCCCCGTCAACGAGCTTGTGGAGGTTCCAGTGCCCGCAGCTCGCCGCCTCGCGGCCGTTGTGGACCATCTCGAACGCCACGCGTCCGTCTAACTCCGCGCGCTCCCGTTCCGGCCGGAGGTACGCCGTCGTCGACTCGTCGGCGTCGTGGAACCACTGCACGGTGGTCTCCTCGGAGAGTGCCGGGAGGCTCCGGCCCGCGAACCGCGACTCGCCGTCCGGCCCCGGGCGCTCGGCGTTCCAGACGGTGACGCGGGCGTCCGCGTCGCGTCCGCGGAACTCGTAGGTGCCGGTCGGCCGCCCCGGCAGCCCCGGTTCGCCGACCAGCACGTACTCCAGTTCCACGCGCTCGCCGGGCGCGAGGCGCTTCCGCTCGACCACCCACGGGCCGAGGTCCGCGACGCGCCAGTAGCCCGTGTCGTCCCGCACCACCTCCGGCACCGCCTCGGCGAGGTCGTTGTTCTCGGTGGGCGCGAAGTGCAGGCTCGCCTCGTGGTCGTAGCCGTCCGGCTGGCGGCCGTGCGTCCGCCCAACGACGGGAATCCACTCCACCTCGAAGGTGTTCGCGTACGAGTTCGCGTTCTCCAGAAACCCGCGCAGGCGCGCCGGGTGCTCGGCGGTCGCCGTCCGGTCGAACCACAGCGCCACGTTCGCGCCGTCGTCCGTGTTCAGCCCCGTCGGCGCGAACGAGTACGTCCGCGGGCCCGTCTCCAGTTCGACCACGCTCGCGTACGACGCCGGCCGCTCGTCCTCCCCGGGCGGCTCGCCGGTCGTCGTCGGGTCGCGGGTCGTCGCTCCCTCGCTCGGTTCCGTCGTCGTCGCGTCGTCGCCGGCGGTCGACGCACACCCGGCGAGCGCCGCGGTAGTGGCCGCCAGCGACGACAGGAGGGCTCTCCGTCGCATACCGGTACGTCCGGCGCGCACAGTAAAGCCCTTCTGTGGACTCAGACTGCGACTGAACCGTTCGGGGCGGTCAGGCGTACTCGCGCCAGCGGCTCCCGCACTCCTGACACTTGAAGAACCGCGTCGGCGGCTCGTCGGCGGCGCCGGTCTGCTTGATGGTGTACCACGCCTTGTCGTGGCCGCACTCCGGGCAGGTCTCCTCGGCGGTCGGCTTCCCCTCGAAGTTCGCGTCCTCGCTCGTCTCGATGACGTCGCTGGTGTCCTGTGCGGCGGTCGTGACGAACTCGCCGTCGTCGCCCGCGGGCTCGGTGTGCCCGCAGCCCGAACACACCCGTTCGTCGTCCTGCTTGTGCATCATCGACCCGCACTCGTCGCAGAACTGCATGCGCCGCGTTACTCCTCCTCGCCGGAAAAATCACTCGCCTCGGAGTCCTCGCGGGCCGCCACGACCGGGCAGTCCACGACCCGGAAGTGGTCGGTGTCGACCTCCGCCTCGATGGTCGTCCCGTCGTGGGTGCAGGCGGTCTCCGGCGGGTCCGTGAAGTGCTGGCAGCCCTGACAGAGCCGCTTCTCCACGACGCGGACGTCCCGGTCGAGCTCCTCGCTGTCGACGGACTCGGCGACCCCCGCGGCGTCCGCGACCGACTCGTCGGCCGACGCCGAGAGCTCCTCCCAGACCGCCTCCTCGTCGACGCTGCCGACGTCGACGTCCGTGAACAGCTCGTCGAACTGGTCGTCGTCCGCCTCGCGGCGCTCTTCGACGTCCTCGCGGAGGTCCGCCAGCGGCTCGCGCTCTTCGACGTCCTCGCTGCGGTCCGTCAACGGCTCGCGCTCCTCCTCGCGGTCGTCACTCACCGCGGTCACCCCGCTGGCCGTCGGCCGCTTCGTCGCGCTCGACGCGGTCCGGGTCGACGACCTCCGGGCCGTCGTCCTCGTCGCCGCCCTCCGCCATCGCCTCGAGCGTGTCGCCGTCCGTGCCGAGCCACGACTCGTCGTCGAGGACGCTCTCGTCGCTCGGCAGCGCGGGCGCCGACCCCGTCGCGAGGACGTGCGTGCCGAACCAGCCCGGGTTCGCCTCCACCGCCTCGAAGGTCGCCGCGCAGAACGGACACTCCGGCGCCGTCAACAGCGCCACGGTCACGGACTCGCCGCACTCGCCGCAGTCGGCCTCGCGGACGCCCGCGACGTTCGCCTCCCGCTTCAGGCGCTCGGCGCGCTCCCGGCGCGCCTCCGCGGCCGCCAGCGACGCCACCGAGTCCCGCATCGACACGACCGCGGTCGCCAGCGTCGTCGCCTTCCGGTCGAGGTCCCGGGCCTCGTCGCGGAGGTACGTCAGGACCTCCTCGTAGTTGTCGAAGCCCGCGTCCACGCGCTCGCGCAGCCGCCGCGCCGCCTCCGAGACCTCCGCCACCTCGGCCTGCGCGTCCCGCGCGGCGCTGACCGCCTCCTCGGCCTGCGAGGCGAGGTCGGGGTGGTCGTGGTCCGCGTCCGCCTTCGCGTCGGCGTCCCGCTTCACCTGGATGACGCGCTCGCGGACGTCCTGAATCTTCTCGTCGAACTCGCTGTCGACGGCGTCGATGTCGGAACGGAGCTCCTCTTCGACTGCGCTCAACCGCTGCTCGAGGTCGTCGCTGGTGACGACGTCCGCCTCCTCGTCGGCCTCGCGGTACGCCGCGACGACCCGGTCGAGGAACTCGTCGGTGGTCACGTCGAGGTCGTCCGCGCGCTCCGCCACCCACGACGCGGCGGGGCCGTCGAGCGACGCTTCGACTCCGTCCGACGTGCCGTCGGCCATTCACCCGGTCTTGGCACGCGCCCGTCTTAACCGTTCGGCCCGCTCACCGAATCTTCCGGACGTTCGTGACGTCGAAGCCGGCGTCGTGGATCTCGGTCTCGAACTGCACGATGTCCTCCTCCTCGAGGCGTCCGAGCACGCCGCGGAACTCCCGGACGAACATCGTCCGCACGCGCTCGTTCCCGCCGCTCTCCCAGCGGAACTGCACGGTGCCGTCGACGGACGTCATCAGGCTCCCGAACTCCTCGTCGGTGACCGCGTCCCGCGTCAGGTGCAGCAACAGGAGGCCGTCCCAGCCGCGGGCGGCCTTCCGCAGCCCCTTCAGGGTCATCACGACGTCGCTGAACGCCATGTCCTGCTCGCGCGCGCCGATGAGGTCGGTCAGCGAGTCGACGACCACGAGGCTGCCGCTGGCGTGCTCGTCGAGGTAGTCCGCGAACGCCTCGAGGACGTCCCGGCGCTCGCTGTCGCTCTGCCCGAGGTCGGAGATGGAGCGGTGGGCGCCCGCGTACCACTCCCGGGGGACGGGGCTGAGCTGGAAGTACTCCGGCGAGAAGTCCTCGAAGGTCACCGCGTCGAGGCCCGCCTCGACGATCTCGTCGTCCATCGTGAACGAGATCTCGCGGCGGAGCTCGGTCTCGTCGGCGGTGAACGAGACGTAGTGGATGTCCTCCGGGGGCACCGCCGACCCGTGGAGGTCGCCGTAGTGCAACTCGAACAGCTCCGGATCAGCGCTCTGCAGCCCGTTCAGGACGGCGCTCGTGTAGACGAACTCGCGGGCGCCGGCGCCCGCCTCGCCCGACAGCAACACGACGCTCCCCTCGGGGGCGCCACCCCCGATGCGGCCGTCCAGTCGCGAGATGCCGAACGGAATCGTCGCCATACCGACGCCTCGCGCGGGCGGCGTTTACGCTTTTCCCTGGCCGGGGTCGCCGACCTCCGCGCCCTCGTTACGCGGCGCCACGACGCGAACCTCGCCGTCGACGCCCGCCGCGTCCAGC
>NZ_WPCF01000025.1 GCF_009741975.1 Halobacterium sp. CBA1126 | reverse complement strand
GACACTTCCTCCTGGCCGTGAATCCAGCCGTGGACGTAGGGCCACGTGTTCCCCGGTTTGCCGGTGGCGACGCCCAGCACGTCGCTGTTCCAGTCGCGGCCGTAGACGTCGAACGCCCTCGGCTTCGAGGGCGTCGACCACGCGGTCCCGGGTCGCCTTGATCGAGTTGACCCGGACCGTCGTGGGGAGGTGGCGTTCGCAGGCCTCGAGGAACGCGTCGAAGTCCTCGATTATCGGCTCGTATCGCGAGAGCGCGTCCATTACACTCGCGTAGACCGGACGGGCGCTTGTGGGTTACGCTCGCCGCCGGCCGCCCCCGTCTTTAAGCCGCCTCCGGGCGTCGGTTCGCGCATGGCGAGCATTCGCGTCAAAACGGAGTTCGACCTCGACTCGCCGACGCTCGTCGAAGGGCTGCCGGGCGTCGGCCTCGTCGGCAAGATCGCGACCGACCACCTCGTCGACACCTTCGACATGACGTACGTCGCGAGCGTCGACTGCCAGAACATCCCCCGCGTCTCCGTCTACGAGGCCGACAGGCGCGAGGTCTTCCCGCCCGTGCGGCTGTACGCCGACGAGTCCCGGGACCTGCTCGCGCTCCAGTCGGACGTGCCGCTGGCCCGGGACGGCGGCGGCGAGTTCGCCGACTGCATCACGGAGTGGCTCGAGGACACCAACGCCACGCCGCTGTACCTCAGCGGCCTCCCGGTGCAGGACCTCGACCACTCGACGCTCCCCGACGTGTTCGGCATCGGCAGCGGGGACGGCGCCGAGCGCCTCGACGCCCACGACATCGACACGCCGCCGGAGCGCGGCCTCGTCAGCGGGCCGACGGGCGCGCTCATCAACCGCGCCGCCGAGCACGGCCTCGACGCCGTCGGCCTCGTCGTCGAGTCCGACGCCCAGTTCCCCGACCCAGCGGCGGCCAAGCGCCTCCTCGACGCCGCCATCGAACCGCTCGCCGGCGTCGACGTGCCGACCGAGGACCTCGTCGAGGAAGCCGAACAGATCCGCGAGCAGAAGAAGCGCCTCGCCGAGCGCATGCAGGAGGCCGAGGAGGACGAGTCCACGCAGGCCCGGCCGATGCGGATGTTCCAGTAGCCCCGCGTTCCGGTCGCGCGAACGACACGTCCCGGTAGCCTCAAGGGCGCTGGAGCCCTCTGTGCGGAGAACTACCCGATGGACGACGCCCCCCAACTCGCGGTGTTGGTCGTGGACGACGACGCCGCCCGCGCCGACGCCGTCGCCGCCCACCTCGAACGCGCCGACCCGGACGTCGCGGCGCGGACGTCGACGACTGTCGCCGACGCACTCGACGCCGTCACCGACGGCGCCGTCGACTGCGTCGTCAGCCGGTGGGAGATGGCGGCCGTCGACGGCGTCACGTTCCTCGAAGCGCTCCGCGCGAGCCACCCCGACCTCCCGTTCGTCCTCCTCGCGGCCGACGGCACCGAGGACGTCGCCAGCGACGCCGTCGCCGCGGGCGCGACCGACTACGTCGCCGTGGACGCGCCCGCCGACCCCGGCCCGGAACTCGCTCGCCGCGTCCGCTCTGCCGTCGAGCGCACGCGCGCCACTCGCGCCGACGCCGAGGACGCGGCCCGCGTCCGGGTCGCCCTCGACGCCGCCCCGGACGCGGTGCTCGTCGCCGTGGACGGCGAGTTCGCGTACGCCAACGGCGCCGCCGCCGACTGCTTCGGCGTCGACGTGCCGAGCGACCTCGTCGGCCAGCCGGTCTCGGCCCTCGCGCCGGCCGCGCTGCCGCCGCCTTCGAGGCCGACGCCGGCTTCGACACCAGTTGGGCGACGCTGCGCTCGCTCGACGGCGAGTCGTTCGCCGCCACCGTCGCGAGCCGCGCGATTCCGTGGGGCGACCAGCGCGGCGTCGTCGCCGTCGTCCACGACGCCGCCGCGGACGACGTCCGCGACCGCACACACGCCCGCGACCCAACGCAAGCCCGCTACAGCGCGGCGTTCGAGGAAGCCATGGACGCGATGGTCGTCGCCGACGACGACGGCCGCTACGTCGACGCCAACGAGAGCGCCTGCGAGCTGTTCGGCGTCACCCGCGAGGCGCTCCTCGGCAGCCACGTCGCCGACTTCGCGCCCGACGACTACGACTTCGACGCCGCGTGGGCGGAGTTCGAGGCCGACGCCACCGACGTCGGCTCGTTCCCGCTCGTCCGCCCGGACGGCGAGCGGCGCCTCGTCGAGTACGCCGCCACCGCCGACATCGTCCCCGGCGAACACCTCTCCGTGCTCCGGGACGTCACCGAGCGCACCCGCCTCGAGGAAGCGCTCCAGACCGAGCAGAACGCCCTCCGGGAGATGTACCGCATCACGGCGGACCGCGACGCCGACTTCGAGGCCAAGCTCCGGGACCTCCTCGACCTCGGCCGCGACCTCCTCGACGTCCCGTACGGCTTCGTCACCGAGATCGACGACGACACCCAGCTCGTCGTCCAGTCCCGCGGCGACCACCCGATGCTCCAGCCCGGCGAGTCCTGCCCGCTGTCGGAGGCGTACTGCCGCCGGACCATCACCAGCGACGAGCTCGCCACCGTCCAGAACGCCGCCGCGGAGGGGTGGAGCGACGACCCCGCGTTCGAGCGCTTCGGCCTCGGCTGCTACGCCGGCGCCGAGATCGTCGTCGACGGGGAGACCTACGGCACGTTCTGCTTCGCGGACACCGACCCCCGCGAGGAGCCGTTCTCGGAGACCGAGCGCACGTTCGTCGAGCTGCTGTCGCGGTGGGCGAGCTACGAGATCGAGCAGCGCCGCGCCACCGAGCGCCTCCGCCGGCAGAACGAGCGCCTCGAGGAGTTCGCGTCGATGGTCAGCCACGACCTCCGCAGCCCGCTGAACGTCGCCCGCGGGTTCCTCGACCTCGCGCGAGAAGACGGCGACCCCGAGCACTTCGACCGCGCGAGCGACGCCCTCGACCGCATGGAGCGCATCATCAGCGACGTCCTCTACCTCGCCCGGGAGGGCGAGGAGATCGGCGAGACCGAACCGGTCGACCTCGCCGAGGCCGCCGCCGCGTCGTGGGACGTCGTCGACGCCGAGGCGGCCGACCTGACGCTCGCCGACGCCTCGGCAGCGTCGTCGCGGACCGCGACCGCCTCAGCCAACTGCTGGAGAACCTCTTCCGGAACTCGCTGGACCACGCCGGCGCGGGAGTCGCCGTCCGCGTCGTCCCGACCGAGGACGGGTTCGCGGTCAAGGACGACGGCCCCGGCCTCCCCGGGGACGGCCACGAGGACCTCTTCGAGCGCGGCTACACCACCGAAGACGACGGGACGGGCTTCGGGCTCTACATCGTCCGCAAAATCGCGAACGCCCACGGCTGGACGGTCGAGGCGGCCACCAGCGACGACGGCGGCGCGCGCTTCGAGTTCTCCGGGGTCGAACGCGGCGCCCGAGCGCCACAGTAGGGCACCCGCAGTTCAGCGAGCCGCGAGCGTGGGTCGGCGGTTCGTCTCCCCGGACTTACAGAAACGCGTTTCAGAACACCGTTAAGCGGGTGGCGGTCGCAGTCGGACCCATGAACACCAACGAAGCGCCCGACTCACCCGACGGGCGTCGGCCATGAAACCCCGCGAGTCGGAGTCGCCGCTCGACGCGCCCGCCGCGGGGACTCAGGCCACCGAGGCGTTCGAACTGCTGAGCGACGAGACGCGGCTCGCCATCCTCGTGGCGCTCTGGGAGCACGCCGACCCGTTCGGCGACGACGACGCCGTCCGCTTCCTGACCTGCAGTCGCGGGTCGGCACCGCCGACAGCGGCCAGTTCAACTACCACCTCGACCGCCTCGACGGCCACTTCGTCGAGTCGGTCGACGACGGCTACCGCCTCACCAACGCCGGCCGGAAGCTCGTCCGGTCGGTGATTGCGGGCACCGGCATCGAGGCCCCCGAACTCGAACCCACGCGAGTCGACATCTCGTGTACGCTCTGCGGCGCCGCAGTCGAAGTACAGTACGAGCGCGGGCAGGTCTACGTCTCCTGCACCGAGTGCGAGGGCCTCTGGAACGGCGACGGCGACGACGACCACTCCGGCCACCTCGCGAAGTTCTCGCTCGACCCCGCTGGACTGGAGGGGCGGTCGCCAGAGGAGATTTACGCGGCGGCGTGGGTCAACACCTTCCAGACGATCTTCAGCATGATAGAGGGCGTCTGCCCCACCTGCACCGGGCAGGTCGAACGCGAACTCGCCGTCTGTCGCGACCACGACGCCGACGGACGCTGTGAGGAGTGCGGGCACCGCTCGCGCGGCGTCGCGCGATTCCGGTGTACCGTCTGCAAGCGAACGACGCGAGCGACGCTCGGCGTCCTCGCGAAGTACCACCCGCGCGTCGTCGCGCTCTGTTACGACCACGGGCTCGCGCTCCAGTACGAGTTCAACGAGCTCTCGCACATCAAGGCGCGGTTCGACCGGACGAACACCGACGTGGAGTTCCGCTCGGTGGACCCGCCGCGCGCCAGACTGACGACGACCATCGACGGCGACGAAGCGTGGGTCGAACTCGACGAGACGCTCTCCGTCGTCGCCGTCTCGGACTGACGGCTGACGGGCTTCGGATCACTCTGCACTTCGCCTCGCTTCGCTCGACAGAAGTGCACCGACCGGGAGTCCCGTGAGCGCAGCGAACGAGACATCGGTCGGAAACGACCGGCGGGAGTGCACCGACCGGGATTTGAACCCGGGCCATGAGCTTGGAAGGCTCAGGTCGCGCCTTCGGCGCTCACAGTGCCACTACCGGCGAGTGGTGCCGGTTGTTCGCCTTTTCTGACTCTATCTGGTCTTTACACTAAACAGTTGTTTTAAAGTACCGATGTATCCCCGGGGCTGCATTATGCACGAATGCAGTCTTAACACTAAATCACAGCATAAAAGCGGCCTACGTAGGCGTAACCTCAGACTTCCTAACCGGACTACTCATTCAGTCGTCTGTCATAATGCTTGCATCAAAGCCTTCGAGATACTATCCAGGGTGTTATCCCGGTTCACCGCCTCCCATATTTGGATGGTAGAACCTCACACCAAGACGTGTGCACGCTGTGAAGATGAGTTTGATATTGAAGAGCACTATCGGGTAGTTCACGTTACTGACCACCCACACCCTGACGACGTTGAAGTTGGGAACAGCCGAGAGGAAGAATCTCACGTACTCTGTGGCCCCTGTGCATCCGAATTTCCTGTTTGGCTTAACCCTGATGTAGATTCATTTGAAGAACTCCATCCCGAGTCTGCTGAGGAGTTGTTCAGTGATTCCGGGAGCGAAGATTAGGATTTAACCGCGATTACTCCCCTCCGCACGCGCCAAAAGCAGGCGGGTCACGCCCCTCAAATGTTATGTGATGATTCCCCGGTGGTATGGTGGGGAACTCCATGAGAGGGATGAGGGGTGCTGTTACGACCGTCCATGCTCCCAGTCCTGGCATACTCTTAGACTGGTCTCTGATGGCAGCTCAGGCAAGTTGTAATCGCCGTTTCCGGAGGTGGTTGGTAGTGGGTGCGGAGAATTCTCGCGTCGGCAAGTACATGTCTTCACTTGGCAGGACGGTTCAGGTGTTTATACTCCTCAATTTGGTCAGAGTAGAAGTCAACGACGGCGTACTGAATGAAGAGACGATTGAATTTGTTCTTCCGCCACTTGAAGACCTGAATGCCAATAAGTGCGACAATACTTGTTAGGCCGAGAACTGACCACGATTGGACCGCAACTACCTCTCCTCCTTTCAGAACGGCGGCAATTACGACACTACAAATTACGAGATACCATACTGCCCACATACTGCGGTGGAATGAGTGGAGAGCCTGAAACCGCAGCGCCCGAGTTGCAGGGGTTGTCTCGATATAACTTAGTAACAGCCGGAACATCTCGCCATAGTTGTCGAAGTCGTCTGAAAGGCCAAACTTGTGCTTCAACATCGGCCATATCGCTTCTTCAACGTCTGTGATTGGTATTGGTACATCTTCCACCATCTCCCCCTTGGACGCACGGATTACCTTACCGAAGAGGGTGGGTTTTCCCTCCAATTTACTGGCCACAGCCTGAACGACGTGGCCGAGAACAAATGCCACAATTAGGAAAACACCGATAGTGACGGTTGCCTTGGGGAGGGTCAGATATGCTTCGACCTCGAAGATGACTGCCAGCATCAACAGGAACGTACTGCCCGGGATGAGATTCCCGAGTATGTCGTACAGTTCCAGCGCGCGGAACGTTCGTGCAACCCCCATCCTACTTAGTCTGCTTTCTGATAGCGAGTCGAGGAAGCCTTACTGGAAGCGTAGTTACCCCCATAGACGAGCGCTCTCCAGTCCGTTTCGTTGTTCGCTTGTAGTCTAATCCGCCCGTCTGCATTCGTTGAAACGACTTTGCGCTCCTTCCATTCCTCTGTATCCTCGTAATAGACGGAGGCTCCGTTGGCCTCTTGCCCGTATTTATCGCTGACAGTATGCTCTGCGGTCTTGTCCGAGAAAACTACCAAGTCCGGGTTGATATGGCTCACGAGGTCGCGGTCGAAACTACTGTCACGACCGTGGTGGGGGGCGACCAACACTTCGACGTCTTCGATAGCGCTCATCGCGTCGTTGTCATCCTTGATTTCGTCAATTCCGCCTTGGAGGAGGTCGCCCATCGCGACCATCCGAAACCCGTGGCAGTTGACGAGCGTTACTCGACTTAAGTTATTCAAATTCTGGTAGTTGTCACTCCCGATTTGTTCGTTTGCGCCGAAATGGTGGAATGTAACACCACGGTCAGGAATTCCCCCATCAGCACGATGGGCACTCGCCGTTTCGCCCTCATTCGACCAAGCGGGATTTGAGGGGAGGACGTCAGGGTCGCCGTCATACTCGTCTAATACGTTTAGGTAGTACTCCGCGTCCTCGATGTAGTCTTCCTTCTCTCGTTCTCGGGCTTCTTCGAGGTTTTCTTCCACCAACTCGGTCGCTTGCTTCGGACGTTGCAGGATGGACGGCTCCAACCCCAATTCTTTCATCATATCGAGGTCTTCGATGTGGTCTTGGTGGGGATGACTGATGATGAGGAAGTCGATGGAGTTCATCCCATAATACGAGGTATTGAGCCACTTGAGGGGTGAAAACTCCGGGTCTTCGTTGGCACCACAGTCCAAAACTACGTCCTTGTTCCCTGCTCGCATGTATGCGGCACTCCCGTGCGACACATCCCAAAAGCGCACGTCTAATCCGTAGTTGCTCATCCGGGTCATCCGTGATGAGTTACTACAGTTGCAGTGACAATAAGTATCCGCAAAGCGTAGTGAAAGTGAAAGTTGCAGGTCTGCTTATCGGTTGATTCACTGTGATACTACGTGGTAGAAACGCAGCTCTCAGTGAGAAATTTCGCAGACGAAGCCACTTATCTTACGCTCGCGTGCGCCGTCTAATGTTCTGGCCGTCTGTTCAAATGCATAGAGGGTGTTGTAGCCCGCTGGCACTCTATGCGTTCGAATCCTCGGGTTGTTCACTGGGCTGGCTACATACCACGTCTCGGAGTTCCTCAAGCAGCTGTGGGTGCTGTTCTTGTAGGACTTCGACGTCGGTCGTGAGTTCTTCGTCGATGCGTCGCCGGATTCGGGAAGCGGCCTGATATTTGCGGTCGTCGCCGTGTTCTCCGGCTATCTGTTCGCGTTCGGTGTCGGTCAGTAGTGCGCGGGTTTTCGCCATACGTGGTCTTTGTGCGCTCGCGTGTTAAGTCTGCATATCTCCTAAGGTTAGCAGATATGCTAACTACTAAGTGCGTGGGGCATATACTTGTGAGTAGGAAGCGCGGCACGCCATCGCAGAAATGGCCGTGTGTTGGCGCACACGACCGCGCTTCGCTGGACACGAAGCGATGAAATCTAACACCACTACGGAAGAAAAGCGTACCGCTGTCGAACAGTTGAACTTCGGTGCGAAAACCGCGAAGCGCGTGGGATGGGAGTCCTACGAGTTCACAGTCGTCAGCCCACACCAAGTCGAAGTGACGAACGCCTCGTGGGGACACGAGAAAGCCGACCATTCCTACATCGTTGGCATCGAGGAGGGAGCCGGTATCCCTGTACCGGCTGAGTGTGGCTGTAAGGCCGACCAGCACCGAGAGGACTACGACTGCAAGCACAAAGTTGCACTCGCGTCAGTCGGCGGCCCTGTCGTTCTACAAGCCGCTGTCGAGTACGCGACTCCCGCGGAGGACACCGGCGAAACCACTACGCAAACGCTGGAAGACAAACTCCGCGCTGACGGCGGCGCAATCACGGAGGAAACAGTGGAGGAATCTCCTGCCTTCTATGCGGAGAATCCGGGGAAGTGTGACTGCGACAGTCTCGGCGACAACTTCCCCTGCTGGCCGTGCGTGAGAGCCGAACGGAAGGAACTCCCTGAGTAGGTTTTCACGTCGTCTTCGTACTTCTTCGAAGGTAACAGGGGAAAAACATAATATTCCATAACCCGTTATTTCGCCTGTCTCCGTTTGAAAACCACCCGGAGACTGAGCATAATGCCTGATACGTACATCCCCATCCTCCGAAACGACATTAACGAGCGGAAAGCAGTTTAGCGACTTCGGCAAGACTCGTTCTCAGAGTATCCCGCTGAAGAGCTCAAGATGCTACCGCTGGTTGAGGTCACAGATGAAGACGACCTGAACGCCCTGCGAGCATACAGGGAGGTCGGGGAGGCGGTGATGATTGAACTGCCCCGATACCTCAGCGAGCAGGAAAACAAATACCAAGAGCCAGTTTCAGAACTCATCGAAAATTACGGAAGTATCGCTGAGTTCTATCAGCGTAAGGTCGATTCAAAGTACGTCCCTGTTGTCTCCGGGTCAAACAGTCCGGTTGACTACTCGGAACACCTCTCGATGTACCGAGACCTTCGAGAGGACTTTAACCGTCTCGCAGTTCGACTAATCCTTCGCCGTCCATCGGAGTTACTCACAGGCCTTCAGAGAGATACGCTTGAAGAGCTGGGAACCGAAGTACGGCATGAAGATATTCTCCTATTCGACATAGGAGACAACTCAATTACTGACCCACTCCTTGAGGACTTGGAATACCTCTCGGAGGTGTTCGAGACTCCCACAACGGCTGTGTTGAACGCTTTCGATGCGTACAACGAGCGACCCAACAACCAAAGCCCCCACCTCGCAGAGGATATAGGGGCTTCTGCGTTCGGTGACTTCGGTATCAACAAGCGTTTCAAACCGAATCCGGACGACGGATTTGTGCCTCCGAGCGTTAAGCATCGCCATTATGTCCCGAACCAATCCACCGTGGAAGTGTTCAAAGGGGACACCTTTGAGGAGGCGGCAGAATCGCTTTCGGATTGGTCGGAATGGGACGCTTCCCACTGCGAAGGGTGTCATCGAGCGGCCAGCACAAACAACTATGACGTGAATACGTGGGTGCAAATCAGGATGGAACACTACTTCCGTTCCATCCTGCGCGACGAAATATAGGCAACTAGACTCCTCAGACAAAGCGACGTATTCTAAAATCCTGAGAGAAGTTATTCGCCGTTCTTCGGGATGCTATCCATCGTATAGAGGTCTTTGGGAAGAACGTAGAGCGCCTTCTCACGGAAGGTGTAAGGTGGGTAGTAGTAGCTAGCCGCTCCAAGAGGTCCGCTTGGGTTATATGCCGCGTGTAAGATGCCTGCATCAATCTCTTCGTCATCGGTGACGAAGGACATTAATTCAGGCCGGGAAACCTCGTCTCCTTCGTCAATTAGGTTTTGGCGCTTCTTGTCGAGTCGCCGGAACTCCTTTTTTTACACTTTCAGTCGCACGAGCAGGTTCGTTCTTAGTGATATCCTCTTTCGGATTGAACCACGCTTTGTACTGCTGGAAATCCTCAAAGAACTCTTCCTGTGGGGTATATCCGACCCACATCACCGAGTATTCGGAGGGCATTTGGAGATTTACGAAGCTGTCGTGCTTCAGAACCCACTCTAAATCGTCGTTGTCGAGGTCGATATTCGGATTTGTGGGTTTGGGAATTTCGCCATCGTAGTTAGAGTGGGGAGTAACCGTGATTTCGTCAGGCTCATCGAGAACACCTGCATTCTTTACTCTCGCCATAGAGAACGACGAAAACTCAGTATCGGACGTGTAATTCCCGTGTTTGCGGAGGGTGAACGTCTCCTCGCGCCGCTCTCCATCCCATTCCCCGAATAGGGTTATCTCGATTTCTTTATCGTCATCTCCCCCAAGCGTGGTTTGTTTACTGTCCCACTGGAACTCTATATTGAAACCTTGCCCTTTCTCTTCCCGAGCACGGATAGCGTTCTCCGTGTGGAAGAAGTGTGTCCCTCTGTTCTTTCCTTCGTTATATGGGGCGGCAACCCAAAATCCATCCTCGCCTTCTTCCGGTTCAGTACGGCGAATGTCCTTCTCAGTTTCAGCAATTCCGAAGATGAATGCGTCCTTCTTTCTGGAGCCCTCCAGTTGGGTGAACGGAACAATCATCGGGAGGAAGGTCTTCCACTCTGGCCCCTCGTTTGCCCGATACTCTTCTATTAGCTCTGGCGAAATCGGTTCCCGACTACCGCCGTACTGTGAATCGGAGTCACCATACTCGGAATAGACGTGGGTCGTCTTCACGTCGTAGAGGCGGTCGTTAATCTCGAAGTCGAAGATGTCCGACTCTCTGTAATTCGACCAGTCCGTGCCGCACTCATATCCTCGGTCTTCCAGCGCCCGTTTCAATATACTCTGATTCAGGACGCCTTTTAGAATATTCATTATCCGGTCGTTGACGACCCGTTGGGACTTAATCCCGTATTGCATCCGGTCAAACGTCCACGGGAGACTGATAGTAGCGTATTGGATTGCCTTCTCTAAGTCCGATTCTCTCATTTCCGTGGTCAGGATTTGAGAGGCGTCCGAGAACTTCTCCATAGTTACTGTGAATTAGGAGATGGCACTTAAGTTTCATTCACTTCGCTATCCGGACAGACATCACTAATATCGCATATTGAACACGACCGTTCAGACGGCGTCGTATAAGGCCCTCTCTGCTTGAGATTCTGCATTCGTTCACTTGCTTCTCTCAATAGTTCTGTCGTCGAGTCCGTGGATACATCAACTGGAATCCCCTCCTCTGTTGGATTGTCTTTGCTGAGGTCTGCGATTAACCCCGTCTGTACATCAGTTCCCAAACGTCTCAGTGCTAATGCGTAGAGCTGAATTTGGTTCTGATAACGCTGACTGAATTCCTCATGGACTGAGGATTTCCAATCAACCACTCCTTTCTGTCCATTAGACTCCTGAATTGCGTCCACGATTCCAGATACGACTAGATTCTCAATCTGAATCGTAAACGGTGTCTCTGAGAAATTAACTCCCTCAATTCCGCCACTCTCGATTAGATTCTCGACGTTTGCGCGAATTGCATTTTGCATCCGCATCTCGTCCCCATAGTCCGCTAATGGCAGATACACCTCTTCTCGGGTAATCTCCTCAAGACCCGCCTCTTCATCATCAACAGCTCGCTCAATTGTCCGGTGGAGGACGTTACCAGCACCAAATTGCTTGCCCACGGGCGGATTTACTCCGACACTATGCCGCATATGGAAGTGGTACGGGCATTCCAAGAGAAGCAGGAACGAAGACACTCCCGTGTGGATGTATTCCGGGTCATCCTCCGGAGAGTCTATCTCTGAGAGATTCTGCGGAAGTTGGTTGCTTATCTCCGCGACACGGTCAATCGAGTCGAGAGTAGATTGGTACGCGAAAGGCCCTATCCGGTCGTCGTCACGGGCATAGAAGTATAACCTGTCTCTTGCTCGTGTCGCCGCGACGTACCAGAGTCGTTTTTCGTCTTCTGTTCTGGTACTATATCGTTCGGCAATATCGTCGGAGAAGCTTGTTGCGTGTGGTTGGTTCCTTACGGGAAAACGATTCTTGGTCAGATGTGGCACGAACACAACCGGCCACTCCAATCCTTTCGCGGCGTGTACCGTGGAGACTGTAACTGCGTCTCGATTCTGGAGGCCCAATCCAGTTTCTGCCCACCTTTCAAGCCTATTCTCCAAGTGCCACTTGAGGTTTCGAGTGAAGACCGTGAAGGGGCTCGACCGGACGTTTGCCCGACCTTGGAACCGTCGTCGATAAACTTCCTCTATCGACTTCATTATCTGCGTGACACTGGCGAATCCTTCTTGTAGAGCGGTATTCTCGGGCTCGATTTCGATTCCTACTTTATCACAGAAATCATAGAATTGTTGTCTGAAATTGTACTGTTCGTTATCGTACTCTGGCCCACCTTCTGTTAGTAGTTCAAACCAATCTGCAACTGCTACGTGGATATCCGTCGTTGTGACATCACCACAGTATGGCTGAATAGTGGAGCAGAGTTCTTGGATTCGCTCTTGTACTTCTCGTTGCTCCTGTTGGGTCTGGAAGTTTCTATCGTGGGTGTCCTCTACGGTTTCGACTAATTCTATGATTGAGAATACTACGTCCGATACAAACTCTGTACCAGAATTCCGATTGGGAGAGTGGAACGGAATTTCGCGCTCCTCAAGAACGTCCATCAGTTCCCCTCCGTAGCTACTGGTTACTGACCGCATCAGAACGGCCATATCTTCGTAGGGAACATCTTCAGAATTGTGCAGTCGGCGTATCTCCTCAGCCACCTGTTTTGCGTGGTCTTGTGAAGCCGTATCACCCAATACGGAAACTTGATTGTCGATTCTCGTTTCGTGTGCGCTCATATCTCCTAAATCCACAGAAGAAAATTCCATATCGCGGTAGATGCTGTTTGAGAAGTTCACGATGCCGGGCCTTGACCGTCTGTTCGTAGTTATTGTGTAGGCTTCAACGTCCTCGAAGTCTTCGTCGAACTCAAGAATTCGGTTGATATCGCCTCCTCGCCACTGATAAATCGCTTGTCTTGGGTCACCTACAGCGAAGACCGTCCCGTCACCTGTGGCGTCGGTGAGCGCTTGGAACAGTTCGACTTGTGCGGGATTTACGTCTTGATACTCGTCCACGAACAGATGGTATTGGGTGTCATCTTTCCGCTCTCTGATTGTACGTATAGCACGACGAATCAGAGACCCAAAATCGATTAGCCGCTGTTCTTCGATGAAATCAACATACCGACGCAGTGCGGGTTCTATCTCCTCAGGTATCTCCTGAGAATCTAAAGTTATATTCTCGTTATAATATATTCCCAAATCATTCTCAAAGAGTTCTATTTGTCGGTGGAAAGAATCGGTCTCATAGACGTCGTCCAGTTCTAACAATCCATATATACGCTGAATCAACTGACTCCGTTCCAGCTCATCGAGGATTTTTGTATTCGCCAGATTTGCGTTCTGGTCTAGATACTGATTGCACCACCCGTGAATCGTTCCAACGTACATCTCATTTAGAATCTCCTCATCTCGTTCCAGCTGTTGTGAGAGCCGAACAACGAGTTCTTCAGCGGCATTTTCGGTAAAAGTGAAGATTGTGACTTGCTGGTCATCTGCAAGAGGGTCGATTATGCCCTCCCGGATTCGTTCCGCTACCGTATTGACCAACGTGTAGGTCTTCCCGGAGCCGGCTCCTGCGATAATCAGTTGGTTGCGAACAGCGGGGTCATAGAGTTCGCGTCGTTCCTCGGAGAGCCGGTTCAATTCCATGTCCCGTTACTGCTTACTCGACTTTCTTAAATATCAGGCAATAGTGGTGGGCCACGTTCGAGACATACTCCGACGGGTATCCCCAAATCCCGAGGGGCTTGTCGTCCTGCAACCAAAGCTTCTCCTGCTTTAACACGTAAGTTTCGCCCAATCGAGAAGCTAAGTCCCACGCCAAAGGCTTCATTTCACCGTCTTCTGTCCTGATATTCTGTATGACTACGGTAAGATAGCCTTCGTTCTTCAGGACATCATATACGTCCAGAAAAATCTTTTCCAGCTCATCGAGGAATTCCTCATAATCGTCAATATTCCCCAAGTCTCTCTTGGAGTCGGAATACTTCGTATCAAGACCCTCGTTCTCCCTCTTCTTATGTTCTGACTCAACGCCACCGCGTGACTTTTTCAACATATTCCAGTATGGCGGCGAAGTGAGGCAGTAATCGAATTTCCGCTCTAAGTTAGATAGTGCATCTCGGCAGTCCTCATTCATCACTTCTAACTGGACGGGATTCAGGCTTTGTTGGCGTGCTCTGTCTTTAGCAACATCTGCATACTTTTCTGTCAGCTCAATACCGACTGCATTCCGTCCCATCGAACGACAGCCGACCAGAGTAGAACCCGTCCCCATAAACGGGTCTAAAACCCAATCGTCTTCTTGCGTGAAAAATCCGACAAAATCCTCAACTAACTCTTCCGGAAACTTTGCGGGGTGGTCTTTCTCACTCTGACCACGTGACCGAGGGCGATATATTTTCCAGCTCTTTGTGAACTTTATCCACTCCTTCCCGGTCAGGTCGTTCAGGTCATTCCCTTCGTGGTAGTTCCCAATATCGACGTCTTCTGTGTTGTTTGGGAGACCATCCGAGTCCAAGAAATCAGAGAGGTCTTCGTCAGTCATTCGTTTACTCTTGGTTGCTCCTACAGGGTTTTCGCTTTACCGCTTCCATTTGGGGTCGGTCTTTCAAGGTTATTTTATGCCAGGGGCCGCGTTACACACGTACTAACGAGGTTCCGACCCGCGTGGATGGTGAAAATATGACTCCGGAAACATCAGTCGAAGAATCCCCCCTCGAAGTCGTGAATATCGTTGGTTCTGGTGACTTAGGTCTCGAACTAGATTTAGCGCAGGTCACCAAAGACGTAGATGTTCACGAAGCAAAATACGAAGAAGGAACAGGGTCAGCATTTCTGAAAGTGGAGGAAGACTCTGGATTGGTGATTCTGTACCGAAGTGGGAAATACATCGTTCGGGGTGGGAAAGAATTTGAGAAGCTCTATAGAACGAATGAAGAGTTCCTCGAAGTCATTAGAGAATTAGGAATAATCGAAGATACTCTCGCCCCTTCATTTAGAATTAATAATCTCGTTTTTGTTGGTACTCTTGGCTATACTGTTGAGCTTGATGCGTTAGTCGTCCAGCTCGGTTTGGAAAATGCTGAATTCGAGCCTGAACAATTCCCCGGGCTCGTATATCGACCAGATGAATTTGATTGTGTTCTACTTGTTTTTGGAAGTGGGAAGGTCATCATCACGGGTAGTGACGATATTGATGAAGCAGTAGAGGCATACGAATCGTTGAAACAAGAAATAGATAAGATTATTTAACTTTATTTGATTCCCACACATTTCTCGGTCAAGTAATGTATTTTACTACATCAAGTATATGGATTAAAGATGATTCGCCTTCCGGTGGTTTATCGTAGCGAGTCTCTGACCCTCGCCCTCAGAGTGTCACTTTAGTGTGTCTAATCTCTGTGAATAACTGCTCGAAGTGAATTCGCCGCAATTGGGGCAAGGTTTCAGCCCTTCGTCGAACAGACCCATATCCTTTCTCTGCTGTGAGACTATTTATAATTCTCTCGTTCCCCGTTGCGTTCTACAAAACGCAACAACTCCCGCTGGTGTCCACGGGGAACACCAACGGGGTGGGCTTACGAGAATCGGCGCATCGAGAGGAGATACTTCCGGCGTCGTCGTCATTCGGGGAAAGATAGAGTAGCAGGCTCCCCCGAGGGTGTCATAGAACAGTTCCTTCTATAACACCCTGAATCCGTATGATAAAGCCTCCCCTAATAACACTCGGACGATTGCCTTGCGTGTTTCCCTGTTCTAACTCACTCCGTATTCCAATTCATAGAGCGTCTTTTGGTTGCTGTGTAGCTCCTTTGCTGGAGTGAACTACTGCAACGCAAGTACCACGTCCTAAAACACCTCTATGCATTTGAATGAGCAAATTCAAACTGTCGAGGGTTCTCTCCGTACCTCCACATTAGTAATAGTGTGATAGGGTTTATATAGGGGGTGTCGGTCAGGCTTCTCCAGCTGGCTGAGGAAGTGCGTAGTCAGGAGTAAACGATGGGTGTCGTTGAACGGTACTATTCCTGGCGATGAACTGCTGCGTCATGTCGTCACTCTTCGTCGGCGGCTGCCCCTGCGTGAGCTTTGCGTAGATGCTGTGTATCCGTGATTCCGTGATGGTGCCAAATGCGTTCATAAGTTGGTCTTTCACGCGGACGAACTCATGGTCGTTCTTCGGGTCGGACCGAGACGGATGGTAGACTTTTGGTTCGCCATACCGGTCTTCTGCATCTTCGTTAAGCACGACCGCACAAAGACAGAACACGACGGCCTCAGTTCGTTGGCCGAACCGACGACCATCAATCTTGAACAGTCGGTCAACAACTTCCTGCGTGTGGTAATCGGATAGACTGAGTTGCGAAGCGATTCCCAGCGCAGTCTTCAGCTTTAGTTGCCGGTCATAGTCCTGGGAAACGTCAACTTCCTCTCGGTACTTCCAGAAGTTATCCCGGTTATGTTGGTCGAGTTTCTCATAGTGCCGTTTCTTTTGATATGAGATGAACTTTGGATTGTAGAAGTCGGTCTTTTTGTCATATCCGATTGCGGTCTCGTTACTGACGTTGAGCGTTTGTTTTCGAGCGCGAGTTTCTTCAGCCCCCGTCGGCGGTCGCTTAGCTGGGGGGACCCACAGAGATGATGCAGATTGTTCGACGGAATCTGAGGCTGTACCTGCGGCTGGTGTCGTAGTAGCAGACATAAATAAAGGAGGCAGGCGGAGAACAGACCTGAATCTACAGGACGTTGCTACCGGAAAATCTGCCTCTACGTTATAGACGGCTGCCAGCCACTTAGTACTACTGTGGGAATGCTGTAGCACGGGGTGGTCCGCGTGATAGCTAATAATGAGGGCGATTAGTACCTCTTTCCGAGGCGGTCACTGGCTGAGGTTTTCGCCGCTTACCAGAGTCCGTTCTCGTTCCGATTCTTCCCGTCACTATTCCGCGTGTACTTCTCCGTCGTCTTAATCGACTTATGACGTAGCTGGGTCTTCGCGCGTGCGAGGTCTTCCTCACGAACCCATAAAGTCGCCGCGCCATGACGGAACGAATACCAAGACAACTGACGAGTATTCGAGTCAATCCCCGCCGACTCCATGAGTTTGTCCAGCATTTTGTTCAACGCGCGAGCTTTGTACTTGTTCCCCTGCCGCGTTAACCACAGCTCACCCCGGCCATCATACTTCGAGTTCTGCTCTCGCTCCTCCAACCAATTCCCCACCGCATTACTCGTCTTCGAAGACAGCCAGCACTCCCAATTCTCTCGATTCTTCGTAGACTCATCCGCAGGCACAACCATGAGATTATTCTCCAAGTCGAACCAATCCACTTGCGCGCGCCCGACCTCTATGGGTCGAAGCCCCGTGTCTGCCGTCACTGCGATGATGGACGGGACCTTCCACGACGAAGCATCCGTGAAATCACTCGGCCCGACGTCCTCCTTCGGCATCCCGAGCCGCTGCGCGACAAGTGCTTTCAGTTCACTGCGAGCGTCACTGCTCAGATTCTTATTATGGTAGGACGGTAGCGAATACTCTCCCAGAGCAGCCTCATAGACGGCGTTCATCTCCGCCGGACTGAACTTATCCTTAATGTGGTCGCTCGACCCCTTCGACTGCTGAATCGGAATATCATGCTCCCACTCGGGAACGTCTCGATTCAGTTCCTCGCGGAAATACTTGAATAGCCGGCGAACCGACTTCTCGAAACCATAGACGTAGCGGTCGGGGTGACTGGTCTTCCGCACCATGAAGTCCACCAGCTCGGTCGCGTCCTCGGGCGTGAACGTCGTCGTGTACTCTCCCGTCTGACTCCACTTCCAGCGGTAGGCTTCGTCCACTTTGTAGTGCGTATGCTCTACCGTAGAGTCAGAGTAGCCTTTCAGCCGGTAGGTGTCCTTTCCTTCGGTGAGCAGCCACTCCATGAAGGAGTGCTTGAAGTCGTGGTAGTCGGATTCGACCATGCCTCCGAACTGTTCGAGTGCTTCGCTGTTGTTGTCGGAGACTGGTGGGCGTGGGAGTTCCACGTCGCCGCTGTCTGGTGATTCGCTCTCGATTTTCATGTGTTATGATTGACTCGTTTAGCTAATCGCAAGAGGGCGGCGGGATTCCCCGTGTAGTGGAACCACGCCATTCGTACCTCTCTTAATTCCGATGCATTAGAGTCAGAAAAGGCGGATAGAGGCGCTGAAAGCGCCGATATGCACCGACCGGGATTTGAACCCGGGCCATGAGCTTGGAAGGCTCAGGTCCTAGCCACTAGACCATCGGTGCTCACCACGTTCACACCGTGCATCGACGAACTTCGTTCGTCTCAACATCGGTGCGCTGCGCTCGCGTTGAACGCGAGACAGTTTGTCGTTCCGCCCCGTCGCTTAAGGGCGTTACTCTTCGCTGTGCGCGACGGCGTAGCAGTTCCCGCTGGAGACGAAGGCGTCCTTGACCGCGAGGTCGCTCGCGTCGAGGTCCGCGCGGAACTCCGCGGGAGCGTAGATGTGGTAGAACCGCGGGACCGTCTCGCCGCCGGGGAGCGTCCAGTCGACGGTGGTGTCGAAGCCCTCAGTTCGGTCAAAGGTGTCGTGTTCGGTGCTCCACGCGCTGACGAGCGCGGCGCCGCCGGGTTCGAGCACGCGCTCGAGTTCGTCGAGGCTGGCGACGCGCGCCTCGCGGCTGCGGAGGTGGTGGAGGGTCGCGACGTACACCGCGAGGCCCGCGACGTCCGCGGCGAGCGGGAGGCGTTCGGCGTCGCCGGCGACGAGGGCCGCGTCGAAGCCGCGGTCGGCGGCGCGGTCGCGGGCCGCGGCGAGGAGGCCGCGGCTGGCGTCCACGCCGACGGCGCGGTCGGCGCGCGCCGCGAGCAGTTCCGTGTGGCGGCCGTTCCCGCAGCCGACGTCGACCGCCACGGTGGCGCTGCGGCCGTCGAGGAACTCCTCGACCTCGGGCCACGGGTACTCGCGGGTCTTCGAGAAGTGCTCGGCGATGCGGTCGTAGGTGTGGTGGACGCCCGCCATGCTACGCGAGCACGAGGAAGGTGCCGTACGCGAGCGCGAGCATCACGGTGGCGTGTTTCGCGCCGGCTTTCACGCTGCCCTGTCCCATCTGCCCCGCGACCAGCCCCGAGCAGACCGCCTGCACGAGCCCCGTGTGGAAGAACACGAGACTGTACGCGTCCTTCGTCGCCTGCGTGAGGTTGGCCGTCCGGGAGAACGCGCCAGTCCCGCCGCCTCCGGGGACCTGATCGGTCGGCGCGGCGGCCTCCACGACCGGGATGTTCGGGATGAAGATGACGTCGAGCGCGACGATGATGGCGAGGAACACGAAGAACGCGATGTAGGTGACGACGAGGTACGTGAGCAGTTCGCTGCGGCGGTCGCGCTCGAGCCGGCGGGTCGCCTTCGCCTCGTTGGCGGCGATGCGCAGCACCGGCCCGAGGTCGCCGCTGGCGTGCATCGCGTTCGTCGTCAGCGTCACGACCCGGGAGATGGCGGGGGTGTCGGTGCGGTCGCGGAAGCGCCCGAGCGCGTGCTCGATGCGCGCGCCCCACTGGACGTCCGCCCACGTGCGTTCGAGCTCCGTGGAGAGCGCGCCGAGGTCGCTGCCGACGACGCGCCCGAAGCTCTGGACGACCGGCATCCCCGCCTCGTTCGTGGACGCGAACCGGTCGAGGAAGTCCGGCACGCCCGCCTCGACGGCCTTCACGCGGCGGCGGTGGAGCTCGTACGCGACGGTGAACGTCCCGAGCACGAACAGCGCCGCGTGGACGAGCGGGCCGTCGTACGCCGCGAGGTCCGTGGAACCCGCCGCCACGAGCGGCCACCACTGCACCGCGAGGTAGAGCGCGGCGAGCGGCATCGTCCCGTAGAGGAGGACGGTCGGGGACTCGCGGATGACCGTCACGGGGTTGCGCAGCCGGTAGAGTATCGGCCGCAGCGTCTCGTAGACGTCGAGGCGCTGGCGGTTGAGCGGCGTCGACGCGCTCTCGGTCTGCCCGCCGTCCGTCCGCGCCGGCCGCCCCCGGATGGACTGGAAGCGCGACGCGGACTCCGAGTCCTCCTCGTCGACGGTCGCGCCCCCGGTCGCCGTCTCGGTGATGCTGTCGAGGTAGACGACGAACCCGACCGTCGCCATCGGAATCAGGAGGTACGCGGTGAACCGCAGGAAGGTGAGGGTGTCCCCGAGCGTGAGGCCGACGACGACGAGAATCGTGATGAGGAACAGCGGCCCCGCGACGAGCAGCGTGACGTACGCCTCCGCGAGCGTCGCGAGCAGTTCGAGGAACTGCTCCTGCTGGGCTTCCGCCTCCTCGGCGTAGTACTCGTACTGGCGCTCGAGGAACCCCGGGAGGTCGCGGCCGCTCTGGAGGACGCTCGTGAGGTTCTCAGCGAACTCCGCGAGCTCCTCGCTGGGCGTGCGGTGGCCGAGCCGGCCGAGCGCGCGCAGGATGTCCGCGCCGTACATGTCGACGTCCTTCACGGCGACGCCCATCTCCTCGGCGCTCTCCCCGTACACCTCGCGGTTCCGCGCGAGAATCCGCAGCACCTCCGGGAGCGCCATCCCGCTGCGGGACAGCGCGTACAGGAACGCCACCGTCCGCTCCATCGACGCGTCGATGCGGCGTTCGCGCTCGCCGGCGCGGTAGCTCGGCATCGACCACCGGAACTGGTAGGCGGCGTACCCAGCGAGCACGCCGAACGTCGCGCCAGACGCGAGGAAGATGCCGAACAGCTCGCCGACCGCGAACCCGCCGACGCCGTCGACGAACAGCGACTGGACGGCCGCGGGGAACCGCGACTGGAGCGCCTCGGAGGCGGTGCCGAGGAACACGAGCACGCTCGCGACGAGGTAGACGCCGAGGATGCTGCCCGCGAGCGCGCCGACCGTCGCGTAGAAGTACGTCCGCGCGGCGTACACCCGGTACGTCTGCGGGACGTGGGCGCCCTGCAGCGCGGCGACCTGGTCGGGGTTGGCGTCCCGGCGCCGGCGCGCGAACCGCCCGAACGCCGAAAGCGACAGCCGGGAGACCGAGCGGTCTATCGACGGCGCGAGCGGCGCCGCGGCGAGCGCGAACAGCGCGCCCAGCACCGCGACCAGCGGCGCGAAGACGAGTGGCGACGCCATGCTACTCGCCGACACCCGGCGCGTTCACGGTGACGTCCTCGTCGAGTTCGGCCTGGACGCGGTCGACGACGCGCTCGGGGTCGGCGTAGTACTCGTTGATGACCGCCGTGAACTGCCGGTAGTCGGTGACGTCCTGCTCGGTGAGGTACTGGAGGACGCGCTTGCGGTTCCGGAGCTCCCGCAGCAGCTCGCCCCGCGACCAGCCGCGCTCGTCCCGGATCTCGTCGAGGACGACGGAGTCGCGCTGCTCGAAGTCGTCGTTGCTGGGGTTCCACTCGAAGGCCGTCGAGTAGTCGAGGTCGCCGGTGCGCTGGTCGATGCCCTCGATCTCCGCGACGACGCGGTTCCGCCGGACGCGCTCGCCGCCGACGTGCGTGAGCGTCTGCACGCAGAGGATGTCGAGGCTCTGAATCATCGCCCGCGGGACGTTGATGGGGTCGTTCTCCAGGCGATTGATGACCGTCTGGACGCTGTCGGCGTGCATCGTCGAGTACGTCGTGTGGCCGGTGTTCATCGCCTGGAACAGCGTCATCGCCTCGTCGCCGCGCACCTCGCCGACGATGATGTACTCGGGGCGGTGGCGGAGCGCCGACCGCAGCAGGTCGTACATCGTGATGTCCTCGCCCTCGCCGAGGGACTCCCGGGTGACGGAGGACAGCCAGTTCTCGTGGAACAGCGTCAGCTCGCGGGTGTCCTCGATGGTGAGCACCTTCGAGCGCGGCGGCACGAACATCGAGATTGCGTTCATCGACGTGGTCTTCCCGGACGCGGTGCCGCCCGCGAACAGCAGGCTCTTGTTGGACTCGATGGCGAGCCAGAGGTACGCCATCTGGTCGAGGTCGAACGTGTTGTAGTCGACGAGCGTCGCGGGCGTGAACGGGTCCTCGCTGTACTTCCGGATGGTGAACGCGGACCCCCGCGGGGTGACCTCCTCGCCGAGCGCGAGCTCGGCTCGGGAGCCGTCGGGCAGCGTCGTCTCCGTCACGGGGTCGCCGATGGAGATGTGGCGGCCGGACTGCTGGGCGAGGCGAACGACGAAGCCGTCGAGCTCCTCCTGCTCGTAGGAGACGTTCGTCTCGACGTCCGTGTACTGGTCGTGGTAGACGAACAGCGGGACCTCGTAGCCGTCGCAGGAGATGTCCTCGATGTGGGGGTCCCGCATCAGCGGGTCGAGCTTCTCGAACCCGTCGAACGCGCGGTGGAGGTAGTAGAACAGCCGGTAGAACGCGTTCGGGCCGACGTCGAGGCCGTACTCCTCGAGCAGCCGCTTCATCTGGCGCTTCAGGACGGCTTCGCGGTCGTCGGGCTCGTACTCGGCGTCGTAGATGAGCGCGTCCCGGATGTCGTCGTACAGCGTCTCGAGGAGGTCCTGCTCGAAGTCGTCGAGGCCGGGTTCGACGACGTGGTAGCGGTACTCGTCGTTCTCGGGGTCGTGGCCGACGTAGACGAACGCGTACGGCGCGTGCACCCAGTAGCGGTCGACCTCGTCGTAGCCGTCGAGGCCGTCGAACTCGACGAGCGGCCCGTGGGCGGCGGGGTCGTACTCGACGAGTTCGACCGTGGACCCGCGGACGACGTCGACGACGCGCTCGGCGCGCTGTCGGAGGCTGTCGAGTCGGCGGTCGAAGTCCGCGAGCAAGTCCTCGGGCATCGATTACTACCTCCACGTTCGCCCGCGTCACCTTAAAGTCTGGCTGCCCGACCGCGGCGGGGCTACACGACGCCGTTCGCGAGCGGTTCGCCGTCCGCGATGCGGCGGACGTTCTCGCGGACGAGCGCCGCCATCCGTGCGGGGTAGTCGCGGGTCGCGGCGGCCGCGTGCGGCGTCACGACGACTTCGTCCATCTCCCAGAGCGGCGAGTCCTCCGGGAGCGGTTCCTCCTCGAAGACGTCGAGCGCGGCGCCGGCGAGGTCGCCGGCTTCGAGCGCGTCCACGAGCGCGTCCTGTTCGACGACGGGGCCGCGCGCGACGTTCACGAGCACGGCGTCGTCGCGCATCGCGTCGAGTTCTTCGGCGCCGATCATCCCTTCCGTGTCCTCCGTGAGCGGGACCGCGAGCGCGACGAACTTCGCGTCCGCGATGGCCTCGCGGAGGTCGCCGCTCGGGTAGACCGCGTCCACGTGGTCGACGGGCGTGGGCGTGCGCTTGACGCCCACCACGTCCACGCCGAGCGCGTCCGCCCGCGCCGCGATGCCCTGCCCGAGCGTGCCGAGGCCGACCACGCACAGCGAGGAGCCGTCGAGCGTGAACGGGTCCTCCCACGCGGGCCACTCCCAGTGCTTGTCCTCCTGCTGGCTGCGGTACTGGTGGAGCCGGCGCGCGAACGACAGCATGTAGCCGGCGACCGTCTCGCCGACGCTGTCGCCGTGCGTGCCCGTGCTGTTCGTGAGCCGGACGCCCGCCGCCTCGAGGTCGTCGAACGGGAACCGGTCGACGCCGGACTGCACGGAGTGAATCCACTCCAGGTCGGCGTCGAGGAAGGCGTCGTCGTACGTGAACGTCACGAGCGCGTCGACGCCGCCGAGGTCCTCGGAGCTCACGGCGGTCACCTCCGCGTCGACGTCGGCGAGCTCGTCGACCAGCACCGCCGGCGGGAACAGCGTCTCTACGGACTCGTGAATCCCGATGCGCGTCACCATACCCGCCGGTTTTCCGCCCGGCTTCTACAGTGTGTCGGTGCCGGCGCTCACCGCGTCGCGACGTACGAGATGGTGAAGATGAGGACGGCGGCCGTCGCGACGTTCACGAGCGTGAACGCCATCGCGCCGATGAACTCCAGGCCGCCGACGATGCCGAGCGCGAACAGCGTCGACAGCACCGCGTTCAGTCCCTGCACGACCCACGGGTTCCCCTCCGAGCGCGCGGCCCCCTCGCTGAACCCCCCGTCGTCGGCGTCGTCTTCGCTCATACGTCGACCCGCGTGAGTGGCGCACTTAGCTCTTGGCCGAGCGGACCGGGGAACTAAGGGCGACGAGCGCCAGCACCCCACATGGGCATCGTCAACAAGGTCTCGGCGGCGCTCTCGAACAGCGCGGAGTCCGAGTCCGTCGACGCCGACGCCTCCCGGGGCGCGTACTGGTGCGACGGCTGCGACGTCCGCGTCCGCGACGTGAACGTCGACGAGCAGGGCCTCGACCGGGACGACGAGGGCACGCCGCTGTGTCCGGACTGCGGCGACCAGATGCGCTTCGAGCGCACGTACGCCGACGGCTGCGCCTGCTGACTACCGGGGTTCGGGAGCCCGGAGCACGACCTCCGCAGCGTCCTCCGTGCCGAACGGCCCGTCCGCGAGTTCCTCGACGTCCGCCCACTCGTCGTCCGTCACGAGCGCGTCGTCCAGCCGCTCCCGGAGCGCCGCCTCGTCGACGTCCGTGCCGATGACGACGAACTCCGTGCGCCGGTCGCCGTGTTCGGCGTCCCACTCGAGGTTCGGCCGGTTCGACCGGTAGAGGTCCTGTTCGACCTCGGGCAGCGACGCAATCCACGGGCCGCGGGCGGTCACGCGCACCGACTCCCCCGCCTGCCCGACGGTCTGTCGGAACTCGTTGCCCGCGACCCACAGCGTCCCCTTCGAGCGCACGACGCCCTCGGGGAGCGTCCGCAACACCTCGGCGACCCGCTCGGGGTGGAAGGGCCGCCGCGCCCGGTACGTGAACGACGACACGCCGTACACCTCGTCGGGGTGGCGGTGGCCGTGGCCGTCCTCGCCGTGGTCGTCCTCTTCGAGCGCGCGCTTCCAGCCCGGGAGGTCGCCGACCTCGCCCTCGTCGAAGCGCTCGACGTCCAGCAGCCACGACGGGTCGACCTCCGAGAACGACGTCCGCACCACGTCGGCGTCCGGCTGGAGCGCCGCCACGAGCTCCTCGGCCTCATCGAGTTCCGCGTCCGCGCAGAGGTCGGCCTTGTTGAGGACGACGGCGTTCGACACCTCGATCTGCTCGACGAGCAGGTCCGAGAGCGGCCGGTCGTCCTCCTCGGCGGCGACCCGCTCGGGCGTCCCGTCGCCGCCGAACGTGTCCACGAGCAGGCGGCTGTCCACGACCGTCACGAGGCCGTTCACGCGGTACTTCGCGGCGACCCGCGACTCGGTGGTGAACAGCCGCGCGACGGGCGCGGGCTCGGAGATACCCGAGGACTCCACGACGAGGTGGTCGAACTCGCGGTCGTCCGCCAGCCGCACCACCGCGGACTCGAGGTCGTCCTGGAGCTCGCAGCAGATGCAGCCGTTCGACAGCTCCGTGACGCCCCCCGCGACGTCGACCTCCGAGCCCTCCGCGACCAGCTCGGCGTCGACGTTCACGTCGCCCATGTCGTTGACGAGGACGGCGATGTCGCGGTCCCCCGCGGACCCGAGCAGGTGGTTCAGCAGCGTCGTCTTCCCGGCGCCGAGACTCCCCGAGAGCACCGTCACCGGAATCCGGTCGGTCATGCGTGTGAGTACGTGCCAGCCTCCTTGAAGCTCGCGCTTCTCGGGGCTGTCGCCGGCGGGCGACCGCGAGGGCTTTTACCGCGCGAGTGCCTAGCAGGCCCACGATGAACGTCGCCGAGCGGATCGCGGCCTACCGGGAGGCCCTCGAGGAGTGGCTGCGCGGCCTCTACCACGGGATGGTGTCCCACCCGGCGTACGAGAAGATCGAGAAGGAGGCCGAGGACCTCGAGGACGCCTTCCTGCTGGCGTGCTTCCCGGACGCCTTCGGCATCCCCTCGCCGGTCTCGTACTACACCGCAGAGATACTGCCGTACCTCGAAGACGAGTTCGAGGCGTGGGAGCGCCGCCTCTGGGACCGCGAAACGATGCTCGAACGCAAGGGCCAACAGTACCACTTCTGATGACCGGGACACGACCCCACCGACCGCTCGCACCGCAGCCGACCGACCGCCCGACGCCGGAGGGCGACCGGTGAAGCCGTTCGTCTTCTTCGGCGGGAAGGGCGGCGTCGGCAAGACGACCGTCTCGTGTGCGTACGCGCGGAAGTGCGCCGACGCGGGCGTCGAGACCCTCGTCGTCTCCACGGACCCAGCGCACTCCGTCTCGGACGTCTTCGACCAGCAGTTCGGCGACGACCCCGAACCAGTCGAGGGCGTCGACGGGCTCTCCGCGCTCGAAATCGACCCCGACGAGGAGGTCACCGCGCACCTCGACGACATCCGGAACCGGCTCTCCGACCAGGTGTCGGCGTCGATGGTCAACGAGATCAACAAGCAGCTGGAGATGGCCCACCAGACGCCGGGCGCCTACGAGTCCGCGCTGTTCGACCGCTTCGTGGAGGTGATGCGGGAGAGCGACCCCTACGACCGCGTGGTCTTCGACACCGCGCCCACGGGGTCGACGCTGCGCCTGCTCGGCCTCCCGGAGTTCCTCGAGTCGTGGGTCGACCGCCTGATGCACAAGCGCCGCCAGAGCATCGACCTCTTCGAGAAGGCCGCCATCGGGAACAACGAGCCGCGGCGGGTGATGGACGGCGACCCGGTCCTCCAGCGGCTCCAGGAGCGCAAGGAGTTCTTCGAGTTCGCGGGCGGCGCGCTCCGCGAGGACGCCGCGTTCTTCCTCGTGTTGAACCCCGACCAGCTCTCGGTCAACGAGACCGAGCGCGCCATCGCGGACATGGACGACGAGGGCCTCGCCGTCAGGGGGCTCGTCGCGAACAAGCTCACGCCGTCGCCGGACGACGACGAGAACGGGCGCGGCGCGCGCTACCTCCGGGACCGCGTCGCGACCGAGCGCGAGCGGCTGGCGACGGTCCGCGAGGAGCTGTCGCCGCCGCTGGTCGCGGAAATCGAGTCCCGGACCCGTGAAGTGAAAGGCGACTTACTCGCTGAGGTCGCCGACGAACTCGACGTCGAGGTCGCCGCCGAGGAGCCGGCGTTCGTCTGAGCGCCGGCGCGGACTCCCGCGATTATTTCGCCTGCGAGGCCACTCATTAAGAGGCGAACGCTTAAGTGCTCGTTCGGTAATCAGTGTCACGAAGGTACGTTACAAATGACACAGGTAATTTGGATTGTGGCAGCGGTCCTCGTCACGTTCTCGTTGGGGTACGTGGGGTACTCGAAGTACCTCTCACGGTTCGTCGACCTCGACGACTCGCGTGACACCCCTGCCCACAAGTACGAGGACGGACAGGAGTACGTTCCGGCGAAGAAACCAGTACTGCTCGGCCACCACTTCTCCAGCATCGCGGGCGGCGCGCCCATCGTCGGCCCCATCACGGCCGGCGCCATCTGGGGGTGGGTGCCCGCACTCGCGTGGGTCGCCATCGGCAACCCGCTGATGGGCGCCGTCCACGACTTCGTCTCGCTGTCCGGCTCGATGCGACACGAGGGGAAGTCCATCGGCTACATCATCGGCGAGTACGTCGGCGAGCGCGGGAAGAACATGCTGCTGTGGTTCGCGTTCATCACCATCATCCTCGTCGTCGCGGTGTTCGCGCTCGTCGTGGGCATCGTGCTGAACGCGTACCCGTCGGCGGCGACCGCGAGCTTCGTGTACATCGGCCTCGCGGTGCTGTTCGGCATCTACCTCTACCAGCTCGACGGCCCGTTCATCCCGGGGACCATCGTGTTCGTCGCCGGCGTGTTCGCGGGCGTCTGGGTCGGCATCCAGTACCCGTTCGCGCTGTTCGAGCTGGCCGGTGAGGCCGCCCACCCCGCGGGCACGTTCGTCCTCTTCGAGGGGACTGGCTCGTGGGTCCCGGGCGCCGGCGCGCTCGGCGGCAACACCGCCGCGTGGGTGCCGGTCATCCTCGTCTACGCCGCGGCCGCGAGCGCGCTCCCCGTGTGGGTGCTGCTCCAGCCGCGCGACTACCTGTCGTCGTTCCTGCTGTACGCGGGCGTCGGCGGCGCGCTCGTCGCCATCGTGGTCGGCACGCTGCTGAACACGGCCGCCGAGCCGCTCGTCATCTCCGACAGCATCAGCGCGTTCACCGGGTTCATGGGCGTCGAGAGCAGGGCGCCGTTCCCGCTGTTCCCGATGCTGTTCGTCACCATCGCCTGCGGGACCATCAGCGGGTTCCACTCGCTGGTGTCCTCCGGGACGACCGCCAAGCAGCTCAACAAGGAGAGCGACGCCCGCCTCATCGGCTACGGCGGCATGCTCGGCGAGGGCCTGCTCGCCGCGGTCGCGCTATCCACGCTCGCCATCGCCGGCATCGCGTCCGACGCGGCGGCCGGCGGCATCGGCGGCGCGCTCCCGAACTTCGCCGCCGGCGGCGGCGTCATCCTAACTAGCATCGGCCTCCCCGCCGAGTACGGCGGGCCGTTCATGGCGCTCGTGCTCGTGAGCTTCCTGCTCACCTCGACCGACACCGCCGCGCGCCTCGGCCGCTACATGATGGAGGAGATCGTCGGCACGCAGGGCAGCGGCACGACGACGGGCTTCGGCGGCGGCGTCGGCTCGTTCGCGAAGGGCCGGTACACGAACCCCGTCGTCCAGTGTCTGCTCGCGTACGTGCTGGTCATCTCCGGCGAGTGGGCGACGCTGTGGGCGCTGTTCGGCAGCGCGAACCAGCTGCTCGCCGCGCTCGCGCTGCTCACCGCGACGGTCTGGCTCGCCAACTGGGACGAGAGCAAGCAGCTCGTCAGCACGGGCGTCCCGATGGCGGTCATGGTCGTCATCACGGTGCTCGCGCTCGTGTTCCTCTCGATGTACCAGTGGCTCTACGTCGGCCTGATTCAGGGCGGCGCCGCGGGCCTCGGGAGCCAGGTTTCGATGGCCGTCCGCATCGTGCTCGCGGTGGTGCTCGTCTACCTCGCGCTGTCGCTGGTGCGCATCGGCTACGGCAACATCAGCAGAGTGCGCGGCGGGAGCGAACCCGCCGCCGAACCGAGCGACGACTAAAATCGACCGCTCCACGGTCCCTATTTCCTGTCCCTCCCCCGAACCGCGTAGCGGCGGCCCCGTCGCGCCGGCTACGTCCAGAAGCGCTTCGCGAACCGCGAGAGGAATCCCTCGGGCTCGGGCTCGAGGTCCCCCCAGAGCGCGAACGCGTTCGCGACGTCGGCCTGCTCGCTGGCGACCGCGCGCTCGTCGCCGGGCGCGACGACGACGAGGTTCACCTCGTAGTGGCCGTAGTAGCCGTACTTCAGCAGCGTGCGGTCCCGGAACCCCTCGACGTACGACGCCACGTCCTCGGGCACCGCCTCGGCGACGAGCACGAACGTGAACTTCGTCTCGTAGTGCTCCTCGTCGGCGGTGATCCAGTCGTCGGCGAGGTCGTGGCCGAGCTCGACGAGCGCCTCGAGGTCCGCGACGGTGGGGCGGTCGGTGCGCCGCGCGAACAGGTACTCCTCGGCCTCGTGGTCGGCGTAGCTCAGCGCCGGGTGGAAGAACTGCTTCTGGGTGAGCATCCGCAGCTCGCCGTAGAGGTCGAAGCGCTCGCCGCGGACCGCGCGGTCGCGCTCGAGGTCGTAGCTGAACATCAGCCGGTCGCTCACGCGGTCGAAGTACTCGTCGTCCCACGTCGGCACGCTCTCCCGAATCTCCGCGGGGAGCTCCTCGGGGTCGCGCGCGGCGTCGGCGTCAGTCATCCTCCGGGTCGTACGCCACCGCGTCGTCGGGCGCCGGCGGCGCGCCCACGGCGAGCAGTTCGACGCGCTCGTCGGCGTCCTCGGGGTTGTGCGCGCGCTGCGGGCTCTCCGGGTCCACCGTGAACAGGTGGCCCTCCGGCACCTCGTAGGTCCGCTCGGGCGTCTCCACGGACAGCGTCCCCGAGAGCACGAAGAACGCCTCCTCCTGGGTCTCGTGGTAGTGGTACGCCAGCGGCACCTGCTCGCCGGGGTCGGCCCGGAACAGGTTCACCGCCATGTTGTCGAGGTCGCCCGCGTCGGTCAGCGAGCGGTACTCGCACGGCCGTCCCTCCGGCACTTCGACGTCGTCGGGGTCGACGATTCGGTAGCCCATGCCTGTAGATACCACACGCCGGTTAAAAGCCCGTCGCGTCCGCGCGCCGCGGGCGGCAGAATTATGGCCGTTCGCGTGCGAGTAGTAGGCATGGCAGAGCAACAGCCGACCGAAGCGTGCGGGCGCTGTTCGATGACGACCGTCGTCGACGCCGTCGACGCGACCAGCGACGGCGGCATGCCCGACCCCTTCGACGGCGAGCGCATCGAGGTCGAGGAGTCCGACGTGCGCCGCGTCTCCCCGGTGGCGTGGATGCAGGACGCGACCGCGCGGCTGAACGCGGCGGTCAAGCGGTTCACGTACGGCCAGTGAGCGATTCCCGTCGGGGGCGTTACGTTCATTTCCCCGTCCGCCCTATTCACCCGTAGGGAATGCGCCGGGACTACTTCGAACTGGACGTCGCGAACGTCGACTGGGTCGACGAGGACGGTGACCCCGAGAAGCCGAACGTCACCATCGAGTTCACGGGCGCGGCCGCGGAGCTCGAGGACCGACTCACGGACCGGGACGGCAACCGCCTCGACGCCAGCGAGACCGACGCCACGTTCCGCCTGACAGACGACGTCGACGACCCGGACGCCGGCGGCGTCGTCGCCGTCACGAACCGCATCACCGGGGAGTTCGTCCTCGAACTGAACCAGGACGCCGACGACGTCCTCCAGTTCGTGCGCGCGGCCCGCCGGTACGGCGAGGCGACCGGCGACGACGGCCAGTACCGCGTCGAGATTCGGGTCGACGGCGAGCAGCTGGTCG